>CAZAWX010000154.1:0-3852 GCA_964488985.1 uncultured Ectothiorhodospiraceae bacterium
CGCCGTAAATACATCCCTGTAGGCTTGGATGTGGCATCCTTGCCACATACACTTCTTATACCAGCACCCGACCCTCCACACAGGTTAACAACTTATTTGTGCCCACAAGACCGGGCAGTCACGAAACCATCCGACTATCACTACAACGGGACACTTGACTATCACCCAAATACCGGATGATTCAAAGCCTGCATTAAACGCTAATGCCGTGGCTGCTCTTTCCCAATACCGACCCGCACAGCCGGGCAGCAGGGATTCCCGTGGCGTGCTGCATGGCGAAGATTGCTGGCGCAACCTGATTGAGAGTTCGATGCAGGGGATCCTGGTTCACCGCAGTGCCCGCTTGCTGTTCGTCAACCAGACGCTGATCGAGATGCTGGGCTATGCCGATAGCGAGGATTTACTGGCTTGCCCGCGCAGTATTGATCTGGTGGCGAGCGAGGATCGTGGCCGTATCAAAGAGTACCTGCTGAATTGTACCCGCGATACAACGCCGGCCAGCCGGATTCAGGTCAAGGCTGTGCGCAAAGATGGCACGACCTTCATGGCGGAAAACACCGCCCGGATTATCGACTGGGATGGGACGCCGGCCCTGCTAAGTACGATTCTCGATGTCAGTGAACAGCATGAAACACACCTGAAACTGCTTGAAAGCGAAGCCCGGTACCGGGAACTGGCTCAGGCGGGTTCGGATTGGCACTGGGAGACCGATGCCGAGCATCGCTTTGTATTCTTTTCCGGACCGGTGTACAGCGTTCTCGGCGCTGATCCGGAACAGATCATCGGTAAGACCCGATTCGATCTGGTCGATATTCAAGCCAATCCGGAACTGTGGCGTAAACACCGGGAGGATCTCGACAACCATCGACCGTTCCGTGGCCTGGTGTATCCGATCTTAGGAAAATACACTCAGGACGTTGTCCATTACCTCAGAATCAATGGCAAGCCACGCTTCAGTCCGGAGGGGGATTTCCTCGGCTATCGTGGCACAGCAGTGGACGTCAGTGCCGAGGAAGTGTCACGGCGCCGGGCGCAGACCGCAGAGCAGCGCTTTATCAATGCCATGGAAAGCATCCACGATGCCGTCGCCCTGTACGATGCCGATGGCCTGTTCGTGGTCTGCAACGGTGCCTGGCAAGACCGTTATGTTGGCCACTTCACTCGGCCGGCAAAGCCCGGATGGCACATTGAAAAGATTCTGCGTGCTTATCTCGATCGGGGCATCATCCTGGATGCTGTCGGCCAGGAAGAACAATGGCTGCGCGAACGCCTGGAAAAATTCTACCAGGGCCGTGGCCGCCTTCAATATGCCAGTGAGAATGGCCGCTGGATGGAGATATGCGATCATCGCATCCCCGATGGGTCCACACTTGTCACTACCCGTGATTTTACTGAGCAAAAGCTGCGCGAGGATGAACTGCGTTTCAGCGAATCACGCTTTCGGGCTTTTGCCGCAGCTGCCAGTGACTGGTACTGGGAAACCGATGCCGAGTTAAATACGATCTATCTTTCCGATCGATACACGGAAATCACCGGCCACTCCCCTGAACAATGCCTCGGCCGCAAAACTCTCCTTGAACGCCCGGAGGGGATCACCGACGCCGATTGGCAACAACACCAGGAAGATGTTCTGGCACACAGGCCTTTTCGCAATGTTGACTACCAACGCACCACGCAGGACGGTGATATCTACCATCTTCGTATTAACGGCATCCCTGTATTTGATGACCATCATGAATTTCAGGGTTATCGGGGCACCGGCCTGGATAACAGCCAGGAGATTGAAGTCCGTCGGGCGGAGGAACGATTCCGCGACGTCATCGAGGCTATCAGTGACGGCTACGCACTGTTCGACGCCGAAGACCGCCTGCTGATTTTCAACCACAACTGGCTGAACCTGCTTGCTGAGAGTGCCCGGCCCTTTATGCAGCCCGGGATCAGATTCGAGGAGATCCTGCGCATGCATCTGGAGTGTGGGCATTGGCCTCGAGCCGTGGGCCAAGAGCGGCAGTGGCATGAAAAGCGTTTACGATACCACCGTGAATGTGCTGAGGCCTTCGAACTTGAAACTGGCGATGGCCATTGGCATATGGTTCGTGAACGGCGCACACGCAGCGGCGGGGTGTTGTTGACCACCGTCGACATCACTGGGCATAAAATCCGCGAACAAGCGCTTGAACACAGTGAAGCGCGCTTTCGGGATTTCGCTGAAACCGCCGCCGACTGGTTCTGGGAATTGGACAGCGAATTACATTTCAGTTTTGTCTCACACCGATTCGATGAGATCACGGGGATTTCAACTGACCCGTTCCAGGGTGCCGGTATCGGGAAACTGATCCGCCGGGCTTCAGTGGTCAGCCCGAATAGCGATGACCTTGTTGCGGTATTTCACGCCCATCAACCCATTGTGAAGCTTGAAATCGAATTCCCGGATCTGGGCCGCGGCAAGACCGTGCATTCCATCAGCGGCCGACCGCTGTTCAATTCCAGGGGAGAGTTTCTGGGCTACCGGGGCGCAGGCCGCAATATCACCCAGGCGAGGGAACTGTCGGCACAACTGGCCTACCAGGCCAGCCACGATGAACTGACCGGGCTGGTGAATCGCCGCGAATTTGAACATCGGCTGACTCGCGTTCTGGCAGCGAGCCCGAAGAGTTCGTCCGCGCATGCGTTGTGTTACCTCGACCTGGATCAGTTCAAGGTTGTCAATGACACCAGCGGCCACGCTGCCGGTGACGCCCTGCTGCAACAACTCGGCGCACTGTTGAGCGACCGGGTACGTGGGCGCGACACACTGGGCCGGCTCGGTGGCGACGAATTTGCCCTGTTACTGGAACACTGCACAACAGAACAAGCCGTTCAGCTTGCACACAACCTGTTGTCGGCCATCGAGAGCTATAAATTCAACTGGCAGGGCAAACATTTTTGCATCGGCGTAAGTATCGGCCTGGTGCCGATTGACAATCGCAATGCCATCACTGCTACAGAAGTGCTCCGTGCCGCAGACAGCGCCTGCTACATGGCCAAGGAACTGGGCGGAAATCGGATCCAGGTCTACACGCGGGGCGATACGGACCTGGCCTTTCGTGAAAACGAAATGCAGTGGGTACCGCAAATCAACGAAGCGTTGGCGGAAAACCGCTTTGATTTGTATGCACAGACCATCAAGGCCCTCAATGCAGCGGCTACAGGTGACATACCCCACTATGAGCTCCACTATGAAATTTTGCTGCGAATGCGTAATACCAAGGGCGACATTATTCCCCCCGAGGCTTTTTTACCCGCCGCAGAACGCTATGGCCTGGCCACCCGGATAGATCAATGGGTCGTCACGAATATCTTTAAATGGATCGATCTCCACCCTAAGGCAAAAACCGGCAATTATCATTTCAATATTAATTTGTCCGCCCAGTCTATCGGCGACGAGAATTTTCAGAGCTTTGTCATAGCAAAGGTTCAGCGCAGCCCGTGTCCAGCACAACGCATCTGTTTTGAAATTATCGAAACCACCGCGATTGCGAATCTGGGTGTTGCCCAACGGTTCATGCACAAACTGCGCGAGCAAGGTTGTCGCTTTGCACTGGATGATTTCGGTAGTGGTTTGTCTTCCTATGCAGCCTTGCGGGATCTGCCGGTGGACTATTTGAAGATCGACGGCAGCTTTATCCGCGACAGACTTTCCGACCCCGTGCATCTTGCCATGGTTCGATCGATTAATGATATCGGTCATGTCATGGGTAAGCAGACCGTGGCTGAATATGTACAGGATCAGGCCACTGAGGATCAACTCGCTGCGCTGGGGGTGGATTTTGCCCAAGGCTTCGGCATTGATGAACCCTGGCCTCTGGATTT
>CAZAWX010000154.1:3952-9135 GCA_964488985.1 uncultured Ectothiorhodospiraceae bacterium
CTAAGCCTCAATTTGCACCTGCGCCAGACGAACATCCGGGCCGTTGGCAATGCGCTGGTAATAGGAGTGGTGGGCGAGGGAGCCCTTGGGCCATTGCGCCAGGAAACGCTGTTGGAAACCTGCCCGGTTATAGTTCAACGCCAGAGCATCGATATGTACCCCCGCCACACACTGCCCATACAGGGGCTCGACCGGCGCAGGCACAGTCGAGATACGGCTGATGAGTCCATAGTGGCTGTCCGCGAAATTCGGCATACCGGCGGCGCCGTTGTTGATGAGCACGGCGTCGTCCGCCCAGACGCCCTTGTGCAACCGCTTCAGTACTGGCGTGCAGGTGTGGCTGCTGGCAAAGACCTGAACGGCGGCATCGGTAAAATCCTTTTCAAGCTGCGCGATGGCTGATATTTCAATCTGGCGTTCCAGGGAAAAACTCCAACCGGCCAGGGAGTGGGCATCGCCGTGGACGATGGCGATACGCAGATCACCGACCTGAGCCGTGGTGAACATGGGCAGATCCCGCAAGCGGGTCTGGAACTGTTCGTGGCGGCTGGCCGTTTGGTGCAAGCGAGCCATGATCCGGTTGGAGCGCTGTACGGTGTCATCATCGACCCAGTGTGGATAGCCGCAGCCACAACCGACGCCGGCCGTAGCCGCGGATAATTCGGTTTCGACATTGCCCCGCAATGCCGTGTGTGCAAGCACTGCGGAATTTATCCCGGCGAAATCCGCGTCATCGATATTGAACCAGTTAAAATCGCCGTTAAAGACAATACGAACGGGGTTGTTTTCCCGCTCCACAAGGGTCTGGAGTGCTGCCAATGCGAAGGTATTGCCATACAGTCCGCCGACCACATAGATCGTGTGTGCCGTCCAGGCTTGTAACGCTGCGATGTCTGCCGGCGCATAGCGGTAGCTGAGCGGGCAGTTGCGGCCTGCATGGCGATCCAGTGTGTGGGTGATACTCAAATCAGTCATGGGGCACAACGCAGGTATTGATTCGGATAAGCGGCTTGTTGCGGTTCTCCCAATGCGTGTGCTGCATGCCAGGCCCAGTGTGGATCCCAGAGCATGCCACGGGCCAGAGCGACCATGTCGGCATGACCACCGGCGAGAATCTGTTCGGCTTGTTGCGCTTCAGTGATCATGCCCACCGCCATGGTGGCAAGGCCGCTGGCTGCACGAACCTGACGGGCAAGGGGCACTTGGTAACCTGGCACGGCAGCAATAGACTGGTAGCTGACGAGGCCGCCGCTGGAAACATCGATCCAGTCGCAGTTACGGGCTTTCAGTGCCTTGGCAAATTCGATGGTTTGCGCCACATCCCAACCCCCTTCGGCACCATCGGTTGCCGATACCCGGATACCTAAAGGTTTGTGCCGGGGCCACGCAGCGCGCACGGCATCGAAAACTTCCAGGGGCAGGCGCATGCGGTTTTCCAGGCTGCCACCGTAGCGATCCTGGCGTTGATTGGACAGCGGTGAGAGGAACTGGTGCAGCAAATAGCCATGGGCCCCATGCAGTTCGATGGCGTCGATCCCTAACCGCTGCGCACGCTCGGCGGCATGCACAAAGTCTGTGACCAACGCTTGAACTTCTTCAGTTTCAAGTGCTCTGGGCGGGCGATCATCATCAGCAAAGGCAAGCGCCGAGGGCGCCACAGTCTGCCAGCCACCCGCATCGAGAGGCAGTTGGCCCCGGCCTAGCCAGGGCGGTGCGCAGGATGCTTTGCGCCCGGCATGGGCCAACTGGACGCACACAGGCACATTGCCATACTTGGCGCTAAAGGCCATCACCGGTTTCAGTGCCTGCTCGTTGGCATCATTGAACAAGCCCATGCATCCGGGAGATATGCGCCCATTGGCCTGGACGTTGGTCATTTCCATGATCAATAAACCAGCCCCGGACACGGCGTATTGCCCCAGGTGCATCAGGTGCCAGTCGGTGGCGCAACCTTCGCTGGCTGAGTATTGGCACATGGGCGAGATGATGATCCGGTTACGTAATTCCAAACTGGCCAGGGTGATGGGGCTAAACAAATGACTCGACATAAAAACTCCTTTTTGGACCCCACAGTTTAACCCAGCACTGGACCAAGAGTTGACGGCCAATGAAATATCCAGGACGGCTATGTTTTGCCGATGATTTAAAAATTCATTTACCTACTTGAAAAATTTTTGCCCGATCCCACCTTTTTGATAACGGCAATGAGCCGAACCAAGTCATAAAGGAGTAGGAAAATGATGTTGACCAGATATGAACCCTGGGGTGCTGTACGGCAAATCCAGGATGAAATTAACCGGGCCTTTGGCAAAGCCATGTTTGCTGCTGACGATAGCTCCAGTGCTGCTACCAGTAACTGGACTCCTGCTGTCGATATCAAGGAAGAAGACGGACAATTCGTGCTTTCAGCCGATGTTCCGGGTGTTGCGCCGGAAGCAATTGAGATCACCATGGACAATGGTGTGCTGACGCTCAAAGGCGAGCGCAAGTTCGAGTCCGAGGAGGAAGGTGACAATGGTTATCGGCGTGTTGAACGGATGTACGGTACGTTTCATCGCCAGTTCGCCCTGCCCGATACCGCAGAGGCGGAGAACATTTCAGCCAAGGGCGAAAATGGTGTGTTGAAAATAATGATCCCGAAAAAAGTGGCCGTGCAGCCAAAACGGATCAAAGTCGACGCATAACCCCCCCAAGCTCCGGGATCGACAATGACCTGTGAGCGATTAAGCGGGGTGGCATCGCCACCCCGCTCTTTTTAGGTCAGTCGCAGCGACCAACGGATTCGCGCAACTGTGCAAATGCGCGTGCTTCTATTTGCCGCACACGCTCTGCCGAGATCCCGTACTCAGTGGCTAATTCCTGCAGTTTAGCTTTGGGTTCTGTTAACCAGCGGCGGGTCACGATGTCACGGCTTCGCTCATCAAGTTTCTCAAGCCCGGCACTTACTTGCGTGGTGATGAATTCGGCACGATCGTTTGCAAGTACACACGCCCCGGGATCATAGCGATAATCTTCGAGTTGTTCTGCAGGAATCGCACCGTGGTCGGCATCATCGACCGCGCCGTCAAAAGCACTGTCATGGGCAGACATGCGCTTTTCCATTTCCACAACATCTACGGTGCGCACATCGAGGTCTTGGGCGATTTTGCTGGCCTCGTCATGTGAAAGCCAATTAAGACGCTTTGTGGCGCTGCGTAAATTAAAGAACAGTTTGCGCTGGGCTTTGGTTGTCGCGACTTTCACGATCCGCCAGTTGCGTAGCACGAAGTCGTGGATCTCAGCACGTATCCAGTGAATGGCGAAGGTGGCAAGGCGTACCCCGACTTCAGGGTCGAAGCGTTTTACAGCTTTCATCAAGCCGATATTGCCTTCCTGGATGAGATCTTCCTGAGGTAAGCCGTAACCTTTGTAGCCACGGGCAATTTTCGCTACAAATCGAAGGTGCGAAGCAACCAGACGCCAGGCGGCATCCAGATCGTTGTTGTCCCGATAGCGAACTGCCAGATCGTGCTCCTCATCAACACCGAGTAGCGGGTAGCTGTACACGGTCTGGAGGTATCCCTGCAAATCAGCGGTTGGGCTGGGAAGTCGTGTTGCCAGTGAATTTGCCATCGTTGTCCCCCGGATTGTATTCGTCAATGCGGCCTGAACATCACCTCTGTCGCCGAATGCATACATCGGCGTGCTGCCGCTATAGTAAAAATGAGGGCGGCAACAGGGTTTATCAAGCGATATGCATGGCTCAGATCAAACTTTTCGGCCCACTGACAGGGATACGTTGACCATCATGCCAGGGATATCTCAGGGCAAAGATTCTACCGCCACTGTTGCAACGGCCGCCTGTTCTTTCCTGCGGATGGAGCGCAGCCACACAGCTGAGATCAGAACCGAGATAATCATAGGCAAAGTTGCCAGGTTGACCCACATCCAGCCCATGAAGTGGTAGATGATGCCCGAAGACAAAGACGATATGGCCAGGCCGGTGAAGAGAATAAAATCATTCATGCCCTGCACCTTGGCCCGTTCTGAAGGGGAATGAACTTCGGTGACCAGCACGGTGCCGCCGGTGAAGGTGAAATTCCAGCCGACGCCGAGAAGAAACAAGGCGGCGAGAAAGTGTACGAAACTGTCTCCGGACAAGGCCACCAGAACGGAGCTTAACAGCAGCGCGCTACCGGTGATGATGGTTCGTACCACACCAAAACGCTTGATCAGTGCGCCGGTAAAAAACCCAGGCGCGAACATCCCGAATACATGCCACTGTATGACCCGGACAATGTGGTTATCGGTAAACGTTTCGATACGCATGGTGACCGGTGTGGCGGTCATCAGCAGATTCATGATCGCATAGCCGAACAAGGCCGCAACAAGGGCGACGATAAAGGTGGGAATGGTGACGATCTGTGCCAGTGGGCGGCCATTGTCGGCATATTGCTCCCGGGTCAGATTAGGGATATCGATGCCGAGGACAATCACCGCCGCTAACAGACAAAAGACCACCAGGGTCCAGAAAGTGCCGACGAAGGGGATTGACGTGAGCAGGTGTTTGGTTAACAGCGTTGTTTCAGGGCCGACGAAAGCGCCGACGACTCCCATGGCAATCACAATGGAGACGGATTTGGCCTTGATACTTTCAGGCGCCACGTCCGCGGCCGCAAAGCGGTATTGCTGGGCTGTGCCACCATACAGTCCATAGAGAAAGAGTCCCAGATTAAAGAGTAAAAAACTGTTCAATTCGATTGCATAGGCGGCAACGCCTGCCCCTGTGGCGCCAACCACGGAGCCGATCACAAAGCCCCATTTGCGCCCCAGAATGCGCATCAGATAGGCGGAGGGCAGGGTTCCCGCTGCAGTGCCGACCAACATCATGGTGACCGGCGCCGTGACCAGAGTCAGGTTGTCACCGAGCATGGTGATCGCGACCAGTGAGGCGGCAATAAAGGCTAATGTACGGCCACTGTTGAAAAGTGCCTGGCAGATGGATAGCACGACAACATTCTTGGTGTTGCGGGTAGTATTCTCAACGTCTTGCAAAACGGGTGTCCTTGTCAGGCGGTTAATTTATTTCGGGGCCGAGCGCGTGTTATCCAATCCAAGGCAATGCTCGGGTCGGGATCATGGCGGTTGATCGTATTTGACAACGAATGCTGTGGATACTAGATGCGTTTTCAACTCTCCGCTTG
>CAZAWX010000155.1:0-9121 GCA_964488985.1 uncultured Ectothiorhodospiraceae bacterium
TAATGCCGAATCTTACGGAAAGTGAATTTACAGCACATTTGGGACTTGATCGCTCTTGATTCGCTTTGCTAAACGGAAAAAACGCTTATCACCAGTGAGGTGACGACGATTTTTTCCGTTACGCCCTTCAAATCAATATCTTACACCCTGCACGCACTCCCAACCGAGGTTTCTAGGATGATCTGTTATAATCTGCTTGCAAAAGCGACAGAATTGATCTTGATTGACGGTTTTGGAGGTGTGAATGCGGCTCACAAATAGTCCGACGCAATACGGCTGGATGGTCATCATTCTGCACTGGGTGATGGCGTTAGCCATCTTCGGCCTGTTCGCACTGGGGCTATGGATGACTTCTCTGGACTATTACGATACCTGGTATCATCGAGCGCCGGACATCCATAAGTCTGTCGGCATGCTGGTGCTTTTTCTGCTCTTTTTTCGGCTAGTCTGGGTGGCCTTCAGTATCAAGCCTGAAGTCATGGGTGCGGCCTGGGAACGGCTGGTTGCTCTGGGCGTGCACCGCTTGCACTATGTGCTGATGCTGGGCGTGTTGATAAGCGGTTATCTCATACCAACGGCCAGGGGGGCAGGTATTGATGTGTTCGGCTGGTTTACAGTGCCGGCATTGCTCAGTTTTACTGAGCGGCAGGGTGATATCGTTGGCCTCATTCACTGGGCCTTTGCCTGGGCGGTGATCGGACTGGCTGGCCTGCATGCGGTGGCGGCATTGAAACACCATTTTATTGACAGGGATGCAACACTGACGCGCATGCTTGGGATGAGAAATCGCCTGGGCATAAAGACACAAGGAGAGAGGAAATGAAAACAAAACTTTGGATAGCAACACTGTTTCTTACACTGGGGATGGCGGTGCCTGTGCAGGCAGCCGAAAACTATGTGTTTGACATCGAAGGACAACACGCCTTTATCCAGTTCAAGGTCAAACATCTGGGTTACAGCTGGCTGATCGGCAACTTCAACACCTTTACCGGTTCGTTTACCTTTGATAAAAACAAGCCGGAGAACAACAACGTCACGGTGGAAATAGATATGGCCAGCATCGACAGTAATCATGCGGAGAGGGATAAACATCTGCGCAGCGCAGATTTTTTCGATGTCGCCAAATTTCCGAAGGCAAACTTTGTCAGTACTTCCTACGAGGTCAAAGGCTTTGGCAAGGCTACCTTACAGGGCAAACTGACACTGCATGGTGTTAGCAAAGAGGTAAGCATTGATTTGAAACAGATCGGGACTGGGCTTGATCCATGGGGTGGCTACCGTCGCGGTTTTGAGGGTTCCACTATTCTGCATCTTTCCGATTATAAAATGAAAAAGGCGATGATGCTCGGCCCCTCGGCTGACAGGGTGGAGTTGTTTCTGTCCATCGAAGGCGTACGTAAGTAAGGAGTAAAAGCATGGCTCAACAACGTATGAATGTGCAGGCGCCAATCGAGCGGTTGTTTGCAGAACGCTGGAGTACGCGCGCCTTCGATGCTGAAAAGCCGGTCAAGGCCGAAGCGATCTTATCCTGCCTGGAAGCAGCTCGCTGGGCACCCTCCTGCTTTGGAGAGGAACCGTGGCGTTATATCGTCGCAGATCGCTTCAACGACGAGGCAGGATGGCCCAATGTGCTGGGCGCACTGGCACCAAAGAATCAACTTTGGGCGCAACGTGCGCCTGTATTGATTATCGCCTTGGCAGAGCCTGCATTCTCACAAAACGGCAACCCGAATCGATGGGCGGAATACGACACGGGCCAGGCAACCATCTGTCTCTGCATACAGGCTGCGGCGCTGGGGTTAGCCAGTCATCAGATGGGTGGCTTTGATCCCGAAGCACTGAAGAAGGCTCTGGGAATACCCGATCGAATGACGGTGATGAGTGTGACCGCACTCGGCCATTCGCGCGATGCAGACGGAGCGCCCGAGGACTTTCGCCCCATGGAAATAGCACCCAGAACACGTAAGCCGATGGCAGAGATAGTCCACGCAGGATATTGGGGCAAGCCTATGCACGTACCATTATCAGCCGGATGGGAAGCGCGTTATCAGGAGACGCCGGTGGAGCAGTTGCCATGGTTCCATACGGGACTGGATGCAGATTTCGAACAGGCGCTGGAGCGGTTTGAAATAACAGCAGGAAGTTTACTCGATATCGGCTGCGGGCCGGGCACACAGGCGGTCGCATTGGCCAGACGTGGCTTTGCCGTTACGGCTAGCGATATCTCGTGGAGTGCAGTTGAATCTGCCCGACGACTCGCCAAAGCCGAAAAAGTCACGGTCGATTTTCATGTCGATGATGTGCTGAAGAGTAAGCTCAGCGGTTCGTTCGACCTGATTCTTGATCGCGGTGTATTCCACTGTTTCGCTGATACCGTTGATCAGAAGGCATATCTGGCCACGATCAGACGTTTGCTCAAGCCGGAGAGTTTGCTGCTACTCAAATGTTTCCATCAGGATGAAACGCGAGAAGAAGGTCCGCCGGGCCGATACGGAGAGGGGGATATCTGCCGCTTCTTTGCTGAGAGGTTCGAATTGCTTGAGTCACGTGATTGTCTGTTTGCATCTTCCACACTGGACGAGCCGCCAAAATCGCTGTTCTGCATCCTGAAAAAGACATAAGGCACGGAAGAGACCATGCAAGCACACGCAAAGGAGAAGTAATGACTGACCTGTTTTCACCAATCCAAATGGGTAATCTGGAATTGCCGAATCGCATGGTCATGGCACCAATGACGCGCAACCGCGCACCGGGAGGTATCCCGACTGCCTTGATGGCCGAATACTACCGCCAGCGTGCCACAGCCGGGCTAATTATTACCGAGGGTGCGCAGGTCTCTGAACAGGGCATCGGTTATCCGGCTACACCGGGCATCCACACGGGTGCTCTGGTCAAAGGCTGGCAGCAGGTAACGAAGGCTGTGCATGATGCCGGCGGACGTATCTTCTGCCAGCTTTGGCATTGCGGACGTATCTCTCACCCGGACTATCATGACGGCGAGCCACCGGTTGCGCCCTCTGTCATCAAGCCTGCCGGCCAGGCGTTTACCTACGAGGGGCTGAAAGATTTTGTTACCCCGCGGGCGTTGGAAACGGACGAAATTCCGGCCATTATCAAGCAATACCGCCATGCAGCTGCCTTCGCAATGCAAGCGGATTTCGACGGTATTGAGATTCATTCGGCCAACGGCTATTTGTTGGATCAGTTTCTACGCGATAGCACCAACCAGCGTTCCGATGCATACGGCGGCTCCCTTGAAAGTCGCATACGATTGCTCAAGGAAGTGGTCGAAGCCGTTGTATCTGAGATTGGTGCGGACAGGGTCGGCGTGCGCATCTCACCGGTTAACGCATTTAACGACATGCACGATTCTAATCCGCAAGCACTTTTCAACCATGTCGCCTCAATGTTAAGCGAGCAAGACATTGCATATCTGCATGTTGTCGAGGTGACAATGGCCGGAGAAGTGGACACGGCTGTGGACATGGGCGAAATCCGCAGTCTTTTCAACGGTACATACATAGCCAACGGCGGCTATAACAAAATGCGTGGCAATGCTGCCATCGCAGATGAACGCACCGATCTGGTGGCCTTCGGTATCCCGTTTCTGGCCAACCCCGATCTGCCGACACGATTCCGTTTTGACGCTGAGTTGAATGAAGCTGATCAAGTTACTTTTTATGGCGGCGACGAACACGGGTACACCGATTATCCGATGCTGGGTGCCGCCTGATGGGTATGCTGATTGACGGCGTATGGGAAACAGACAACGGTAAATGGGCGGCAAAGGACGGAAAGTTTCACCGCTCGCAGTCGCAGTTCCGATGCAAAATTGGGGATGACCTTTTCCCAGTTGAGCGGGATCGCTACCACCTCTATGTCAGCCTTGCCTGCCCGTGGGCACACCGCACGTTAATTTTCCGCAAGCTCAAAGGGCTGGAGGAGATCATTCCGGTCACAGTCGTCGATCCGCGCATGCTGGATCACGGCTGGCAGTTTTCTGAACCCGAGCCGCTCTACGGATTCACTCACATGCACCAACTCTATGCGAAGGCTGATCCGCGTTATTCGGGCCGCGTCACCGTACCCGTCCTGTGGGACAAGAAGCAGGAAACTATCGTCTGCAACGAGTCGGCAGAAACCATCCGCATATTCAACACTGCCTTCAATGCACTGACCGGCAATACGGATGATTATTATCCGGCTAACTTGCATAAGGAGATTGATGCCATTAACGCGTTCGTTTACGACAATATCAACAACGGTGTTTACAAATGTGGCTTTGCTACGGTACAAAATGTGTATGAGGAAGCATTTGATGCGTTGTTCGCTGCGCTCGATGATCTGGAAATACGACTCTCAGGCCAGCGCTATCTAACAGGCAACCACATCAGCGAGGCCGACTGGCGATTGTTTACGACACTGGTGCGCTTTGATGCCGTGTATTACAGTCACTTCAAGTGCAACCGACAACGCATCTCTGATTTTCCAAACCTGTGGGGTTACCTGCGCGATCTGTACCAGGAGCCCGGCATTGCCGAGACAGTGAATATGGAACACATCAAACGGCACTATTATTACAGCCATGAATCTATTAATCCGACACGGATTGTTCCAAAGGGGCCTATACTCGATTTCAATGCGCCGCACGATCGCGCTTGCCCTTATCTGAGCGGCGTAGCTGATCCCGGATCGGTTTGCGGGAGTAGACCATGAAAGAAATTGCCATTGTCAGAACAGGCGATCTGGAAGACCGCAAGCCGCTACATGCACTTGTGGCAAATATTGATCTGGTTGTCGTCAAGTTTGGTGAGCAAGTCAGCGTTTTCTATGGCCGTTGTGCTCATCGTGGGGCATTGATGTCCGATGGTTATGTCTCCGGCAACAATTTGATTTGCGGCGTCCACAACTGGGACTACCGGCTTGATACAGGCATCAGCGAATACAACAATTCCGAGCATCTACACAAGTTCAGTCACCGGATTGAAGATGGACGGGTGTGGGTGGATGAAGATGAGATTGTTGAGTGGGAAAGGGCCAACCCCCAGCCATTTGATCGCGACAGCTATCAGGGGGTCTGGCAGGACACGCACCCCATCTCCGATGAACCGCATGTTCAACACATACGTCAGCTGGCCGGGTCCGGCCTGGAGAAAACAGGGGCGCATGGTCCGGTGGCGGCCATGGGGGTGCCAAGAAGCGAGCTTCCAGGCTGGGACGATGTGCAGTTTGTTACCGCGCAGCTTGCTACACTCCCGCATTTGGATGAAACATCCGTTGCATCCGAACTCATTATTGGTCCAAGGGCCAAAAAGCCTCTGAAGCTTTCCATACCGCTCTTCGTGTCGGATATGAGTTTTGGTGCTCTTTCGCAGGAGGCCAAGGTGGCCTTGGGCAAAGGTGCAGAGATCGCTGGTACCGGCATTTGCTCTGGTGAAGGCGGTATGCTGCCGGAGGAACAGCAGGCTAACAGCCGCTATTTCTACGAGTTGGCTTCTGCCCGTTTCGGGTTTTCCTGGGACAAGCTCGAACGCGTGCAGGCCTTTCATTTCAAAGGTGGTCAGGGTGCCAAGACCGGCACCGGTGGGCACCTGCCTGGTTGCAAAGTCAGAGGAAAAATTGCCGAGGTGCGGGACTTGCCGGAAGGTGAGGCGGCCATATCACCCGCCCGTTTCCCTGACTGGAACACGCTTGGTGAGATCAGGGGTTTCGCAGAAGAAGTACGTGCGCGGACAGGCGGCATCCCTATCGGCTACAAGCTCTCCGCTCAGCATATCGAAAAGGACATCGACGCTGCATTGGGAGTCGGCGTGGACTACATCATTCTTGATGGCCGTGGTGGCGGTACGGGTTCGGCACCGCTGATCTTTCGCGACCATATTTCCGTGCCTACAATGCCTGCCTTGGCGCGTGCCCGCAGGCACCTTGATGATCATGGTAATGGTGATGTTACGCTTGTTGTGACTGGAGGTCTGCGGACCGCAGCTGACTTTGCCAAGGCTATGGCCCTGGGAGCGGACGGTATCGCCATCTCCAATGCTGCCATGCAGTCCATTGGCTGCATCGGTATGCGCGCCTGCCATACCAACTATTGCCCTGTCGGCATCGCCACGCAGAGTGAAAAACTACGCGCCCGTCTTCCCATTGATGAGGCTGCCGGGAGGCTCGCCCGCTTTCTTTCCGCTTCGGCTGATTTGATGAAGGTGCTGGCCCGCGCCTGTGGCCATACCCATCTAAACCAGTTCAATCCGGATGATATTACAACGTGGAAGAAAGAGATGGCGGAGTTGACAGGCATTGCTTATGCCGGCGTCGGTATGAAGGAATCGAGATAATTAGGGCTTGTTAACACTAATATGCAAAAAGATATTCGAATTATCGGGGCGCAGGAAGTTTCTGAAGGCGATGGAGTGACGGTCAAGCGGTTGATGCCGGTGCACAGCATGAGGAACTTCGATCCATTCGTACTATGGGATCATTTCGATATTGCTGGAGGCGGTTTTCCCGATCATCCCCACCGCGGATTCGAGGCCATCACCTATTTGTTCTCTGGAGGTATGCGGCACACTGATAATCTCGGTAACAAGGGTACGGTACATACGGGCGGAGCCCAGCGATTTACTGCCGGGCTTGGCATTGTTCACTCCGAGTTTCCTGACAGGCACGCTGCTGGCATCCAGCTATGGATCAATCTTCCCGGACGTCTGAAGGGTATTGATCCCTCTTATCAGCAAATCGAGGATGCGGGCTTACCTGAAATTAATATTGAGGGTGGACGAATACGCACAATTGTTGGTGAAGGTTCACCACTCAAACTGCATACTGAGGTTGAATATCTCGATGTCAGACTGAAGCCTGGCGCTTCATTCAGGCGTGATGTTTCCAAGAACTTTCGCGGTCTGGTCTATGTTGTAAAGGGTTTGGCTGTCATTGCCGGGCAGGAAGCTTCGGAGGGAGATGCCTGCTATATTGACGGAGTGGATGTGATCTCCATTGTTGCATCGGAAGCTTCACACCTGATGTGGTGTTTCGGTGCGCCGCATGGAGAACCCATTGTGCAACACGGACCCTTTGTGGACTAAAAGGAGAGAGAATATGAGCAAGATTCAACGCTACGAGGGCGAACACATCGTCGTCCACTTCGATCCAAAGCTGTGTATCCATTCCGGCAACTGCGTGCGTGGGCTGCCAAAGGTATTCAGGGCAGGTGTGAAGGGCCCCTGGATCTGTCCTGACGAGACAGATGCCGGTAAATTGGCAGCTCTGATAAGAACTTGTCCCTCAGGTGCTTTGACCTATGAGCGAAATGGGGAAGCCGAAGAAGAGGTTGCTCCCGAGATCAATACCATCGCTGTCGAGGCCGATGGCCCACTGTGTGTGCATGCTGATTTGTACATAAACGGAAAAAAGAACGAATCATTCCGTGCCACGCTCTGTCGCTGTGGCGCGTCAAAAAACAAGCCGTTTTGCGATGATGCGCATAAAGAAGCGGGATTTCGGGACAGTGGTCAGTGTCAGGTTGGCAGGATTGAGGCCGAACTGGCCAGGGGTTCTCTTGAAGTTAGCACACTACCTGATGGGCCACTGTTGCTTAAAGGGCCTTGCGAAATTCATGATGCGGATGGAAAAATTGTCAACCGCAGTGACAAGGCAGCACTTTGCCGTTGTGGGGCCTCAAATAACAAGCCGTATTGTGATGGCAGTCATACCACGATTGATTTTAAGTCAGATTAGCCAGTCATAAGCTGCGTCACTAACAAAAACCACTCGTAAACTTGAGCCTTTCCTTACTATGCGCTAGGATATTGGCACTCTGATAGCAAGAGTGCCAAGAGGAATGTTATGTCACTTGTACCCACATTGGATATGTCGAGCCTGAGCCTGTTTCGCCGTGATGTCCGGAGTATTTCACGTCTGAGTCGTGAAGAGGAATATCGCCTGGCTAAATTGTGGCATGAAAGACAGGATCGTGAAGCCGCGCGCACTCTGGTTTGCGCCAATCTTTATTCTGTCTCTGCCATAGCTCGTGAATACCGGCATTTTGGTCTGCCGGAAATGGATCTGATTCAGGAAGGGACCATCGGTTTGATGCATGCTGTCAAACGTTTTGATCCGGAGCGCGGGTTTCGGCTGGTGACCTATGCAGCCTGGTGGATTCGGGCCGCCATGCACGATTTTATCCTCAAAAGCTGGAGTATTGTACGTTTGGGCACCACCAAGTTGCAGCGTAAAATTTTTGCAGGTTTGAGAAGTGCTAAGGAATCCATTGCGGCCATGGAAGGACGGGGCAGAAGCGAAGTGGCGGATAAATATGGTGTCAGTGAAAATACCTACCACGAGGCCGCCAGCGCATATTTGCAGCGCGATGTATCCATTGATGCAGATGAAGAAGGCCGGGCGCTGGTAGAGGCATTGCCTGCGTCGGAGGCTAGTCCGGAGCAGAAGGTTTTAGCCGAAAACTGGCAAAGCCACCAGAGTCGTAGTCTTGGCGCAGCTTTGACAACATTGCCGGAGCGTGAGCAAATGATTATTCGACATCGGCATTTGAGTGAAACTCCGTCCAGTCTCAAAGAACTGGCTGCTGATCTGGGCATTTCCATTGAGCGCGTGCGCCAGCTTGAAGTTCGTGCTATGAAAAGGCTCAGGGAGACCTTGAATTAGGCAAGCTCTCCCCCAAATTATGCGAAGCCTATACCCTTTTCAGTCGTCGGTTGTTTCGGGTATCCACCGCATCTGGGGCCCGTAAACGACTATTGATGTGATAGCAGCTTATTTCGCTGTCGCTGTTCTGTCTCGAAATTGTCATTTCACTGTCACAAAAGCGTTTTACGCTACGCTGGAAGAAAGGCCTAGCCATCGCAGGCCGCACTCAGGAGGTAGCTGTATGTCTCTGAACGAATTGATCGGTAACGACCGAGTAGAGATGCTTAAATGGGTTAGCAAGCGCAATCTGCATGTGCCGCTCTCCGAACTGGCTTTCATGCTGGATATGGATGACGACATGTTGTTCGATAACGAAGTGGATGATTTCGATATTGGTTTTTCTAAATAAGATGTGACCGTCTGGAATGGCGCTAACTTAAGCAGTTTATACAGTATTCCCAACATTTTTCTTCGCCTC
>CAZAWX010000156.1:0-9067 GCA_964488985.1 uncultured Ectothiorhodospiraceae bacterium
GTGCCCGCAGTGTTCTGTATGATTTTATTGTTGCGAATCGCCTCAAGCGTTCGCGCTTGACCAAGGGCATCGTTGCGCCACGCCTCGCGTGTGGTCGTGCAGTTCATCCCTTGACAGAATGCACGGATCTCAGCGAGAAAATGATTGCACGTCGGCAGTTCACGTGTTTGTCTGTAGTGTGGTGTTTCCAATACCATTGTCGGGGATAGCGTGGGGGGTACGCTGAATGTTCGTTGCAAGGTAATTTGCCCTCGACTCCCCCAGGCACTATAGGTATTGCTGTATGCATGATCAAAACCAAAACCCAGTTGTGCGCTGCGCCCATGACCGAAATCCAACATCACAGATCCACGTATGTCGACTTCGTTTCCCCGGTAATCTAGGCTGGCGCAGACGCCTTGTGGTTCACAGCTGAAAAAACTTCGTGCTGCATGAACAGTATAGGCTCCGGCATCCAGCAGTGCGCCACCCCCCAACTCTCGACGATAACGAATGTTATCTGGGGCCAGTGGCGGGAAGCCGAAACGGGCCTGAAATAATACCGGTTCACCTATGCGTCCGCGTTTTACCAGGGTGTTGAATATGCTGTGTTGGATATGAAATTGATAGGCAAAGCCTTCCAGTAAGGCGATATTTTGTTGTCGGCTCAGATCGATTAACCGCGATGCGGATGTTTCATCGGTGGTCAGGGATTTTTCACACAAGACATGTTTACACTGCTGCGCGGCCGCCTCGACCCATTGTCCATGTTGACCGGTAGGCGTGGCGATATACACAGCATCGATATCCTTGCGTTCCAGCAAGGTGTTATAGCCATGCACAGGTTCACAACAAAATTCGCTGGCAAATTGCTTTGCCTTGTCCGCATTACGGCTGGCAACCGCAACCAGTTGTGCACAATCGCTTTGATGCAGGGCTGGAATAAACGCACGGCGGGCGATATCCGCACAACCAATGACGCCAAATCGAGTTTTAACCATGAACGAAGCTCCGACGCATTGCCTCAAGAGTGCCCTTAAATGATGGATATCAGGCTGCGCGCTTCCACATTCAAAAAATTACTGAATCTCAATAATCGTTTCAATTGCCAGATATTCAGCCAAAGATAGCGTGGCAGTTCGAGTTGGGGGAATTCTTCGTTGGCCAGCAGTAATAAATTACGATTGGCCTCACGATAAAAACGCCCGCCCTCTTCTGACTGAAGGGTATCAAAGATCCATTGTCCACGTTGCGGATCGAGCAGATCCTCAAGAAAACGAGGCCGCTCTCCTTGCAGATAACTGTCGGTAATACACTGCACAGTAGGCGCGATCTCAAGGATGTCCATATTTCCGCATTCCATTTTTAGTTGCACGAGGAAGTGCAGGACGCCGTTAATTTCTTTACTGACAAAGCCGACGATGCCGTGATCGATTTGTTTTATGATAGGTTGATCCCAATGTTCGACTTCCCTGTTTGCAGCTGAAACACGTACCCCGAGCACGGAAAAATAACGCCCCTCGATATGGGAAATTTCTGTCGGACTGCGTACCCAGTCACGAACTTCGTTCAACGCAATCAAACGGGTCGAGAGTTCACAGGCAAATTTTTCCGCGGCAAGACGTTTAAGCAGTTCATCTTCTGAGTGTAATGTCGGGGTGTTGCCATGTGCCGAGATCATTGTTTTGACAGCCAGATCCGTAATGGGTTTAGAGACCAGTGGCGAATTTTCAAGGCAATTTTTCAGATGCTCATGTTGGACCGGTTGAAGAGAAGTTTTAACTTCAGGATCGTAACAAATACTTGAGATGATCGATCGGCAGTCCATGTTTACGGTATTGTCGATCAATGCCAATCGTTTTAGTTGTCCTAGTGTCACCCATCTGAAGCTATCATTGATGTCCAGAATTTCGTCATCAGCGACCTGAACAATGATGTTTCGATTGCGCTTACGATAGAATCGTGCGCCTTGTTCCGACTGCAACTGATCGATCAGAACACGAGCCTGCCCAGAGCCGAGAAACACTTCGAGAAAACGCGTTGCCTTTCCACCATGGACCTGCAGATAATTGCTGCGTGTGGCCTGCACGGTCGGTGAGAGTTGGAAGCTGTTAATGTTGCCAGGCTCTGCTTTTGCCTGCAGCAACAAATACAAAATGCCATCGAACTCTTTCGCAACAATGCCGAGTACACCGATTTCCGGCTGATCGATGATGGGTTGGGTCCAACGGTTCACCGGGCCGGCTTCGGTGTGGATATCCAGGCCGCGAATACTGAAAAAACGTCCCGAGTCATGTTGCAGATCACCCGACCATGGATCGAAATGCCAGTTTTCCATCTCGGCAAAGGGCAGGGGTTGAACTGAGAAATATTCGTGGCGATTGAAGTCCTCTAGCCAGTTGATGATCTCATCTGTGCTGTAGAATGGGTTGT
Organism: uncultured Ectothiorhodospiraceae bacterium; assembly: GCA_964488985.1. GTDB lineage: Bacteria > Pseudomonadota > Gammaproteobacteria > HK1 > HK1 > CAZAWX01. The sequence goes on from CAZAWX010000156.1 coordinate 2,413, forward strand.
GTTCGGTCAGTGATGAAATGTAGAAATCAATGTTCGCCGACGGCTCTTTGAAGTGCAGAACACGCTGAAGGTTTTGCCGTAGCCGACTTGATTCCTGAGCGGTGTTCATGGGTCACCTGTTGGGGCTAATCAATGCCATGTCTGGGTTCGACAGGCGTCAGTGCCGAGACAATAAACTGTTCGACGGCCCGGCGCACCCCATAGCGTTCCAACAGTTCAGCCTTGGCCAGGGTGTAATCCGGACGTTCTTGAAATTCCCGAACAATACCCTCTGCCAGTGCCTCAGCACTGTTGGCGTTTACCACCTGAGCAACCGGGTGTTTTCCGAAAAAAGTGCCCATGTCACCGGCATCGCTGGCAATGATGGAAATCCCTGTTTGTAATGCATCCCAGACCACCATTGAGATGGTTTCGATGCGCGACGGAATGATCACACCATCACACTGCTGTAAATAACTTACCGCACCCTGTTCATCGATAAAGCCATTAATCGAAACCGCATCCACCAATACGTCATCAACCGCAAGGCGTTTTAACTCAGCTTCGAGAGGACCGCCACCAAAGAAATGGAAATGCGAGCCCTTGCGTATGGACTCGGGCAATGCCTTGATGGCGTGCAGTAATATATCCGGGCCTTTATTGTGGTGGTATCTGCCGATGAACAAATAGTTGCGTTTACCCGCAACCACATTGGTTGCAGAGCCCCCACTGGCAATCAGGCGCCTCGATGAGGGCAGGTAATGACAGGTCCGGCCGCTGATTTGCTGCACTTCATCGCACAATTTAAATCCATCGGCATAAACACATTTGGCCTGACGCAGAATGAGCCGTAACAGCCCCCGTGTGAGCCAGTTTCCCTGATAATTCCAGACGTCTTGTCCCAGACACCATACCGAGTAGGGGACCCGGAGAATCCACTTGGCAACAAGCCCCCAAAGCCCTGATGGGATGGCCCACAGAGCGAGGACGTGATCGATCTTTTGCCTGCGGACCACTCGCAGTGTTGCGATCATGCCATTGAGCATGACGGAACCGATCGTTAAAACATCCGCCGGCAGACGCAGGTTAGCCAGGGCCCGGTTGCCTCCGGACCAGGAAAATCTGTCTACCTCAAAGCCGTCTTCCTGCACTTGACTGGGGCCGCTACCCGTATGCTGGGTCAGCACGATCAAGGCTCGGCGGGCCGCCAGCTGCAGAGCAAAATCGCGTACAAACATTCCTGCCGAGGCTCTCGCATCCCGTAAATCTGCAGGGTATGAACTGGTAATGAGCAGAATTTTTTGTGCTGATTCCATGGGCAGATGGCGATATATTCGGGGACTCATCTTAACACAGCTCAAAGCCGTTACTGCTCTCCAGATGAGAGCTGTTGTGTGGCTGAGTCCTGCTCGTTGTGCTGCTGTCAGGAGGGATTTGCAAAAGTTGATGCGGGCTGAGTATGTTGTAGTGGTTCCCTTGTTCACTTGTCAGTACTATTGAGGGATTATCTTTCACACAGGAGTAACGTCATGGTCACGGGAATTGCACTCATCAATGTGGAGCACGGTCAGATTCAAAACGTTGCCGAGGCGTTGGTGGATATTGAGGGTGTCAGTGAGGTTTACTCCGTTAGTGGTAACTATGATTTGGTCGCAATCATCCGGGTTCGCGATAACGATCGCCTGGCGGAATTGATGACGGACAGGCTCGGCCATGTGGCGGGTGTCTCATCAACCCATACCATGCTCGCGTTCCGCAGTTACAGTGAACACGATTTGGAAAGCATGTTTTCCTTGGGCCAGTAGCACCACATTCAGTCGGACAGGTTCAACTCAGCCCGGCCGTTACCAATCACCAGAGTTTCACGCTCAATGGCACTGGCCTGAAATGCCAGGCCCCCGTTCTCATGCCAGATTTCAGTGCGCAGGTGTTCACCGGGGAAAATTGGTGAGGTGAAGCGTAGTCCCATCCCGTGCAAACGGTTCCCGTCGTAGTCACAAGTCGTTTTGATCAAGGCATGGCCAACGTGTGCCAGAGTGCACAAGCCGTGCAGGATCGGGCGCGGGTAGCCCGCCTGGCGGGCGATTTCAGGATCCGCATGGAGTGGGTTCTTGTCGCCGTTGAGGCGGTACAAAAGTGCGGCTCCGGGTTGAACAGGAAGTTCGCAAATAAAGTCCGCATCACGTTTGGGAACTTTTGGCAGTTTATGTGGGACCGGGTCGTGACCCCCACAGCCACCATCACCTCGGCAGACAGTGGTTTGGTCTATGGTGCAAACGAGTTCACCGGTGGATTTATCGAAAACCTCCCGGCGCATATAAACAAAGGCTCCTTTGTCTCCCCGGTCATTAATCCCAATGACGCGACTTTTGCCAACGACAGTACCATCAGTGGGCAGAGGTGAGTGTATTTGGAAATACTGCTCACCGTGCAATACCTGCTTCCAATCTACGCCGGTTGCCGGATCACGTAACCAAAAACCAGGATAACCAATGACATTGGCCATGGTCGGTAACGCCCGGAGATTTTCTTCGTACAGATATTGCAGTTGCCCGGGATTCAAGGGATCGGTTCCGAGCCCCGAACCTAACGCATATAAAATACAGTCGTCGGGTCGAATACGTTGTTCGACATCGGCAATTTTATGGGCCATAAGTTGTGCGTATTGAAATGCCATTGATTGACCTTAAATTGGATCCCAGCTGAATACGTCAGCGGAGACATCCAGTGAATAGAAACTTTTTTCCAGGGCCGGCATCGCATGTTCGGCAATAGTTTCCGGTATCCAGCCTTCGCTGCGATGTACAGAACGCAGTGGCCGGGGTTGTGAAATCAGGAAAATTTCATTGTTGCGTACGGCGAAGATCTGACCACTGACGTGTTGGGCTTTGTCACTGGCCAGGTAGGTGACGAGCGGCGCAATTTTGGCTGGTGTCATCTGCTTGAGCTTTTCAACCCGCCGGGTTTGATCTTCGGATGCGGTCGGAATTGAGCCAATCATGCGACTCCAGGCAAAGGGCGCAATGCAGTTTGAACGAACTTTATAGCGCTGCATATCAAGCGCGATGGATTTGGATAATCCTACGATACCCATTTTTGCCGCCGCATAATTCGCCTGGCCGAGATTGCCGATAAGCCCGCTGGTTGATGTGAAATGGATAAAGCTGCCGTGCTGTTGGTTGCGAAAGTGCCCTGCGGCTGCGCGGCTGACGTTAAAGGCCCCTTGCAGATGTACCGCCAGGACCTGTTGCCAGTCTTGCTGAGACATTCGGTGAAAGATCCGGTCGCGTAAGATGCCGGCATTATTAACGACGATATCCAAAGCGGAAAAATGATCGAGTGCAGCAGTTATTATCCGCTCGGCACCATCGACCTCGGCGACACTGTCAGTGTTGACCACTGCTTCACCACCGCGTGCCTGGATGTCTGCTACAGTTTGCTGCGCCGGTGATTGATCCTGGCCTTCGCCATCCAGGCCGGCGCCAAGATCGTTGACCACCACTTTTGCACCGTGACTGGCCATCAATATGGCGATTTCCCTGCCAATTCCGCGACCTGCTCCGGTGATAACAGCGGCTTTCCCTGTAAGCATATTTCTACTCCCTGTTGCCCAGCGAATGACCTGATTACAGTCTACGCTTGATCCGTGCAGTTCAGTATTAAACAAATGTACTTTTCATCATCCTGGTGTTGCCGAATTTATTTAAACACCTGTTACCATGAGCCATCAGTACGAATACGCACTTGTACGAGGCCATAATCGGTACAACTGATTTTGCCAGACTGCTGAGGATTTCCAGTATGAAAATTGTGGTTTTACCAGGCGATGCAATTGGTCCGGAAATCACTGCGGTAACGGTGCAGATATTGGCCCGTCTAAATCATCTCTATGCGCTTGACCTCGATATTGAGGAGTTGCCAATAGGTCTGGACAGCCTGCGACAATTCGGCACCTCTTTGACCGATGAGGTTCTGGCCACCGTTCGCGAGGCCCAGGGTGTTGTTCTGGCGCCGTTGTCCACCTACGACTACCCGGCCGTAGAACAGGGCGGCATCAATCCTTCCGGAACCATACGCAAAGCACTCGACCTGTACGCTAATATTCGTCCGGCGCGAAATTATGACGGTGTGGAGACCAGGGGCCAGGGCATTGATTTGGTTATCGTGCGCGAGAATACCGAAGGGTTTTATGCCGACCGTAATCTGTTCCAGGGCATGGGTGAGTTTATGCCCAGTGCGGACATGGCAATATCCCTGCGCAGAATAACCCGGCATTGTTGTGAACGAATTGCCCGCAGTGCCTGCGATTTGGCCATGCGCAGACGCCAGCATCTGACCTTGGTACACAAAGCAAATGTGCTGCGTGTCAGTGATGGCCTGTTCAGGGATACGGTGTTACAGGTCGTTGGGGATTATCCAGATCTGGAGGTCGATGAAATGCTCATTGACGCCATGGCGGCTGCCCTGGTGCGGCGGCCGGATGATTTTGATGTTGTTGTTACCACCAATATGTATGGCGATATTCTTTCGGATCTGGCTGCCGAGATGACCGGTGGATTGGGATTGGGCGGCGCTTTGAACGCCGGGCAGGCGCATGCTGTTGCCCAGGCAAGCCACGGTTCAGCGCCGGATATTGGCGGTCAGAACCGTGCCAATCCAACCGCCCTGTTATTGTCCACTGCCATGTTGCTGGCCTGGCTGGGTAACCAGCATGAACGTGAGGCGTTATGTCAGGCTGCACAAGCATTGGAAAATGCGGTTGCCCGCACACTCGCCAAGGCACAATGCCACACGGCCGATCTGGGTGGCAGTACAGGAACCGATCAATTCGGCGCGGCGGTCCTGGCCGCGCTGGACTGACAGTGGTTATGGCGGCCCCAGGAGTCTATCGGATTTAGACTCCCTCGCGCTGGTAAAAAGAGGTTAATTTCGGGCGCCGGCGTGCAAGCCCCGAGTCCCTGGCCGCTTTGGCCACTGCGGCGGCAACTTTGGTAACGGCACTTTTGTTGAAGACGCTGGGAATGATGTAATCAGGAGATAACTCATTGTCGCCCACCATGGAGGCAATGGCAGTGGCGGCAGCCTGTTTCATAGCCCCGTTGATGTCTGAAGCACGGGCTTCCAGTGTTCCCCTGAAAATTCCCGGGAAGGCCAGCACGTTGTTGATTTGATTCGGATAGTCGCTGCGTCCGGTGGCGAGAACTGAAGTCAAATCGTTGATGTCTTCGGGCATGATTTCCGGTATCGGGTTGCCCATTGCAAAAACAATGGGCTGCGGGTGCATGGTTTCGACATCTTCGCGTGCCAGTACCCCAGGTTGGGAAAGCCCAATAAAAATATCCGCACCGCGAACGACTTCTTTGAGTGAGCCGGTCTCATTGTCCTGGTTGGTGTTTTCAGCCGCCCACTGTTTGGCCGTGTTGTTGCCCAGATCCCGGCCCTTGTGAATCGCGCCTTTTGAGTCGCAGACAACCAGCTTGCCAACTCCGTAGCGGTGCATCACCTTGCTACAGGCAATCCCGGCAGCGCCAGCACCGGCCACCACCACTTTCATGTCAGCAGCTTTGCGGTTGGTGATTTTCAGGGCATTCATAAGGCCGGCCAGCACGACGACAGCCGTGCCGTGCTGATCATCGTGGAAGACTGGAATATCGAGTTCTTTGCGCAATGTGTCTTCTATTTCAAAGCAACGGGGCGCGGAAATATCTTCCAGGTTGATACCGCCAAAAGTCGGCGCGATGGCTTTGCAGATGCTGATAATTTCCTGTGTATTCTGGGTGGCGAGGCATAACGGGAAGGCATCCACACCACCAAATTCCTTGAATAAAACACACTTGCCTTCCATTACCGGCATCGCCGCTGCGGCGCCGATGTTACCCAGACCAAGGACCGCACTGCCGTCGGTAACCACGGCGATGGTGTTGGCACGGATGGTGAGATTGAACGAGGTTTGGTAATCCTCATGGATTGCCATACAGATTCGCGCTACGCCAGGGGTGTAAGCCATTGATAAATCATTGCGGGTCTTGACCGGAACTTTTGCGGCGACCTGTATTTTGCCGCCCAAATGCATCAAAAAGGTGTTATCCGATACCGATTGGACAGTCACTCCGTCGATGGCTTTGACCGCCTTGACAATCGCGTCCGCATGCTCGGTTGAACCGCACTCCACGCCGTAGTCACGTAAGCTGGTGCCATCCGAAATCTGTACCAAATCAATGGCGTTGATAAGCCCTCCGTTATCAGCAATGGCGCTGCTGATGCTGGCGAGCCAACCCGCTTCATGGGGGCACTCAAGGCGAATGGTGACTGAAAACTGGGCGCTGGGGGGAGCTGGATGAGTCATGGCGATTAGTTATTAGTTGTGAATGTGTCCCTAAAGTGTATACCGGAATTTGCGGCGCTGGCAGATATTTCACAGAAACCTGAATTGAAATTGATCCAAGTTAGCCTGCATTATTCATGAACGCACGAGCGAGGGAGTGGAAATGGCTGTAGCTACAAGGCGCGCGAGGAAATTCCTGCGAAGGCGTACTGTCTGTACGTTGAGCAGGAATTTGCTCGTGCAACACCGTAGATGCAGGCATTTCGGCTCGGGCCTCCTGCTTCGCTCTACCTCCCCCTTCCCTGGGGTCGTCCGCTTCCGCAGCCGGGTGTTCATGAATAATGCAGGTTA
>CAZAWX010000157.1:0-9012 GCA_964488985.1 uncultured Ectothiorhodospiraceae bacterium
CAGGTACTACCCGGTGCATTTTGTTAGCGGGAAGGCTTACTATTGCTGTTAAACCAATAACCCTTGAAAATTTGCTTGTAATCGAAGACGGTATCTATACTCGGCCCATGATTTTAGTAGCCACTTTTGGCACTATATCAGTCTATGTAGATAAGGTCGGCACAAAGTCGCTCCTTCACAATGTGGATTTGCAGGCATGCCAAGGACTTCCACCAGGCGAATGTTGAGCCGGTTTATACGGCTGCGCGGAGATGATCTGAAGCGATTTCTCCGGGGTCGCTTGCTGGACGCTTCTGAAGCTGAGGATGTCGCCCAAGAGGTCTACCTGCGCGTATTACGCCTGGCGAAAGTCAATTTTATTCACGATCCGGAGGCCTATTTATTCCGTATCGCAGCGAATGTAGCCTACGAATATCGTGTTGATCAACTGGGTGCGCGACAACGAAATTTCGAGTTCAGGGAAGAATGGACCCTAGCCAATGAAGATCAGATCTCTGTTGAAGATGCACTGCATCACCGGGCGCTGGTACGCCGGGCGATACAGGCAATGGAAGGGCTGTCGCCAAAGGCCAAAGCAGCCGTCATCCTGCACTGGAGAGACGGTATGACGGTCAAGGAGGTCGCCGCGATGCTCCATGTGACCAGCCATACGGTAAAGAAGTACCTTTCCACTGCACTTGTATACTGCAGGGATGATCTGCGCGACCACGAACTTTAGGAATGCTACCTTGACTAATCATGAACAACGAGTTGGCTCAAGAAAACTGCGCGATGAAGCAGCACGGCTGTTTATTGATTTGCGCACCGAGCCGGGGGATGAAGCACGCCGGGCGCTATCCGACTGGTTACTGATTTCCCCTGATCACATCACTGCCTATCTTGAAGTTGCGCAGACTTTTGGTGTGTTGAACGAAGCCTCTGAAAAGCTTGATTGCTCCACTGAAGCGCTGGTGGCCGCTGCACTTGAACGGCCGGGGAGTTCCTCCGTTGTGCCGCTTGGCCGCAGCTCCACTGAATTCGAACAACGAATGCGTGAAAAGCAAGCAACAACAAAGCCGCTTGCCTATCGCTGGCTGAGAATGGCTGCCGGCTTATTGGTAGTACTGGGTGGCTTTTTATTATGGGACGAGGCCATTTTCGACAGTGAGGAGACTTATTCCACTGATATTGGCGAGCAACGATCATTCACGCTGGAAGATGGCTCTACCATTCACCTCAACACCCAGTCCGAGATACGGGTCCGCTTCGATACTGAGGTCAGACACATTGATCTCGTCCGCGGCGAGGCCCTGTTCATTGTAGCCAAGGACCCCATGCGCCCTTTCCAGGTGCACGGCGATGAGACCCTATTTAGCGCTCTGGGCACACGATTTAATGTACGTATGTGGGATGACCGCGCCACGGTGACGGTGCTTGAAGGGCGGGTTGAGGTTGCCACTGATGTGAGCGTGCTCGAACCCATAGAACTCACAACGGACATGCGCCAGGATGCTGAAAAGGCCATGGACATAGCGCGACTCACGGTAAATTCAAGGCCCATCGAACTGGGCGCCGGTGAGCAGGTCAGCATTGTTGGTGCAGCAATTCAACAGATTGCGTTAGCAAGCCCCGAGCAAGTAACTGCCTGGACGTCACGACGGTTGATCTTTACCGCTGAGCCTTTGGCCGCTGTACTCGATGAATTCAATCGTTATAACCGTCAGTCAATCCGGGTGCAGGACCCGGAACTGAGCGCACTAAAAATCAGTGGTACTTTTGACCCCAGTGATGTCGATTCACTATTGGACTCCCTCAAAACCATTCGCCGGATTGAAGTCGTACGTGACGCAGGTGGAACGCGACTTATACAACCACAGTCCTGAGTGACTTGCGGGGGCAACCTGCAGTCCGGATAAGTTTTTGGTAGCCATTTTCCCCCGTTTGAGAGTCGTTGTGGATAGCGAGACAAGAAAACAATAGGGAGAAACACCAATGACTCACCCTGGCACTGCTCTTGGAATTTCCGTAACCATCATGCTTTTGACGTCCAGCGCTTTATTCGCCCAAGCGGCGGAGGAAGGGGCGCTGATTGAGGCGCAGGCACTGGGTTCTGCATTGCAAGCAGTGGCGGAGGAATACGACCTGCAGCTTTTGTATGAATCGGCCCTGGTTACCAACCTTTCTGCCCAGGCGGTTCCGCGGGGAGCTTCCAGCGAATCAGCCTTAAACGAGCTGCTTGAAGGCACAAATCTCTCCTACCAGTTTGTTAATGAGCGCACTGTAACTATTCAGGAAAAAGAATCTCCAAAGGGACAAGAGCCGGGAAAATCCCAGCCGGCGTCCATGCAGACCCTGATCGCTCAAGCAGGGACGCCGGCGCAACAATCACAGATGACAGGAACAGCGGTGACGAATAGCGGAACTGAAGAACTGAAAGGGTTGGTGATTGAAGAAATAGTCGTCACGGCCAGAAAGCGAGAGGAAAACATTCAAGACGTGCCCATTTCTATCAGCGCTTTTTCGGCTGCGGATATGGAAGCCAGATCGCTAACCAGTCTCCAGGAACTGGGGCAGTTTACACCCAACTTTAGTTTTTACAACCACGCTCAGACAGGGGCCACTGGGGCTACCGTATTCATACGGGGTGTGGGCCAAGCAGATGTCAGCATCATTTCAGATCCGGGTGTCGGCGTGTACAGGGACGGTATCTACATGGGAAGGATGCAGGGAATCGATTTTGACCTCATGGAGATCGAACGTGTCGAGATTTTGCGCGGCCCCCAGGGAACGCTGTTTGGCAAGAACACCATTGGCGGTAGCGTCAATGTGGTGACCTCTAGACCGACAAATGAATTCGGGGGGAATGTAAGTATCACTACCGGTCGGTTCGACCGGTTCGACGTCAAGGCAAGCGTCAATGTTCCTCTAGTGCCTGGCAAGCTTACTGCCAAGTTCGCTGGCGTGACGCGCAACCGGGACGGCTACGGCAAGCGACTTGATTTTGCTACCGGCAACATGATCGACGAGACTGGAGATACAGATAGATCGACAGGTCGGGCTATATTCAACTGGATTCCAACCAAGAATGTGGATGTTCTGTTGTCCATCGACGGCACGCGGGTGCGTGAAGCGGGCCCGGTACGCAAAGTTGTAGCGTTTAGCCAACCGGGCATCATCAAGCTGGTCAACAATTTCGTAGATCCTGACTACGGAGACGCTTTCCTGACCGACAGCGAGTTCACGACTTTCGCCACTGAAGGCAATGCCAACGAACTCGACACTTGGGGTGCCGACTTGACCGTGGAATGGGATTTCGGCGACTGGGCTGTAAAATCCATTACCAGCTATCGGGATATGGAAGCGTTAGGTCAGAACGATGCGGACGGGAGCAATTACGGCATTGTCAGCAATTCCGCTATCTTCGAACAGGATCAGTTCAGCCAGGAGCTTCAAGTCAGTGGTCTTTCATTCGATGACCGACTGACCTGGGTCGCTGGCCTGTATTACTTAAAGGAGACTGGATTCGAAGATACACCAGCCGAAGTCCTTGTGGTTCTTAGGGACATCATCGGACTTGATGCCAGTCTCGAGCGAAATTTCTGGGTGGATACGAAGAACTACGCCGCCTTCGGTCAAGGAACCTATGCTCTCACGGACAAGCTAAACCTGACCGCCGGCCTTCGCTATACCTACGAGGAAAAGAATGTTGCGAGAACGAGGTTTGGTCAATTTTCGGGGAAGGTAGTTGTGCCTCTGGCAAGCCGAAGCGATAACTGGGATGCTGTGTCAGGCCGGGCCGGGTTCGAGTATCACTGGAACAGCGACGTCATGACCTACGCTTCCGTTGCGAGGGGCTTCAAAAGCGGTGGTTTCAATGCCCGCTCGATCGGAGACAGCGACTTCCTGTCCTATGATCCGGAGTACATCACAACCTACGAGGCGGGGCTGAGATCCGATCTTCTCGACCAGCACCTACGGTTCAACACAACCGTCTTCTACAGCGACTACGAGGACATCCAATTTACAGTGAGCAGACCGGATCCCGTGTCACTTCTGCCGATCACCATCATCGGCAATGTGACCAAGGCCAGGGTGAAGGGTTTCGAAGTTGACATAGTGGCAACACCGACGAAGGGTCTTACTTTTAACGCGAGTATTGGCTATACAGATGCCGAATATACCAATGTGGACCCAACTTCGCCCATCACCGAGGACACCGAATTCGTCAAGACTCCGAAGTGGACAGTCACGACCTCAGGGCAGTACGTTATGTCATTGGAGACTTGGGGTGAACTGATCGGACGGCTGGATTACGCCTACAAGACCAAAACCCATCACGATATTGAAAACAGTCCGTTCAATGTCCAGAAGAGCTACGGTCTCTTGAATGGCAGGTTGACGTTCATAAGCGCAACTGGCAACTGGGAGGTCTCGGTGTTCGGCACCAACCTGACGGACAAGAGATACATCCTGGCAGGGTTTGATCTGCTTAACGCTCTCGGCTTTGCTACCGTTCAATACGCTCGGCCGAGGGAATGGGGTGTGAGCTTCAAGTACAGCTTCTAAAAACTGACAAAGGGGGGCGGATGTTGTTTTCTGTATTAAAGCTTGATCCAGGTGTTCTCAACAATAAAGCGAGAAGCAGAAGCATGTACCAGATAGCCTCATACACTAATCAAGAAGGAGTTAAGCGTGTACCAGAAGATGTTGACGAAAATAAAATTGATTGTTACCGCCTTTGCCGTTGCGCTGCTGTGTGCCTTTACGTCCGCACAGGCGGCATACGCGGCGAGCGGCATCGCCCTACAATGCGGCGATATCGTTGATCCGGCGCAACAAAAACTTAATGGACCAGTAACGATCCTTGTAAAAGGTGAGCGTATCGAGAGGGTCGTAGAGGGCTTGGTTTCGCCTGACGGGTATAAATTCATTGATCTCAAGCAAAAAACCTGCCTGCCGGGGCTGATGGACATGCATATGCATCTCTCCAATTTGCCCAACGAAACAAAAATATCTGATATTTTTCTCAGCAGATCAAGCGCTGCCAAAGTACTTACTAGCTTGAAGAATGCTCAAGCCTTACTGAATCATGGTTTTACAACCATTCGTGTTACCGGTGACTTCGATTACCGTTTTGGTCTCATTGATCTACGAAACGCCATTAATGCAGGTGAGTTTCAAGGGCCGCGCTTGTTGGTGGCGCCCCACGGATTAGGCCCCACGGGCGGTCACTCGGACATAGGTGACATGCGCAATGATTTTTACGACCTTAAAGGGCATGTTTTCGAGGCCGGCACTGACAATGCTCGCGAAGCGGTACGACGGGAACTAAAGGGCGGTGCAGACTGGATCAAAATCATGGTCACTGGTGGCATGACGACTGACCATGACGATCCTACGGTGAGTGCTTTCACAGACGAAGAGATTCAGGCGATTATCGACGAGGCGCACCGTCACAACAAGAAGGTTGCGGCGCATGCGCACTCCGATAAAGGCATTATAGCGGCGGCCAATGCCGGTGTTGACTCAATTGAACACGGTGCTCTTATGACGGATAAAGCCATAGAAGTCTTAGCAAAGAACGGAACTTGGTTAGTGCCCAGCACGTATAAGCTCGATTACATGTCCGCGGAAGGGGAAGGAGCTGATAAAATAAGGGAAAGTTTTGTCAAGAAAGTACAGGATGCAGCGGTTTACGCGGATAAGATGCTCAAAAAGGCTTACAAAGCGCGCGTCAACATGGCCTTTGGCACAGACCCGGAATTTTCACATGAAATAACTTCACGCGAGTTCGGTGCCCTTGTAAGACGTGGCATTTCGCCACGGGATGCCATCGCCATGGCGACGATAAATGCGGCCCAGCTATTGGGTCTTGAGCACGAGATCGGCTCACTCGAAGTTGGTAAATTTGCCGATATCGTTGCTGTCCCCGGAAACCCCCTTGAAGATATCACCATCATGGAAAAAGTTAATTTCGTGATGAAAAACGGTGCCATTGTCCGTCAATAATTTTTCTGAGGTTGATGGAAAAGAATTGTAAGAATGAGATTAATGCAGCGTGGCTACCATAGTGAACGCAGATCAGAGGCCGGCAAAGAGATTGAAGCGGGTATTCAATATCGACGTTTTTTCCGGGTTTACATTATTCCCGGCGCGGTATTTCAGTCGGTGATGGTCGGTGGCGGTTACGGCACGGGTCGGGAGATCGTAGAGTTTTTTACCAGTTACGGGTTATTGGGTGGTTTGTTGGGGTTGGGCATTACATTTACCTCCATGGCGGTAATTCTAGCCCTTACGTTCGAATTTGCGCGTCTTTTCAATGTATACGATTATCGTAACTTCTTCAAACGACTACTGGGCAGGGGATGGGTCACATTTGAAGCGCTCATTATATTGATATTTCTTCTTGTTCTTGCTGTGTTGGCATCGGCAGCTGGCAACATCCTGCGTGACAATTTTGGCATATCCTACGGTGCCGGTTTAACGATTATGTTGGTGGTGGTTGGTGTCCTGACGTTTTTTGGGCGGGACGTAATAGCCAAGGTACTGACATTCTGGTCTCTCTTCCTGTACGCGGTCTTTTTCACTTTTTTCGTGTTGGTATTTAGTAGCGATTGGACACCGATTGCCGATGCTTTTAGCCATGCTGAAGTTTTGGATGGGTGGTGGCAGAGTGGATTCAAGTACGCGCTATACAACATCGCGGCTGCGCCCCTGCTGTTGTACGTAGCCAGGGTTTTTGAGACCCGTGCGGAGGCCGTGACATCGGGGGTGATTGCCGGAGCAATCGCGATAATCCCGGCGGTGGTATTCCAGTTTGCTTATATTGCAGCTTATCCGGAAATACTGGACCAGCCCATTCCCACTTACTGGATGATGGGGCAGTTGGGGATGACCGTACTGTTGGTGATCTACAGCGTGATGCTGTTTGGAACCTTTATCGAAACCGGCGCCGGTATGCTGCAGGGTATTAATGAGCGTATTGATGCATACCTGGTGGAGAAAAGAGGTAGCGGGCTGAGCCGCATTGCGCATGCTGTGCTGGCTGTTTCCGCAATTATTGTCAGTGCGCTACTTTCACTCTGGGGAATAACGAACTTGGTAGCCCAGGGTTATGGAACGATGGCCTGGGGATTTCTTTTTGTCTATGTGATCCCGTTATTAACCATCGGTCTTTACCGCATTATCAGGTCGAGTTGCCAATGAAAACCGTAAGAACAGTCCTGTATTTCATCATGTATGGGTTGGGTGTTCCATCACTATCCGGATATCGGCCGCCTTTTGGGTTTGAATGAGCTATCCGAGTTCTGGAATACATAACAGCTGAGGAACCACGATATGTCACGTATTTACAACCGGCGTGAAGTACTTAAAACAACATGTGCCGCTTTAATAGGTACGTCACTAACGGCGAAATCGGTTATGGCAACAGAGAATCCGAGCTCAACAGACAAGCGTGCACTTGAATATGTCTTTCCTCCTCCTCCGGTACGATCGCTTGCGATTACTGGTGGCAAAAAAAGATTTCCCGTTCGCAGGATTTACTGCATTGGCATGAATTATCCCAGGCCCAGGCAACTGCTCGAACAGGTTCCATCAATGGCACAACCAACGGGAATCGTGATTTTTGATAAATACAGTGATGCGATTGTTGAAGATGGTGCCGATATTACCTATCCGCAGGGGACCAGAAACCTCAGTTATGGAGTTGAACTAGTCGTTGCAATGGGTAAAGAGACAGCCAATGTTAATGACGCTCAGGCATTGAACAGTATTTTTGGATATGCCGTCGGCAATGATCTCACTCGCGGGGATTTGATGAGGGCGGCCATGGAGTCCCACGGGGCACTAGATGTTGGAAAGGCATTTGATGGTTCAGCTCCCTGCGGCCCTATCCATCCGGTCTCCAGCATCGGTCACTTGAACGAGGCACGCATGTGGTTGACTATTGATGGCGACTTAATGCAGGAAGGAAACCTGAAGGATTCATTGAAAAAGCCCCCCGCCCTGATTTCTGAACTTTCTCATTTATACCATTTACAGCCAGGTGATTTAATCTACACAGGAACACCCGGCATTCATGGGGCCGTGGAAAAGAACCAGACTATGGTGTGTGGAATTGATGGTTTGGGGACGCTGACCAACAAGGTAATCTAGGAATGGATCGTCACCAAGATAAAATTATTTCCTCAAACAAAATCAATCTCGTAGCATTCATTGCTGCTATCTTTCTGTGTATGACAATCCACATGTTTGCGTGGGCTGAAGAAGCACCAAAAGGACAGGTGGTGCATGTGGTGATGATGTGGTTTGAAGACTCCGTAACCGCAGAGCAGCGCCAACAGGTGATTGAAGTAACCCAAGGATTCAGCGAAATCCCCGGGGTGGTTGAGATCCGCGTCGGAGAAACGCTGCAGACAGGCGGCGGGAACATCGACAACAGTTATTCAGTAGGCGCCTACATCGTCTTCGAGAATGAAGTCGCGCTGGAAGAATATATCAACCACCCCATTCACCTGACCGCCAAACAATCCGGGGTGCTGGACGGATTGGAAAGGATTGTGGTCTACAATTTCACTGACCGTCAGGCAACCGGGAAGCCCTGATCATGGCCGGTCTGGAATGGCTCAGAAAATTGGGCCCGGGGTTACTTTTTGCGGCCGTTGCCGTCGGTGTATCGCACCTGGTGCAGTCGACCCGTGCTGGTGCCCTTTACGGGCTGGGAATGCTGGTTTTTATCCTGTTTGGACTGGCCACCAAGTACCCCACCTTTCGGTTTGGGCATCAGTATCCATCGCTTACGGGAGTTTCACTGCTGGAGGGCTTTCGGCGGCAAGGTACCTGGGCACTTGTGCTCTATGCACTGGTGTCGGTCATGGCTATGTTTACTGCACTGGCTGCGGTTTCTCTGGTGACCGCGGGACTGGCGAAGTTTACTTTCGGGCTGACGGCGAGTCCCCAGGTAGTTGCCGGGGAGTTAATCGCACTGTGCTCGGGCATTCGGGGGACAGTTTACTTAACTCCCATTTTTTT
>CAZAWX010000158.1:0-2363 GCA_964488985.1 uncultured Ectothiorhodospiraceae bacterium
ACATACACTTCCTTCACCAACACCCGTCTATTCCACTTGGTTGCGCTTAAGAACTAACCTATGAATTGGCCCTAGTTCATGCGTGAAACAATAAAATCTGCCAAATGGCGTAAAAAATCGGCCTTTGTGTCAAAAATCTCAAGTGATTCAATGGCCTCATCGCACAGCCTCCGGGCGCGTTGCTTTGATTGTTCAAGACCCAGCAGCGCCGGATAAGTGGGTTTGTTGAGGGCTTCGTCGGCGCCTTGCTGCTTACCAAGGATTTCGGTATTACCCTCTACATCTAGCACATCATCACGAATTTGGAAGGCCAAACCAATGCCTGCCGCGTAGTTTTGCAGCGCATCAACTTCCTGGGTGATGAGATCATTGCTGGCGATGGCTCCGAGCTGGATGCTGGCCCTGATCAGGGCACCGGTTTTTAATCGATGCATGTCCTCCAGTGTCGGCAAATCCAGAGACTGACCTACCGCCGCCAAATCAATGGCCTGTCCTCCAGCCATACCATGCGAGCCGCTGGCGGCGGCGAGGGTAGCGCACATTTTGAGTCTTTGCCCGTCGCTTAGTCCGGTCGCATCTGTATTGGCGAGAATGTCAAAAGCGAGTGCCTGCAGAGCATCGCCCACCAGCAGGGCAGTGGCTTCATCAAAGGCTTTATGGCAGGTCGGTTGCCCGCGGCGCAAATCATCATCATCCATACAGGGCAGATCATCATGGACCAGTGAATAGGCGTGGATCATCTCCACCGCAGATGCTGGAGCGTGCAGCATCTGCATGGGCACACCCAGAGTTTGCCCCGCAGCATAAACCAGGATAGCGCGGATGCGTTTGCCACCACCAAGACAGGCGTAACGCATAGCCTCATGCAGGAGGGTGGGTTTTTCATTGGCTGCCGGCAAATACCGATCAAGAGCCGATTGCGCTTCAGTTTTTAATTCCTGCAATCGCCGGAGAAATGACTCCTGGCTTCCAGTTTCTCTAGCTGCAACAGATGACACTGCATGACTCCACGGTAAGATTGAACTTATTCTGGACGGAAAAGAAAGATGGGTTGGTATCAGCCCTCGACTTGAACCGGGGCTGCATTTATTCCGGGTCCGAGGCTTCAAAATTGGACGTAGACCCAGTTTCATTCGGTTCGTTAAGTATTTGCACACGCTGTTGTGCCGCATCGAGCGCTTTCAAAGCGGTTTTGCCCAGCGTTACTCCACGTTCGTAGGTTTTGATTGCATCCTCCAGGCTCAGATCGCCTTCTTCCAGATGCTCAACGAGTTGCTCCAATTCACCCAGAGCCTGCTCAAAGTCCGGTGTTTTTTTTCTACTGGCCATTTTCATTCCCGTTCAACAGCGGATAATGCTACCTGTGCCACGACTGCGGGTCCATGTGGACCACATGTGATGGTTACTGTTTGACAGTGATGTTCTGTACATTATAAATTAGACTTAGTCTAATTTAAGGCGTAGCCAAATAGTAAGCCTTGAATTGCCAAGGGTAGCTCTAAATCGACATTATTAGACATTATTAAGAGGAATATGAAAATGGGTTTGAAAGACAGCAAGACCGAACAGAATTTAAAAGATGCGTTCGCTGGTGAATCGCAGGCTAACCGGCGTTACCTGTATTTTGCACAAAAGGCCGATGTGGAAGGCTATAACGATGTCGCAACTGTGTTTCGTTCCACCGCAGAGGGCGAAACAGGCCATGCGCATGGTCACCTCGAATACCTCGAGGAAGTGGGTGATCCGGCGACGGGTCTTCCTATTGGTGCCACAGGTGACAATTTGCAAGCCGCCATTGCAGGTGAAACCCATGAGTACACGGATATGTATCCGGGTATGGCGAAAACCGCCCGTGACGAAAACTTCGACGAAATAGCCGATTGGTTTGAAACTTTGGCCAAGGCGGAGCGTTCTCATGCCAACAGATTTCAAAAAGCCCTGGATAATCTAGACGGATAAGCGCGATGAGAAGTGCCGGCGGTTGGGCGAGCACATACGGCAACCGCCGGTAATTTTCGGAGTTTTGACATGAGTAGTTCCGAAATTGGTACCCCGCGAGAGGGTAATTTGGAGGCGCCGACACGCCATCCTGTCCCTTGGAAAACGTCTGAGTTTTATCAACAATCAGCCTTGTTCAAGGAATTGGAGCGGGTCTATGACATATGTCATGGTTGTCGGCGTTGCTTCAACTTATGCCAGGCATTCCCAACGCTGTTTGATTTGATTGACGAATCAGTATCGATGGAACTCGATGGCGTCAGTCAAGCTGATTATTGGCAGGTTGTCGATCATTGTTATCTGTGCGATATGTGCTACATGACCAAGTGCCCCTACGTGCCACCACATGAATGGAATGTGGATTT
>CAZAWX010000158.1:2463-8941 GCA_964488985.1 uncultured Ectothiorhodospiraceae bacterium
AGAAGACGAACGGGCGGGTCGTGCTTTTTACGACCTGTTATGGCAATTTTAATGACCATCAGCTTGTGGAAGATCTGATTGCTGTGTATGAGCACAACCAAATTCAGGTTCGTACCCTGGAACGCGAGCGGTGTTGTGGCATGCCAAAACTGGAATTGGGTGATTTAGACGCCGTCGAGCGGGCCATGCAGGCCAATGTGCCGGAGCTATTGAAATGGGTTGAGCAGGGTTGGGATATCGTCGCGCCGATTCCCTCCTGTACGTTGATGTTCCGCCAGGAACTGCCCTTATTGTTTGCCGCTGATGAATCCGTGTACAAAGTCAGCCAGGCAATCTTCGATCCCTTTGAATATCTGCTGTTGCGTCACCGTAGCAACTTGCTGAAAACAGACTTCAAGTCCCCCCTGGGTAAAATTTCCTATCATGCGGCCTGTCATCAACGGGTGCAGAACATCGGTTCGAAAACCCGTGAAGTTTTGGAGTTAGTGCCAGGGACAACCGTTACAGCGATTGAGCGCTGCTCCGGGCATGACGGCACCTATGCGGTGAAAAAAGAATTTCATCAGGCAGCCATGAAAATTGCCCGACCGCTAGCCCGTAAGGTGGCGCAGGAGCAGGCGGATTTCTATACGAGTGACTGTGTAATGGCGGGCCACCATATACAAAATGCATTAGGCCGGGACGCCCCTGCGCCGCAACCCCCTATGAGTCTGCTACGCAAAGCCTACGGAATATAAATGCAACGACTGACACGCACTGATCTGCTCAGCCTTGAAGACTACGCTGAACAACGCGGATCTATCCGCGACCAGGTCCTGGCACACAAGCAACAACGCAACATTCATCTGGGGCCAAATGCGACCTTGTATTTTGAAGATGCGCTAACCATACGGTATCAGATCCAGGAAATGCTGCGGATTGAGAAAATATTTGAAAAAGCAGGCATTGAAGAAGAACTTGCTGCCTACAATCCGCTCATTCCCAGCGGTAGAAATCTTAAAGCCACCTTCATGCTTGAATATCCTGAACCCGTGCATCGCGAAGCGGCGTTGGCCGAACTTGTCGGCATCGAGTCGCAAATCTGGATGCAGGTAAAGGGCTATGACAAGGTCTATGCCATCGCCGATGAAGATCTTGAACGGGCGACTGAAGGCAAGACCTCTGCAGTTCACTTTCTACGTTTTGAATTTAATTCGAACATGATCACCGCCCTTGTCAATGAACATGCGTCATTGGGGGTTGGCAGCGATCACGCGTGCTATCCATTTACGGTAACCAAAGTCGAAAAGGCAACACGGGAAAGTTTGGCAGGTGATTTTGACTGAAGGTTAAAGAGAAAATAGAAATAATTATAATAATTTACATTATATAATCTAGTTAATCTATTGAAATATATAAGTTAAATTATTCAGTTAAACTAGATTATCAAGAAATTGTATTCAAATTTTGCACTCGTTCCTGAGCCGCAGTGTGGTTAAAATAACCGCCCATGGCGCTCCACCGAAATACATCATCAATACTCAATCGAAAATCGGCACTGCTCATGTTAGCTGTGTTATTTCAGACGCAGGTGGCAAGGGCTGATTGTGAGCCAGAGGTTAATGATCACTTTAATGATCGTCAGCCTTGTAGCTATTACGAAGAGGCGTGGAAAGAGTCTAACGTCGTGATTCCCCCGGTTTCTGCAGCCAGCGAATTTCAGGAATTGGCGGTGGCCGATGCCAGCCCACTGTATCGTTACTATCTTGCCCAGGATTCAATATCCCGAGGCGCAAACGGGGTGATGCGTTATACCGTTGCCGTCGTCTCAAAGACAGGTGTGAGAAATATCTTTTATGAAGGACTTCGCTGTGCGACAGATGAAGTCAAGACCTATGCATATGCAACCAATCGAGGCGCCTTCAGGCGTTCCGGACAGAGTAAATGGCGACCGATTGCGAACAAAGGAATTCGTGCCTATCAGGATTTTCTCGTCAATGTCGTCATTTGCGGCACTCATGGCTTTGCCTGGGATGCCGATAAGGCCAGGCAAGCACTGCTGGATCAGGTCACCAAGAATGGTTTGCGGCAAGACAGCGGATGCCGTGATTGCGAAAACGGTTTCCGATCCACTGAATAACAAATTCCTCAATTGATCGGCAAGGATCACGATGCACAGTAGTTATAACGCTGCGGCCATCGAAGTGCTGACAGGTCTTGAGCCTGTTCGCAAGCGGCCCGGAATGTACACCGATACCACTCGGCCTAATCATCTGGCTATTGAGGTCGTTGATAATAGCGTCGATGAGGCCATAACAGGGTTTGCCCACGATATACAGGTGAAGCTGTTTAAAGACGGTTCATTGAGTGTCTGCGATGATGGTCGGGGCATGCCGGTTGACATCCATCCGGAAGAAAAAATACCCGGGGTGGAATTGATTCTGACCCGGCTTCATGCAGGAGGAAAATTTTCAAATAAGAATTACCGCTTTTCCGGTGGTTTGCATGGGGTTGGCGTGTCCGTGGTGAACGCACTGTCCAGTAAGCTGGAGATCCGGGTGCGCCGTGGCGGTAAAGAATATGGTATGAGTTTTGCCGGTGGCCATAAGACATCTGAGCTTGCGTTGATCGGTGAGGTCGGTAAACGCAACACGGGAACAACGTTACGTTTTTGGCCCGATGGGCAGTATTTCGATTCCATCAAATTCTCTCTTCCCCGGCTAAAACATGCGTTGCGGGCAAAGGCGGTATTGTGCGCTGGGCTGAACGTCAGTTTTAGTGATGAAAATACTGGTGAACAAGAGTCCTGGTGCTATGAAGATGGTTTGGAGGCTTATCTGAACAGTGCCTTGAGTACCCTTGAATATCTACCCAACAACCCGTTTACAGGAAGCTTTTCTGGAAATTCACAACAGGTTGACTGGGCCTTGGTGTGGTTGACCGGTGGTGGTGATGCACCCATGGAAAGTTACGTCAATTTGATCCCTACCAGCCAGGGCGGTACCCACGTTAACGGTTTTCGTGCCGGAGTGCTGGAAGCGGTTCGAGAGTATTGTGAGTTCCGTGGCTTGTTGCCGCGTGGCGTGAAACTTGCGCCAGACGATGTCTGGGATCAATGCCGCTACGTGTTATCAGTAAAAATGGATGATCCTCAGTTCACGGGCCAGACCAAAGATCGATTGTCTTCGCGTCAATGCGCAGCATTCGTGTCAGGTGTCGTTAACAATGCCCTCGGTCTGTGGTTGAACCAACACCCGGAGACCGGGGATTTGGTTGCTGACATTGCCATCACGAGTGCGCAGAAGCGGATGAAATCAGCCCGTCAGGTGGTTCGAAAAAAGATCACCAGTGGTCCAGCATTACCGGGCAAACTTGCCGATTGCACCTCCCAGGATCCAGCTTTGACCGAGTTGTTTCTGGTTGAGGGCGACAGCGCCGGTGGTTCAGCAAAGCAAGCAAGAAATCGTGAGTTCCAGGCTGTGATGCCATTACGGGGGAAAATCCTTAACACCTGGGAAGTGGATTCATCCCAGGTGCTTGCCTCACAGGAAGTCTACAACATCACGATAGCCATCGGCGTGGAACCCGGGTCAACCGACCTGTCAAAGTTGCGTTATGGCCGTATTTGTATCCTTGCCGATGCAGATTCTGATGGTGCCCATATCGCGGCCTTGTTATGTGCGCTGTTCGTGCGTCATTTCCCTGCTCTGGTCAGCAGTGGTCATATTTATGTTGCGATGCCGCCTCTATTTCGCATTGATGCGGGTAAAGATGTTTTTTATGCCCTCGATGAAGGCGAGCGGCAGGGCGTGGTTGACCGCCTGGCAGCCGAAAAACACCCTGGAAAAATTGTTGTACAACGGTTCAAGGGACTCGGTGAAATGAATCCATTGCAATTACGCGAGACAACCATTGCCCCTGAAACCCGCCGTCTGATTCAATTGGGAATGAGTGAGGGCGATCACACCGAGCAGGTTATGGACATGCTGCTGGCAAAAAAACGATCCACAGATCGTAAGCATTGGCTGGAAAACAAAGGTGATCTCGCCGGAATTTAATCGTGCGAGGTAGGAAATAACGCTGCAAAGATATTGGGCCAAGCACCAATGGAAATTGAAAATACCGAAATTGAACAACTCCCGTTGAAGGTCTTCACTGAGAAGGCTTATCTGGAGTATTCAATGTACGTCATACTGGACCGGGCACTGCCACATATTGCCGACGGGCTGAAACCGGTGCAGAGAAGAATCATCTATGCCATGTCAGAGCTGGGCTTGAAGGCACAGAGTAAATATAAAAAATCGGCCCGGACGGTCGGCGATGTGCTGGGTAAATTTCACCCCCATGGGGATACGGCCTGTTACGAAGCCATGGTGTTGATGGCGCAGGAATTTTCATTTCGCTATCCACTGGTCGATGGTCAGGGAAACTGGGGCTCGGCGGATGATCCGAAATCATTTGCAGCCATGCGTTACACCGAATCGAAGTTGACCCGGTTCGCAGAATCGTTGCTCGCGGAATTGCGTTTTGGGACCGTGGACTGGGTTGCAAACTTCGATGGCACGTTACTGGAACCCGCTGTTTTACCCTCCCGGTTACCTCACGTGTTACTCAATGGTGCGGCGGGGATTGCCGTCGGCATGGCCACTGATGTGCCACCACACAATACCAGGGAACTGATTAGCGCCTGTATTCATTTACTGGAAGAACCGAAAGCGTCGTTGGACGATTTGCTGCGCCATGTGCAGGGCCCTGATTTTCCCACCGAAGCGCTGATTATTACCCCACCGGAAGATCTGCGGGAAATCTATGCATCGGGCGTTGGCAGTGTGCGGGTGCGCGCATGTTATGAGCGGGAAAATGGTTCTATTATTCTCACAGCACTGCCCTATCAGGTGTCCGGAAGTAAGGTGCTTGAGCAAATTGCTCAGCAGATGAGCGCTAAAAAATTACCCTGGGTTGAGGATCTCAGAGATGAATCCGATCATGAAAATCCGACACGATTGGTGATTGTGCCTCGCTCAAACCGGGTTGACCATGAACGTTTGATGTTGCATTTATTTGCGACCACTGATTTGGAGCGCAGTTACCGGGTCAATATGAATGTGATTGGGCTCAATGGGCGGCCCAAACGCATGAGCTTGAATGAACTGCTCGGAGAGTGGCTGAAGTTCCGGCAACAGACCGTGAGACGGCGTCTTGAAACACGCCTGGAAAAGGTCCATGAGCGATTACACCTGCTCGATGGCCTGTTAATCGCGTTTTTGAACTTAGATGAAGTCATTGCCATTATTCGCCACGAAGATCGGCCCAAGCCGATTTTGATGGAACATTTCGGACTGAGCGATGCTCAGGCAGAAGCGATATTGGAACTAAAACTCAGGCATCTCGCCAAACTCGAGGAGATGCGTATTCGAGGCGAACAGGAGGAACTGACCAAGGAACGTATTGGGCTGGAGAAAACGCTTGCGAGTAAGGCACGTTTGCGTCGTTTGGTGCGTGATGAACTGTTGGCTGATGCTGAGCGTTATGGTGATGATCGGCGTTCACCGATTGTTGCTGTGCCATCCGCACAGGCGCTGGATGCTACACAATTGGCCCCGGCAGAGGCGGTCACGATCGTCTTGTCCGAGCGAGGTTGGGTGCGTGCGGCGAAGGGCCACGAGGTTGATGGCCCGGCGCTGTCGTACAAATCCGGGGATAATTTCCAGGACATGGCGCATGGGCGCAGTAATCAGACGGCGGTGTTCCTTGATTCAACCGGCAGAGCCTACAGTTTGTCCGCACACACGCTGCCCTCTGCACGTGGTCAGGGAGAACCATTGTCGGGGCGGTTTAATCCACCGGATGGTGCCAATTTTCGTGGCGTGATGTTCGGAGATTCGCAGCAACAGTATTTGTTAGCGACTGATGCGGGATACGGTTTTGTTGCCACAGTGAGTGATTTATACAGCAAGAACAAAGCGGGGAAGAGCGTGTTATCCATTCCTGGTGATGCACTGGTGATGGAACCCTGTCGGGTCAGTGACTACGCAAGTGATCAAATAACAGCAGTTTCCTCAGCCGGGCACTTACTGGTACTTAACTTAAATGAATTGCCGATGCTGGCGAAAGGTAAAGGTGTAAAGATTCTGCAAATTCCGCCGGCGCGAGTAAAAAACCGTGATGAGTACATGTGTTGCGTGGCGATAGTGCCACATGGGCAATCGCTTACGGTGCATGCGGGCAAACGCCACGTCACACTAAAGCCGTCTGATCTTGCCGAATATTGCCTGGGCCGTGGCCGGCGTGGACGAAAGTTGCCACGGGGTTTGCAACGCGTTGACCGCTTGGTCGTGGCGTGAATTGACGGCACAGATGTGTGGCGTCGGGAGCAAACGAGTGCTGATGTTGGTTAATTCTTACCTGTAACATGGCAAATTTAAATTCCGAGTACCACTACGACTCCTTCGCACCGAGTTGGTCTAACAGGTACCTGTGGCAGCCACTATTGCAGTTG
>CAZAWX010000159.1:0-8937 GCA_964488985.1 uncultured Ectothiorhodospiraceae bacterium
GTGGCCCCATCGGGGCTGAAGGCCACGCTCGTCACCCAGGAGTCTGCTTCAATGAGGCTCTTCTCCTCCAGCGTGCCGGCATCGTAGAGGTAGATGCCTATGGAGGAGGCCACAGCCAGCAGCTCCCCGTCGGGGGAGAAGGCCACTTCACCCACCCACCCTTTCCCCCAGCGTGCCAACGGCGACACGCGGTCGGCATTGGCCGCGGAGATGGCGGCAGCCGGCCTGGGCACCGGTGTGCCGGCTGAGACCGGCGGAGGGGAAGGAGTAGAAGTAGCAGTAAATAGAGGTGTTGGTGTAAGGGGTATCCTTGGAGTGAATGTGGGAGTTGCTGTTGAAGTCATGATGTTTTCTGCAATATCCTTAGCGCCAGGAGCTCCACTTTCAGTCAAAAGGTCATAAATTAAAGTCTTTTCATCATCAGAAACATTTCTGCCGATCAGTATTATCGCCTGACCTGAGTCACGATACACAACATTATCTGAGTTATTTAATCCTTTTTGAATCAAATTATTTACAACCGCCTCTGGACTGTTTTTACCAATTTCTATTAGTGTAGTAATAACATCATTATAGATCATAGGAGCCCTGATTTTAAATCCAGTCATTAAAGCAGGAACTGCATTTACTGCTTCTTTAGTATTAGCCAGTTCATAAATCTGAACTAACGCATTTTCTTTTTCGCTATCTGAATTGTTCGGACCTATAAAATCAAGTACATTCTTCAATACCGTTCTAAGATTTTCGTTTTCGATTGACTCCAAATCTACTTTTTCTAAGTCTTCTCTTATACTCTCGTTAATATCACCACTTTGCATATCAATCAAAGATTCCATTTTTGCCTTTAACTCTTCTTCGCCTGCTTTACCTCCAGGAGGAGTAGGTGTTGGCGTCCTAGTTGCTTCCGGAGTTTCTGTTTCAGTTGGGCGCGGTGTTGGGGTCATTGATAGAAATTTTAAAGAACCGTTAAGATACCTCGTGTCTATACTTTCGTTCTCTTTAAATTCTTCTAGAACTGATAATATTTGTTGTTTATCATCCTCAGACACATTAGCTCCTATTGAATTTATCAACACCGCAACATCTGCTAGTGTCTTAGGCCCGTTTTCTTCAAGCAAACCAGTACTAACTAATTTTTCAACTGTCTCTGGTGGATGGTTAATACCGATACTTCGTATAGTAGAAAGTGTATCGACATAAGTTCTGTCTTTACTCTCTACTGCAATACCAGTGTTCATAATATCAAGAGTTCTTGCCAAAGCAGGTATGGCATTTACAGAAAATGAATCTTTTGCCAGATCTCCACGTAAAGATTCTAAAGCAGTGATCCTGCTATTTAGATCTTCTCCAAAATCTGATATTTTTAGAGTGTGTTGTATTATTTCTTTCTTGGTTTGGTTTTCTATATCTGGTTCTTTTTGTTTTAATGCCTCTCTTGCTGAATTTCGAGTTTCCTCATCAGGAGAACCTAAAAGCTCCATGTTTCTTAAAATGTCCATTTCTGTGCCCAATTCTTGTGTAGGAGTATGGGGTGGGGACAACGAGGTAGACCTCACCGGCGTAGGGGTAGGGGCTCCAACTACCCACAGCCCACCCCCGATCAATACCAAGGCTAGCCCCAGCACCCCACTCACCACGGCCAGCGTCCCCCTGGACGGCAGCCTCGGTCCGGTGATCTCGACGATGCGTTCCCAGATCCGCTTGGGGGGTCGTGCTGGAGCATGTTCCAAAGCCGCCGAGAACTGCCTCGCCGTCTGGTACCTGCGCGCCTTGTCCTTGTCCATCGCCTGATCCACGATCCTCTCCAGCCAAGACGGGACGTCTTCCCGCACCGACCGCAACGGCTCCGCCTGCTGCTCCAGGTGCTTCCTCATCATCGCTTCCGGCGTCGCTGCCTTGAAGGGAAGTTCGCCGGCCAGCATCTGATACAGCGTCACCCCCAGGGAGTAGATGTCGGCCTTTGCGTCTGGCACTTTCCCCTCCCACGTCTCAGGTGCCATGTAGGCCGGCGCGCCGACGGCGGAACCGGTTCGGGTCAGCCGGGTGCGGTCCACCATCCTCGCCACGCCGAAGTCACTGATCTTGACCTCCCCCTCTTCAGTCAACAGGATGTTGGCCGGCTTGATGTCGCGATGGATCACACCCCGATCGTGGGCCGAGGTCAGGGCGTCGCACACCTGAATGGCGATCCTCCTGGCTCTCTTGACAGGCAGAGGACCTTCTTTCATGCGATCCGCCAGGCTGCCGCCATCCACGTACTCCATGACGATGAAGTTGGTCCCCGCCTCCTCCACAGCCTCGATGAAGTCGACGATGTTGGGATGGTTCAGGCCGGCCAGGACCTCGCTCTCGCGACGGAAGCGTTCCACATACTGTGGTTTGATGGAGAGGTCTTCGTGCAGCTGCTTGACGGCCACGATCTGGCCGGTCTCGGTGTCCTGAGCCTTGTAGACGGTCGCCATGGCGCCGGCGCCGATCTTCTCGGTGATCCTATAACGACCCGCTATCAGCTCGCCGATCATATGTCTGGCATCCTCCTATGTTTCACTGGAGAATCTTTTCTCTGGCCTCTGAACCTCTGTAGCTATCTGTTTTCCGCTTGTGGCTAGGCCAAAGACGCCGACGCAGCCTCATCACTGCGAAGGCCGCGAATAGTGCCAGAGCGAGAGCCACCACCAGGATTAGATAACCCAGATTAAGCGCCACGCCGGCGAGCCGGAAGGTCACCTCCAATTGTCCCGTGCTGCCGGCTGCGTCGTAGGCTGCCACTGTCAAGATGTGGCTGCCTCGCTCAAAAGCCTCGGGGTCCAGCACGTAGCGGAAAGGTGGTTCCTCCGCTACGTGCTTGAGATCCTGATCAATGTAGTACTCCACTCTGACCACCGGTGTTTGTGATCTCATCTCCGGCTTGAGGGCAGTGACCTCGGCCAGGGTTTCGCCCTCAGCGAGATTCGGCAGCTCAATGGATGGCGCAGTGGCTGCCACGAAGAAGGACAGCTCATTTTCGCCTAGGTTCCCTGCGCTGTCCTGGACCGCTGCTTTCAGGGTATGCTGCTCTGGCGCGAGACCCATGGGATCCAGCACGAATGCATACGGGGGCTCACTAGCTGACATAGCCAGAACGCCGTCCAGATAGTACTCCACTTGAGCCACCGCGCCCTGAGATTCGATCTCTGGTACCAGCCTGAGCGTTTTGTCCACTCTTTGGCCGTCCTGCAGGGCGGGAAGCTGGATGGATGGTGCAAGAGATGCTACAACGAAAGAGATCTCCCTTTCACCCAAATTCCCCGCCCTGTCCATGACCACCACCTTCAGCGTATGCTGCTCTGGCGCGAGATCCATGGGATCCACCAGGAAAGCATACGGCGGCTCGCTTTCTGACCCAACCAGAATCCCGCCCAGGTAGTATTCCACTCTAGCCACCGGACCTTGCGAATCGATCTCTGGTACCAGCCTGAGCGTCTCATTCACCGTCTGGCCGTCCTGCAACCCTGGTAGCTGGATCTGGGGCGGGATGATGCGACTGGAAAAGGTCCCCGCCGCTTCCACCTGTCGGCCTCGGTGTTTTATCTGTATTTGCAACGCATGCTTATTCCCATCGGCCGGCGCTTCCGATTGCACAGTCAGAACGTATTGGCTGCGCAACACATCCCCTAGATTGATGTAGAGTTGCGCCAGTTGGTCAGGTGAGGGGGCCTCGAAGGCCCTTCCTCCCGTGAGGGTGGCCAGCTCTTCAAGGTAAGCTCGATCGGCTTCGCTGCCCAAGCCGATAGTGAACAGCGGGATCCCCTCCTCCTCGGCTTTTCGTAGGGCATCGGACGGTGAAGTTAGGCTTACACCACCATACTCCTGACCATCGCTCAGAAGAACGGCCACTCTGCGCGGCGAGGTGGCCTTCGCCGCCATGTTTACCACCTGGAAAGCAGCATCGTAAAGAGCCGTGTTCCCTTCTGCAGCCAGGCCGGCAACCGCCTCGACCAGCAGCTCTTTGTCGTCGATGAAATCCTGCACGGTCTGCACGGTGTCAGCGAAAGCGAGAACGGCTGCTTGGTCGGCATCCGCCAAGCTTTCGATGAAGCTAATGGCCGCCTCTTTAGCCGCAGCCAGTGGTTCGCCCTCCATGCTGCCACTGACGTCTATCGCCATGGCTACGGCGATGCCGACGTCCGCGTCCACCACATCTTCTACACTGACGAGGTTCGCTGGCACGTTGTCCTCAAAGACTTCGAAGTTCTCCTGTCTCAAGCCCCTGACTGGCTGGCCGCTACCATCGAGGACACTGACGACCAAAACTATCTGCGGAAAATCATGGTCTTGTACTTGGACGATAGTTGCCGTAAGCCCATCGTTGGCAAGGACGTGGTATGGCAATCCGAGCGCCGGTAGGAAGGCTACACACATAAGGCAAATGGCGGCAATTCTCTTCACGCGCATAAGCTCTCCCTTCTTGGAGTACAGATGGTGCCCAGGCAGCAGGAGGCATAGTGTCTGCCAAACCTGCCAGCGTGTCTCGTAGCTATCCCCCGGATCACGTTGACGATGCTACTCACCAACTTGACGCCGAACCTCAGCTACATTTCCACCTCAAGGAAAACGAATCTGGTGTCGCCTATCTCGATGACGTCGCCCTGGCCCAAGGCGTGAGGAGCCGCAATCTTCTCCTTGTCGGACCCATCGATGAGCCATGAACCATTTGTGCTGGCCCGGTCATAGAAGACGTAGCGGCCGTCTTGGAATTTCACTCGCGCATGCCGGTCGCTGGCGTACTCGTCTTCCAAGATGATGTCATTATCCTCATGCCGGCCGATATCAGTGCTAGTTGCCAATCGAAAGGCTTTCCCCGTCAGGGGGCCGGTCTTAGGCACAAGGTATCCCAGGACGGGCGGTGGCGGCTCCTTCACTCGCGTTTGGATGATCTGCGTGCCTGCCAGATCAGGATGGGTTTGAGCCACCGCTTCCTCTTGCTCAGCCAGTCTTCTCTGGCCGACGATCCAGTAGAGGACGCCAGTTAGCAGGGCGAGCATCAGGCCGAAGATCCCCAGCCAGCCCAAGGGGTTGACCCAACCCTGACGCTCAACACCCAGCTTCAGCGCCGAGAACGCCAGGGCAGGGAGCGTCAGCACAGCCGCAAGGATGCCGGCTCCTTTCCAGAACGCTGCCGGCGTGCCTCTGCTTTCAGCATCATAGAACACGAAGAAGGTGACCGCCAAACTGATTAGAAATGCTCCTCCAGCCAGCAACGACCGAGCCACTGAATCCATGCTCGAAAAGTCCATTCTTAACCTCCTTGCGTATTGATCCCTCAGCATTGCACTAAGGGTCTCTGAATCGAATATCACTCGTATGTCAGACTATCGCCTCGACACTGTCGCAGGGACTGACTAGGGGACTTCTTCCATCTTGTCACGAGCCCTGTCGATCAAGGGTTTGGCCATATTTATCGGACGCACATAACCCAACTTACCTCTGGTCACGCCGCCGACCTCGTCCAATTCGACCCTAGTGGGTACCCCGATCAACTCCCCTCGGGTATTAATGGCCATCCCGCCGCTGTTGCCGCCGCTGATTTCAGCATCGGTCTTGATCCAGTCACGCGGCTGCTTCTCCGAGACCCACCCAGACGCGACACCCTTGCTGATGGTCACGTATAGATCACTTACCTCCATTGCACCCAGGCCGCCCGTCCCAGGATAACCAAGCATAAAGATGTCCTGTGGAGGGGCTAATGTATTGGAGTCACCAAGAAGCACAGGCATAAGATCAAGCCCACCCTGTAAGGGCTCTCCATCCCAAGCAGCCACAATCTGGAGAACGGCAAGGTCGAGATCAGGATCCTCCACCAACACCTTCGCCTGGTACCGTGGATCCGCCTGGCCGTACGGCAAAGTGGTAACGGCTATTTGGGCGACTCCCTCGTCGTTGTACAACTGTCCTGTCTCGGTATCGCCGACCACGTGAAAGTTGGTGAGGATCAGGCCTTCACGGCTGACAATGCTCCCCGAACCTTGGCTCCCTGAACCCGGCATATATATGTACACAACGGCTACCTGTCTCTCGTTGGCTCTTTCCCAAGGCGTGAGTGTAGGCGTGGGCGTTGCTTTCGGGATGGGCGTTGGCGTAACTGTATATGTGCGTGTGGGTGCCGGTGAAGTCATAAGCTCAGGCGTGCTTGGGGGCTTCGATGAGGACACTCCCAAGGTCATGACGACGCTCAGTATCAAAGAGACTGCACCCAGGGCAAAGGTCAGGTAGAAGCCGGCTCTCATGATCCCTTTCATAACAAATACCTCCCAGCAAGAGTCATAAGGAGAGGAATTTCACGCCCTCAAAGATGGCCTCGAAGATGGGCTGGGTCTCCTCGGACAAATCCAGAGACGTTATCGCGTGCAGAATGTAAAGCCTCTCCCCAGATGGATGGTAGACTACAGCGAAGTACACCTGCCTCTCGTCACCTGTCTCGGGATCCTTGAATGTCGCCATGAACCCTTTTCCCTCCTCGCTGCCGATCATGCGCGGTGTGACTTCGCTGATGCTTTCAGGTTGTTCTTCCTGTCGTACCTTCACCCGCCGCTCCCCGGCCAATATATCTAGCGGATACATCTCCTCACCAGTCATGTCGTACACTTCGAGGACAAGGCCTCTCTGTCCTCCCTCGGCGAAGACAACAATTCCCGCGTCTTCCCTCACTTGCCAGGTCGCCGGATATGGCAGTGAGATCCCCCAGTCTGCGTTCACAAAAGTCTCCATCTCGCCCAATGGGGGGGGCGAAGTAGGTGTAACGGTGTGAGTGGCTGTGGGCGTAGACGTGGGAATGTCCGTCGGTGTAGCTGTAGGCGTGAGCGTCAGCGTGGGCGTGGGTGAAGGCGTAGACGTATCCGTCGGTGCCGCTGTGAGCGCCGGTGTGGATGTAAGCGTAGCCGTCGACGAAGGCGTCGATGAAATCATAGACGTCGATATGGCCGATGGCTCCAACCCGAGCACGAGGCCCAGTATCACAAACACCGCGCCGAGGGCGAGGGCCAGGTATGAGCTAGCTCTCAGCATCGCTTTCATAACGAGCGCCTCCTTGGCTATCTCTGTAATCTACAGATGAAGGAAACCACGATAAGCTAACCAGCTTAAGACGGCAATGATAATAATCAGGAGAAACGCCGAGATTAGTGCCAACCAAAGCCAGAGTCTCCTCCGTCGCACCTGGGCCGCGAACGGGGCCTCCTCCTCTTGGACCCGAGCTACGATCACCGAGATGTTGTCTGGACTGCCTCGGCTATTGGCGAGTTCAATCAGTTCATCCACGGCCGACTGGGGGGATGTGTGTGTAACAGTGCGGCAGATTTCCTCATCCTCTACGACTTCCGAGAGTCCATCCGAGCACAGTACCACCACATCTCCGCTCCGCAGCTTCTTTGGAGGAAAGATATCGATCTCCACGGACTCGTGAACCCCCAGGCTTCTCGTGATGAGGTTGCGATATGGGCTACGGCTCGCCTGGCTTTCCGTCAGCCGACCTTGGCTAACCTGTTCCTGGATCCAGGAGTGGTCCACAGATAGCTGCCTGAGAGTATCGCCTCGGATCAGGTAGGCGCGGCTATCACCGACGTTAGCGATCCAAAGTTGCTCTTCTCGTACTACAGCCGCTACGAGGGTGGTTCCCATCCCGTCTAGGTCCGGATCAGTCTGAGCGTAGGCATAGATATGATCGTTTGCCTCCCTGATGGAGCGTGCCAAGCTTTCTCTGACATCTGGCGCAGGGTCAGAAAAATACCGTTTGGCGACCCATCGTACAGCCTCAGAGCTGGCCACTTCGCCAGCGGCCGCTCCGCCCATGCCGTCGGCCACAAGGAACAACGCGCCTTTGCGCTTTCTTAGCCCAGAATCCATCGGGATCTGCTGTAGGATGGCATCCTCGTTGCTTGCGCGTTCACGCCCCGGATCAGTCTTGGCACCAACTTCCAATTCCATTATCCTCCGCTCTTTCGGATTAGTCTTGTATACTGACTAGGCTCTTCCTCCTCTAACTCTGATACACATTCTATCACTCTTCTTGATCAACTACTATAGTAAAGCACTGCGAGAGTGCTCACAGAGTGCTCACAAAGTGCTTATGATTCCAAGTAGATTTGAGATAGCAACCTCAACCGCGACGTACACCGCATGAGAACACCGATATTTTTCCCCCTGCCTAATGATTCTGAGGCTCCAAGATCAGTCGGTATCCATAGCCGGGAGTAGAGAGAATGTATCTAGGTTCGCTTGGAGACGGTTCAATCTTCTGCCTCAATCTATATACAAGTTGGTGCAGCATCCCGAAATCGTACTTTCCTGCGCCCCATATCTCGTCTCCGAGTTCCTCTCGGCTGCAAGCTCTGCCGTAGTTGATGTATAAATAGGACAGTAAATCAAACTCCTGAGTGGAGAGGCGTGACTCAAGTCTTCGGCCGCCGATCGTGACTTGTCTCGTGTCAGGGTGCACTACCAACTTCTTTCTAACTGGGGCGGCCGCGTAGTCCGCTTCGTCAGAACGGTGTTCTGCAGTCGCGGTAGGGTCGAGGAACGTGATGGTCAGGGTTTCTATCCTGATCCTATCGCCATGCGCCAGTAACTTCGGTTGTTTCAGACGGGTCCCTTGTACGTAAGTGCCAGCTCTACTACTCTCATCCTTTACGATAAACCGTTCACCTTCTCGCCGGATTGTGGCATGGTGCCGGGAAACGTAAGGGTTCCTGACGACGATATCACAATCGCGCCGGCGTCCAATCGTGATGACCTCCTTTTGAAGAGATAGTTCTTCCTCCGAACCATCCTCTCGCCGGATGACGAGTTTCGCAGCAGGATCTTGTCTCATAAGCTCCGCCCCCTTTCGTCACAAGTCGATTCAGCGCACTCATAAATTCATACCCCCTGAAGGCCAGTGATTGCGGCCGGAGACAACCAGTC
>CAZAWX010000160.1:0-8907 GCA_964488985.1 uncultured Ectothiorhodospiraceae bacterium
GCACAGCTATTTAGTCATACCATCCCCCCCTACCTCATCTGCTATCGCTCAGTACACATTAAAATCAACATTTGATTTTCTTCATGCCCGGATCATAAAGCGCCCCCAGATGAATCTGACAAGGCACCCTTTCCGTGGCCACTTCCAATTCATACTCACCCGCCAGCAGATAATCCCGATCCACTCCGGCAGGATCCCGCACATAGCCATAACCAATATTCTTTTCAACGCTATAACCCCAGCCCGCACTCGACAGCCAGCCTGCCCGCTGCTTGTTCCGGTACAAGGTTTCACGGCCCAGCAGGATCACGTCCGGGTCATCCACCGTGAAACAAGCCAAACGCCGGGTCAACGGTTTCGCCTGTTGCTCAAGCAACGCTTCGCGGCCCAGAAACGGCCGATTGCTGCGCAATTTGACCGCCCAACCCAGGCCTGCTTCCAGCGGCGAATAATCCGGGCCTATATCTGAGCCCCAGGCCCGGTAACCTTTTTCCAGACGCAGGCTTTCAATGGCCCGGTAACCGGCATTGGCAATACCAAACTCCTCTCCGGCAACCAGCAGCGCATCATAGACCGTGCCGGCCATTTCCGTAGGGATGTGCAATTCCCAACCCAGTTCACCGACATAGGTCACACGCAAGGCTTTGACCGGCACCCCCGCGATACCAATTTCCTGCAACGTGGCAAAGGGAAATGCAGTATTGGAAAGATCGGCACGCGTTAGTTTTGCCAATACCTTGCGGGCCATCGGGCCCATGACCGATAACACCGATTCAGCCGCAGTCACATCGACAATATTGGCATTCAATCCGGACGGAATATGGCGCCGGATCCAATCGTAATCATGAGTCGCAAAACCGGTGCCAGTGACGATGTAAAAGTGATCCTGAGCCAGGCGAGCCACCGTCAAATCACATTCAATGCCGCCACGTTGGTTCAACAACTGGGTATAAATCAGCGATCCCACCGGGCGCTGCATATCATTTGCGCAAATCCAATCCAGTGCCTGCTCAGCATCAGCGCCGACAAGAAGATACTTGGCAAATGATGACTGGTCGAACATCACCACCCGCTCGCGTGCAGCCTGATGCTCGCGTCCGACCGCTGAAAACCAGTTTTGCCGCTCAAAACTGTACTGATCCGTTGCCTCCTCACCCTGCGTGGCGAACCAGTTGGGCCGTTCCCAGCCCAGCTTTTCACCAAAACAGGCACCTCGCTCAAGCAACCGCCCGTACAACGGCGACATTCGACAGGGCCTGCCAGTGTCAAATTCTTCATGTGGCCAGGCCATCGTGTAGTGGCGGCCATAGGCCTGCAACGTTCTTTGCCGAACCCACTGCACATCGGCATGGGGACGGCCAAAACGGCGAATGTCCGCAGGCCAGATTTCAAATGGGGGTTCACCATTGACGATCCACTCGGCCAGGGCCATACCGGCACCGCCTCCGGCAGCAATACCAAAGGCATTAAAACCGGCCCCGACAAAAAAGTTGTCCAGTTCAGGGGCCAGACCAAGAATAAAGTTGCCATCGGGGGTAAAACTTTCAGGCCCGTTTACCAGTTCCCTGATCCCTGCCGATTCGAGCGCCGGAACGCGTTCCAAGGCCTGAGCCATGAGCGGTTCAAAATGATCCCAGTTGCTGTCCAGCAAGGTGAAATTAAAACCAGCCGGAATACCGTCTTCAGCCCAGGCAATGGGATTGGGTTCATAACCGCCCATCACCAGCCCACCAACTTCTTCTTTGAAATAAATCAACCGGTCGGGATCGCGTAATGTCGGCAGGTCACGGGGTAAATCGGCGATTGCCTCCGTCACCAGGTATTGATGTTGCACCGAGACCAGCGGCACATTGACACCGGCCAGTTGTCCCACTTCCCGTGCCCACTGACCGGCACAATTGACCAGCACTTCACAGGCAATCCGTCCCTTGGGGGTGATCACCGCACTGACCCGGCCCTTGTCCACCTCGATGGCGGTGACGGGCGTGTCTTCACAAATTGTTGCCCCGGCCATCCTTGCCCCTTTGGCCAGCGACTGGGTGATATCCGATGGATTGGCCTGGCCATCGGTGGGCATGAAGGCCGCGCCGACCAGATCGTCCACTTCCATTGGCGGCCATAAATCCCGTGCTTCCGCTGGGCTCAACAGGTGCATCTCAAGGCCAAAAGAGCGTGCCATGGTGGCCTGACGGCGAACCTCAGTCCAGCGCTCCTGACTACAGGCCAGACGCAAACCACCGTTCATTTTCCAGCCGGTTGCCAAGCCTGTTTTTTCTTCCAGTTGCTGATAGAGATCCACAGAATATCCCAGCAACTGGGTGATATTGGCGCTGGTGCGCAGTTGCCCGACCAGGCCAGCAGCATGAAACGTGGAACCAGAGGTCAGCTTGGCGCGCTCCAACAGCAGCGTATCGCACCAGCCAAGATTCGCCAGATGATAGGCTGTTGAACAGCCGACGATACCACCGCCGATAATAATAACGCGGGCCTGATCGGGGATTGAATTCATGTCAGTTCCTGTTCTGTTGCAAAACTGAATCAGTGATTGATGTGGCGAAATTCTTCCAACGCCACCTCAAAACGATCCAGGTATTCCTGGGTATACGCCACAAAATCGAAGTCGATGCTGGAGTGAATTTCCGAGACCATGCTCCACAGACTCTCGCGTAATAACGACGCACATTTCATCGCCCTGTAACGGCGCCATAATCGATCCTGTGGCTCGGCTTGAAAATACGCTGCCAGCAAGTCACGTTCCTGTACCTCATCAAGGCCGTTGTTCGATGCAAGTCCACCGAGATCGAACAGTGGGCTGTTAAAGCCCGCATAATCCCAGTCCACCAGCCACAGGCGATGTCCGTCGTCGATAATGTTTGCCGCCAGCAAATCGTTATGGCCGAAGACCAGCCGGATCTCGCCAACCACAGTTTCCAGTTCATCGGCAATTTGCAACAGGCGGGGCAACTGCGCCGCCAGCCGGGCCTGGTCCTGCACCAGACCCGCGGCATAATCGCGCAGCACCTGAAACACCCAGAAAACCAGCGCCGGGCCACGAAAATGCAACGGGATCTGGACATGGCACTGACGGATTAAAGGGACAATCCGTTGCAGCATGTCCGGCCTGCGAACCGTTTGCGGATCCAGTGTTTGACCGTCAATAAAATCGAGTACCAGGACACCTGCCTGTGCATGCACCACGGCCGGAGAAATCCCTGCTGCCGCTGCCGCCCTGCTGGCGGCAAGCTCGTTAAAGCGCATGACGCCATGTGCAGGGATGTCACTGCCGATACGTACGAAATATTTCCGTCCACCATCCTCAACGAGGAAATTTGCATTCGTAATGCCACCGCGTAACGGCCGAGCGCTAATATCACCCTTCCAGCAACTGAGTTCATAGACCTGCTGCAAAGCGGGGGTGTTGCTCTCGAAAGACGTCATGCCAGTCCCAGTTCAAGTTTTTTTCGTGTCGCCCAGGCACCGATCATGCGATCCGCAATGATGGCAATAAACGCCACACCCAGCCCCGCCACGATGCCACGCCCTGTGTCCGCTTTAGTCAGGGCAATATAGACCTCCTGGCCCAATTCCCGAGTGCCGACCAGCGCCGTGATCACCAGCATCGACAACGCCATCATAATGGTCTGATTCACGCCCAGCATGATTTCTGGCAGGGCCAACGGAATTTGCACTTTACGCAGAATTTGTAATCGCGTACTGCCGGCTTGAATTGCCGCTTCCATAACGTCAGCCGGGACGCTGCGAATACCATGATCGGTGTAGCGCACCGCTGGCACCACAGCATAGGCGACGACCGCAATCATGGCAGCAAAATCACCGACCCGGAACAACATGACCACAGGCATCAAATAAACGAAACTGGGTAACGTTTGCAGGGTATCAATACAGACCTGCACCACACGGTGGAATCGATCATGGCGCGCCGCCAGGATACCGATGGGGATCCCGATCAGACAGGCAATTAATACCGACAGACCACACAGGTAAACCGTTACCATCGCTTTGGCCCACATCCCGACGATGGCCGGAAACAATGCCAGCATTCCAACCAGCAAGCCAAGCCGCCAGCCCCCCAGTTGCAGCCCCCCCAGAAAGACGGCCGCCACCACAACAATCCAGGGTAGGGACAACAGGAAACGCTTGAACGGTATCATCAGGTTCAGCAGTAAAAAGTTTTTCACCGCATCCAACTGTTCGAAATAGTTAATGTTGATCCACTTGACAATATCTCCCCAGAAAGAGCCGGTAGTGATTTGCCAGCTTTCCGGATATTGACTGAATGACTCAATCCCACTGCCCAGAATCCAAGTTACAACGACGACCAGCATAGCGCCGGTAAGATAACGATGGCGCTGCAGAAAATTTCCCGGTATATCGCCATGTGCCGACGGTGGTCTGCGGGCATAGGCCTGACTCAACCGGTCCAGAGCAATCGCCAGCAGGGTAATGGCGAGACCTGCCTCAATTCCCTCACCTATTTTCAAACGCTTCAATGCATTCAGAACATCAAATCCAAGACCACCCGCACCAATCATTGAAGCGATGATGACCATGTTTAACGACAGCATGACCACTTGGTTCACACCGACCATCAGTGAACTGACCGCTGCGGGTAATTGCACTCGCCATAATAACTGGTTTTTTGTACAACCTGCCATGCGTCCATATTCAAGTATTTCAACCGGAACCTGACGTAGAGCCAGCATGGTGATTCGCACCATCGGCGGCATCGCATAGATAATTGTGGCGATCATCGCCGCAACCGGACCGAAACCGAACAACATTAAAATCGGCACCAGATACGCAAAGATAGGCACTGTCTGCATCAGATCAAGAACCGGCGTCAGGAACAATTCGAAACGCCTGGATCGATAGCCGGCAATTCCCAGGGCAAGGCCACCGATAATCCCAAATGGCACAGCAATTACAATAGAACTCAACGTCACCATGGCGCTGTCCCATTGGCCGAATATTGTCAGATATGCAAAGCAGAAACCGGCCACAATGCCGAGTTTCAAATTCTTCGCATAGCACCCCATCATTACGGCCACAGCGGTCAGGCCCAACCATGACAGACGCGGAAACAACATCTCGGCATCCTGTCCATAGCCACGCACAAAACCCGTTGCAAACAGACTTCTGGCAAACTGGTAGGGCTGATCAACCAACCAGGAAATTGCCCGGGTGAATTCTTTGAACGTAAACAGGCCGAAGTCCAGATCGTTAATCAACCATTTCATGAAATCGCTAATCCAGAATCGCAGTGGCAAGTTCCAGGCACGCGGATACTTGAAGGCCCAGGCCAGATCAGTTTTGTAGAAGAACACTATTGCGGTTAATGCCAGTAACGCAGCCCAGGCGAACCACCATGAATTTAGACGCGACCGGGGCATAACACCAGTGGCATAAAGCTCCGTCATTGCTCGTTCCGGGCCGCCGACAACACGCTAATCACTGCTTCGCGAGGCATTTGCCCGAGGACTTGTCCTTGGGCATCCACAACCTTAAAAACAGATCCAACTGCAGCATTAACCACTTCGCCGACTAACGTTTCTATCTTCGCCGTGGCCAATACCGTACCGGCAAACGGACCGTCACCAATTGCTTGCGCCAGTGCGGCTGCCGATAATACTTTTGCGCGTGGGATACCGCGAATGAATTTTTCCACATAGTCTGTGGCTGGATTAAGTACCAGTTCTTCTGAGGTGCCAATCTGAATGATCTCACCATCTTTCATGATAGCGATTCTGTCGGCTAGACGGATTGCCTCTTCAAAGTCATGTGTAATAAACACAATTGTTTTATGCAGCACACTCTGCAAGCGCACAAATTCATCCTGCATTTCCCGACGAATAAGTGGATCCAAAGCAGAAAAAGGTTCATCAAGAAACCATACATCAGGCTCGACCACCAACGACCGGGCAATACCTACCCGTTGTTGCTGACCACCGGACAACTCTCGGGGATAATACTGTTCACGGCCCGCCAACCCGACCAGCTCAATCGCCTCCAGGGCACGTTGTTCGATCTGCCTGCGGGCAACGCCCTGGATCTCAAGCGGAAAACTCACATTTCCCAGCACTGTACGGTGTGGCAGCAAGGCGAAGTTTTGAAACACCATGCCCATTTTATGCCGCCGCAAGGCCATCAATTCTTTGGCCGGCGCCTGGAGAAGGTTCTGAGCATCGAACAGCACTTCGCCAGCCGAGGGCTCGATGAGTCGAGTCATGCAACGGACCAGGGTTGATTTTCCTGATCCAGACAATCCCATAATGATGAAAATTTCACCCTCGTGGACATCGAGGGTGGCATCCCGTACCGCAGGAATGAAACTACCACTTGTCAGCGCAGCTACGGACGGCGTGGTGTTATCCTGAAACAGTCTATCGGCGCCTTCGCCAAACACCTTCCAAACTGATCTACAGGCCAATTTGACGGAGGTGACGGCGTTCGTCTGTGTGGACAAGGCCGAGTCAGAAGACATGTGCGTTGTACCTGTATGCCAGGTGGAAAATCGGCTATGCCGGATAAATCAGGCCGTTCTGATCACTGACTAAAGCCAATTGACCAGAACGGCCTGCATCTTTCACTTCACGACTACTTATTTAAGCCACTTTTTCCAACGATCTGGATTGTTCTTTATCCATTGCGCTACGACCTCTTCGACCTTACGCCCTTGCAGATCGACTTCGACAATCAATTGACTCATTTCTTTATTTTCAATGTGGAAGTTACGAATGGCTTTGTAAGCGCCAGGCCATTTTTTCTCACCGCCCTTCCAGCCCACTTTCTTGATCCATCCAAAGGGCTTGCCACAATCATATTTCATGCTTGGATTGCTGCCCCATTTCGGATCTTTGTAACAGGCATCGGTGTACTTTGGAAATTCGACCCACTCGCCTTTGAATTTCGCCACGGCCCAATGCGGTGCATAGACCCACAACAGGATGGGTGCCTTACGTTGATAGGCCGACTGCAGTTCCGCAAACAGGGCAGCATCGGTTCCAGCATGGACGACTTCAAAATCAAGCCCCAGCGCTTCGGCACGTTCATCATCAAAACCACCCCAGGTCACGGGTCCACCCAGATAACGTCCCTTTGGCATCGTCTCCGGAGTCGCAAACTCTTTGGCGCATTTGTTCAATGCCTTCCAGTCCGGCAAACCTGGGCAACGTTCCTTCATATACAACGGATACCACCATTCTTCTTTGGCCTGCATGCCGGTCTCGCCAAGATCGAGCGTTTTACCGGTCTTTAATGAAGCCTCCAGGGCATCTTTGCCCGTGGTCTCCCACATTTCCATGGCGACGTGCAG
Source organism: uncultured Ectothiorhodospiraceae bacterium (assembly GCA_964488985.1). Taxonomy (GTDB): domain Bacteria; phylum Pseudomonadota; class Gammaproteobacteria; order HK1; family HK1; genus CAZAWX01. The sequence continues at coordinate 7,334 of CAZAWX010000160.1, forward strand.
ATCGCCTGATTCGAGACCGGCAAATTGAGCAATGTAGTCGGCCTGAACATATTCGACGTTATAGCCCGCCTTCATTAGAACGCTGCCCATGATTTTGGTGGTGAGGTACTGGCCGGTCCAATCATGGATCGTCATTTTTATCGGATCTTTAGATTCCGGGGCCGCAGACAGTGCGGACGACAGGGCCAGGCCCGATAGTAATGCCCCTGCAACTGCCACTTTCAACAATCGTTTCATAGAATTCCTCCTGGGTCGGTGATGCTGTGAGGGTAGATCGTTCGCTTTCAAACTCTAATTCAGCGCATAACAATTATTATTGAATTTTCATTGATATTTACCTAATGTCCACATATTGTCAATATAAACCCACATATTTTGTGGCTTTGTATGGATTAGAATTAACATCATAGGTCTGCCGGATAACAACGATGCTATCGAACCAGCGCCAAAACGAAATTCTCCTCGCTGTGCAGGCATCGGGAACGTGTCGCATCGGTGATTTGGCCGCCCGGTTTGGGGTCTCGGGTGAGACCATTCGCCGCAACATCAAGCCCATGGTGGACAGAGGTCTGGTGCAGCGGGTTCATGGCGGCATCACATTGCCTGAACGCCTCCAGGAACCGCCATTTTCTTTACGCATGAGGAAAAATCAGGACGCCAAGCGGCGTATCGCAGCCTGTGTCGCCACACAAATCCAGGATGGCGATTCCATCATTATGGATACCGGTTCAACGACCGCTTACACCGCCTTGGCGCTGAGTAATCACTCAAACCTGCTTGTCGTCACCAACTCCATCGAGATTGCCCGCACTCTGGCCAGTCGAAACGGCAACCGGGTGTACATGGCCGGCGGTGAATTACGCGCCGATGACTGCGCCGCCTTCGGCCCGGTGGCCACTCAGTTTATCTCCCAGTTCGAAGTCCGTTATGCAATCCTGTCCATCGGCGCCATCAATTCACACTGCAGTTTTATGGATTATCACCTCTGCGAAGGCGAATTCTCCCGCACCGTCATCAGTCAGGCGGAACAAATCATTATGGCTGCCGACTACAGCAAGTTTGAACTCGAGGCCAGCGTCAAAGTCTGCGCTGCCCACCATGTCGATACACTGGTCACTGACCGGCCACCCCCCTCAGAATGCGCCTACGCCCTGGAAAGGGCGGGCACTCGGGTGTTGATCGCCTGACAGGGTTATGTAACGGCGGTGCTAAATAACTTAGACCACTGAGTCCATCGCCTCATTATTAAAGCCGTCGATCATCTCATCCCAGATCGCCACCATATCGAGCAGGCCATCCCAGAAGGCCGGATCCCGGCGCGCATCAAAATCGGACAGTGAAACACCCTGCTGTTCCACCCAGGTGTAGTAGCCCAGATTGAACACCCGTTGGCGATCATAATGCGACATCTCAAGCATGTTGTCGGTGCTGCAAGCCAACAGGTAGCGGCCAAAGACTTCCGCTGCGGCCACTTCATCAAAGCGGCCCGAATAGACATCGGCGGTGGTCTTCTCTAGTTCCGTGCCATACATCTCGGCGCCATCGGTAGCGACCGTCAACACCGCATCGTCCGG
>CAZAWX010000161.1:0-8897 GCA_964488985.1 uncultured Ectothiorhodospiraceae bacterium
GCCCAGGAACTCGCTTCCCGGATTCTCATCTATCAGGCCCGCGACTAAGGGTCCGCCGCAGAATAACTGCGCGGAGATGGCACCCGCATTGGGGTTAGATTTGGACGATCCGATTGAGCAAAACCGCAGCACTAGCAGGGCTAATGCGAGGATTTTGTGATTGAGGATCGTTCAAAGATGGCCCGAAGGCGGCTTGCCAGATTGCGCAGTTATTTTGCCGCGGACCCTAAGGTCCGGGTCTACGCCGTGGCCTGGGGAGTACGCTTCAAGATTGGCAGGAGTTCCCGATCTCCCTGTATGACATCATCCAACAGGCAACTGACGAATTCGACGAACTGATCGCGGATTTTTTGCTCATCCTGATCGAACTCGAACACCGCCTCAATTTGTTCGGCTCTTTCCAGCAAATGCTGATGATAGTTCTGATGGCGCCGGGCATTGGCAAAATCACAGGTGGCCATCAATTCTTCCTCAACAGCAAAATGATCTCGTGCTGCACTGATAAACTGCCGCATCAGTGCCAGGCTCTCAGTCATATGTCCACTATTAAGGGCATTTACGGTTAAATTTACAATACCGACAAGATTCTTGTGGTCCTTGTCCAAGCGGGGATCCCCCAGTTCATAATCCTCCAGCCATTGAACTTTCTCGAGTGATGTATTCATTGCTCAGCCCTGCCAGGATAACTTTTACCACACAACGGTTGGTGTGCTGCCATCATTTTGAGCGTGACTGGCGAAGGCGGATTGATCCTGATCAATCCGCTTTACGGTTCTGCCCCTCACCTGGCTGTTGATGTATGAACGAGGTACACACCACGCTCTTCAATCGCGATCTGCAATGGCGATCTGCGGACTATCCACCAACAGATGTGCAAGCGGCCGTGGACGGACACCAAACAGAATACACTCGAGCTTAAAAAGACGCTTGACGTATCGCGTATGTTCTCGCTAGAGTAATATATGATTAAAAGCTATCGTGATGAGAGAACCGAGGATTTTGCTGACGGTAAACGGGTAAAAGCATTTCAAGGTTTTAAAAAACAGGCGGAGAAGAGACTGGAAATCCTCGATGCCGCTGATAGCTTGAATGATTTGACGGCCCTGCCAAGTAACCGATTTGAAGCATTAACTGGGAACAGGCAGGGCCAGTACAGTATCCGCATTAATAAACAATGGCGAATTTGTTTTACATGGCCAGCGGATGGACCGGAAAATGTTGAAATAACGGATTATCATTAAAAGGAGAGCACGTGTGAGCAGAGCCCCCATACATCCAGGTACTGTTTTGGGCGGCGAGCTGGACGAAATTGGCATTAGTGCCGCGGAACTGGCACGCCAGCTCAAAATACCGGCTAATCGCATAACCCAGATTATAGCCGGCCACAGGAATATCACCGCAGACACGGCTCTGCGCCTCGGCAAGTGGTTTGGTATGTCCGCTGTATTCTGGCTCAATCTGCAAAAGAGCTACGAGCTTCGCTTGGCGCAAAAGAAAATTGGCAAGAAATTAAACACAATACCAACCCGCGAGCATGAATCAGTTAACGCCTAGTCTCCTTAGCCATTAGGGTACGTGGCAGAATAACTGCGCGGAGATGGCACCCGCATTGGGGTTAGATTTGGCATTAGATTATATCGTTCAGCGGCAGGTAAAAAACTCCCGGCAATACAACGGATCCCTTAAAGACACATGGACGTGTATCGACAGGCGCAGAAGTAATCTTTAGTGACCGTTTGTGTCCTGAGGACACCGTATACCAATACCAGTTCAGGCGGTTAAACTGATCGCAAACAGGGAATGGCATAGCGTAAATCTGGAGTTAAAAATATGAAATCCCATGTACGTGTGGTGATTATCGGTGGCGGTGTGGTTGGTTGCAGTGTGCTGTACCATCTGACCAAATTTGGTTGGCATGATGTGCTTTTGATCGAACGTTCAGAGCTGACATCCGGCTCCACCTGGCACGCTGCAGGGGGCTTTCATACCCTCAATGCCGACACCAACATGGCGGCGTTACAGGGCTACACCATCAGGCTTTACAAGGAACTGGAGAAAATCAGCGGCCAATCCTGTGGCCTGCATCATGTCGGCGGCCTGACCATTGCCTGTGATCGGGACCGTCTCGATTTTCTTAAGGCGGAGCGGGCCAAACACCGCTATATGGGCTTGGAGACTGAAATTGTCGGCCCTGAAGAAATACACAAATTGAGCCCCGTGACCAACGTGGATGGGGTTATTGGCGCCCTTTACGATCCTCTGGATGGTCATCTGGACCCTTATGGGACAACCCAGGCCTATGCCCAGGCGGCGAAACTTCAGGGTGCGCAAATTATGCTGCGAAACCCGGTACTGGAGTTGAACCCATTAACCGACGGCAGTTGGAATGTGGTCACCCGGGAAGGCACCGTCAACGCTGAGCATGTCGTCAATGCCGCAGGCCTGTGGGCTCGTGAGGTGGGCGCCATGGCTGGCGTTTATATTCCCTGCCATCCCATGGAACATCAGTATCTGGTCACTGATGACATCCCTGAAGTGTATAACCACCCGACAGAATTACCTCATGTTATGGATGCTGCAGGTGAAAGCTACTTACGCCAGGAAGGCCGCGGTCTGGTGCTTGGAATTTATGAGCAGGATTGTGATTTATGGGCGGTTGACGGCACACCTGCTGACTTCGGCCATGAGTTATTGCCAGAAAAACTCGATCGTATGGGCGATAAACTTGAACATGCCTATACGCGATTTCCTGTCCTGCAATCCGCCGGGATCAAACGTGTCATCAGCGGCCCGTTCACTTTTGCCCCAGATGGTAACCCACTGGTCGGCCCGGTTCCTGGATTGACGAACTATTGGAGCGCCAGCGCCGTTATGGCAGGCTTCAGCCAGGGTGGTGGTGTCGGTTTGACGCTGGCACAGTGGATGATAGAGGGCGAACCAGACCGGGATGTATTCGCCATGGATATCGCCCGCTTCGGAAATTTCACCACCCCCGCCTATACCCGGGCCAAGGTCCGGGAAAACTATCAGCGCCGCTTTGCAATCTCATATCCAAACGAAGAATTGCCTGCCGCCCGCAAGCTCATCACTACGCCTGCCTACGGCCTTTGGCATGAACAAAATGCGGTTTTTGGTGTCGGCTACGGCCTTGAACATGTCAATTACTTCGCTCCCCAGGGGGAAACACCATTCGAAGAACCCAGTTTCAGGCGCTCGAATGCATTTGCGGCTGTCGCTATGGAATGCCGGGCAGTACGCACTGCGGTCGGCATCAATGAAATTCATAATTTCAGTAAATTTAAAGTAACCGGTGCCGGCGCCAAAGACTGGTTGCGTAAAATCATGGCCGGGCGCATCCCTGATCCCGGGCGTCTAAGTCTGAACCCCATGTTGAGTCCAAAAGGTAAATTGATTGGTGATTTCACCATCAGTAACCGGGGTGTTAATGGATATCAGCTAAATGCTTCGTATGCTGCCCAGTCCTATCACGAGCGCTGGTTCCGAGACCACTTGCCGACCACGGGTGTACAACTTGAAAATGTTTCACTACAGCGGATCGGCTTTCAAATCGCTGGCCCACAGGCACGTGAACTACTGTCTCGGGTAACCCGCAGTGATGTGTCAAATGCTGCGTTGCCATTCCTTGGCGTCAGGGAACTGGAGGTGGGGTTGGTTCCCGCCACGGTCTGTCGGGTCAGCTATACCGGCGATCTGGGTTATGAAATTTACGTACAACCACAGCATCAACTCGCGCTATATACTGCATTGACACAGGCTGGAGAGGAACTGGGGCTGCGTCCTTTCGGCATGCGCGCAATGATGTCGCTACGGTTGGAAAAATCATTCGGATCCTGGATGCGGGAATATAAACCGGACTACACCCCCGCAGAAACTGGACTTGAGCGTTTCATTGATTTCAAACGCAGTGATTTCATCGGCCATAAAGCCTGTGAGGAACAACGTCAGCGGCCACCGTCGCGAAAACTCTGCACCCTGGAGGTGCAGGCCTCGGATTGTGATCCCTGGGCCGACGAACCCATTTGGAAAGCGGGTGAAGTCGCCGGGTTTGTCAGTTCCGGTGGGTATGCCCACTTTGTAGAAAAGAGCGTCGCGCTGGGTTTTTTGCCAACAGAGATGATCATTGAAAGCGCCGGCTTTGAAATCGAATTACTCGGCCAGAAACGGCCTGCAGCAGTTCTAACGCAAGCCTTGTTCGATCCTCAAGGCAAGAGAATGCGGGCTTGAAGCTGGATGATATGATCAGATTCCAATTCTGTCAGCCGTGGCCAATAAAATGGCAATAATTACAATCAACGGACAACTCAGGATATGCAAAACATTCTAATCACCGAGTTCATGCACGCACCCTCCGTGGCCTTTCTCGCTGAACATTACCCGGTACATTACGATCCGGAGTTGGTCGATAAACCACAGGAACTCATGCGGCGGGTGCAAGGTTGTGAGGCGCTGATCGTACGTAACCGTACCTGGGTTAACGCTGAACTACTGAATGCCGCCGGACAGCAACTCAAGGTAGTGGGCCGGCTCGGTGTTGGTATGGAAAGAATCGATCAGGCTCTGTGTGCACAGCGCGGGGTGCGAGTTATACCAGCCACTGGCAGCAACAATAACGCGGTTGCGGAATATGTAATTGCCGGTGTTCTGATGTTACTGCGAGGGGCCTTCCAATGTACTGATGAGGTTCTTTCCGGTAGCTGGCCACGGCAAAAATATATCGGCCATGACATAAAAGGGAAAACCCTTGGTATTATCGGTTTTGGCGCAATTGGACGGGATACAGCAAATAAGGCACATGCGTTGGGTATGCATGTTCTGGGTTGCGATATCAACCTGGCGAACGATGATCCTGTCTGGCACGAACATGGCACCACCCCGGCTACATTGGAGGTTTTATTAAAATCATCCGCTGCCGTCAGTCTCAATGTACCACTGACACCGGCAACACATCACCTCCTTGGCGCGCCACAGTTTGCCCAGATGGCCCAAGGAAGTGTCGTCATCAACAGTTGCCGTGGTGGTGTGGTGGACGAAACAGCAATGTGCCAGGCGCTGCAAAGCGGCCATCTCGCCGCTGCTATGCTCGATGTCTACGAACATGAACCTTTAGCGGCCAATTCGGGTCTGATCGGTGTGCCTAATTTAATTCTGACACCACACATTGCCGGGGTCAGCCATGAGTCAAATCAGTGTATCGGCGAAATGATCGCTCAGGGAGTCCATGAAGCCCTACAGGAAAATGACGGATAAGAACACACCATGACGGTGGAGAGTCATGGTGTGAAATTTGCGCGACGTTCGTGCATCGTCCTACTGGTCCTGATGACGGGGCCTTTGTTAATGACCTCCTGTGGGAACCTTCATTTGAACTCAGATTGGCGTAGCGCGGATCGCAGCAGCACAAACCAGGCGCCCGATCCCGGCATAACCCGCGAGGCGGTCGTGCAGGTCTATGTGGCACGCGCCTTTAACTGGCGGGGCATCTTCGCCGTACACAGTTGGATCGCGGTAAAACCTGCACAAGCTGAGCAATACACCGTCTATCAGGTCATGGGTTGGAGGCAGTATCGACAACAACCTGTGGTCATTGCTGATATAGATGTGCCAGATCGTGCCTGGTACGGCGCCCGACCGAAAATTATCGCTCAACTCCACGGCGCACAGGCTGAACGCGTGATCCCGAAGCTGCAGCAGGCAGTTCGCGATTATCCCTACCAATACAATTACGTCCTCTGGCCAGGCCCGAACAGCAATACATTTACCGCTCAGGTCGCACGTGCTGTACCCGAACTGAAGCTGGATTTGCCGCCTACCGCTATCGGCAAGGATTACCTGCCGAACGGAAAAATGCTGGCTGCCACACCAAGTGGCACCGGCTTCCAGTTCTCCCTGTTTGGCCTGCTTGGATTCAGCCTTGCTACCGAAGAAGGTATCGAATTGAATCTTCTGGGTCTGAGCATTGGCATTGACCCACTTGATGGGGCCATAAAACTACCCGGAATCGGTCGTCTCGGGTTACGGTAGGCGAGACTGCATCGTTCCATGATAATTTGCACAACCATCATATGTTGCAATGCAACATTATACCCGTATAATTCAGCTCAGCAGGCCGTCAACACCCGATTGGCCTGGATTTTATCAAAATCGGAGAGAGATATATGACCAATATTGTCATTGCGGCTGCCGCACGCACGCCTATCGGCACCTTCAACGGTGCCCTCAGTTCAGTCCCCGCCCACAAGCTGGGTGAAGTCGCTATTCGTGCTGCCCTGGAACGGGCTGGTGTCGACGCTGCCGATGTTAATGAAGTGATTATGGGACAGATTCTTACCGCTGGTGAAGGTCAGAATCCAGCCCGTCAGGCCGCCATTAACGCTGGCGTACCCATTGAAAGCACCGCTTTTGGAATCAACCAACTATGTGGTTCTGGATTGCGTGCTGTTGCACTTGGCTCGCAGGCCATTCGTGTCGGAGATGCCGACATCGTGGTTGCGGGTGGACAGGAAAATATGAGCCACGCCCCACATTGCATGGAGCTGCGCACCGGCACCAAAATGGGCAATGCTCAGATGGTCGATACCATGATTAACGACGGTCTGATGGATGCATTCAACGGTTACCACATGGGCGTCACGGCGGAGAATGTTGCCGAGAAATGGCAACTTACCCGCGCCCAACAGGATGAATTTGCCGCAGCCTCCCAGCAAAAAACTGAGGCTGCTCAGCTCGCTGGCCGCTTTCATGACGAAATCACACCGGTCACGGTCAAGAACCGCAAAGGCGAGGTTGTGATTGACACCGACGAACATCCCAAACACGGCACAACGATCGAATCTTTGACAAAATTGCGCGCTGCCTTCAAGCGTGAAGACGGAACCGTAACCGCAGGAAATGCCTCGGGGATCAATGACGGGGCCGCTGCGGTGGTCTTGATGAGCGCTACTGAAGCTGACAAGCGCGGTATCAAACCGTTGGCCCGCATCGCCTCATGGGCAACGGCGGGTGTAGATCCTGCCTTGATGGGGACGGGTCCCATCCCGGCCAGCAGGAAGGCACTGGAAAAAGCCGGCTGGACGGTTGACGATCTGGATCTGGTAGAGGCTAACGAAGCCTTCGCAGCACAAGCTTGCGCGGTCAACAAGGATCTTGGCTGGGCCGCAGACAAAGTTAACGTCAATGGCGGCGCCATTGCCCTCGGCCACCCGATCGGAGCGTCCGGTGCCCGAATTCTCACAACCCTGCTGTACGAAATGCAGCGCCGTGATGCTAAAAAAGGCCTCGCCACATTATGTATCGGCGGCGGCATGGGTATCGCCATGTGTGTGGAGCGCGACTGAACGTCAAGAGCCTGACAAATTAAAAAGTAGGCCCTGAAATATCAGGGCTTTCTTTTACGTAACATACCATTGCAAATTAACAGATTGAGGAGATTATCGTTATGGGAAGAATTGCCATCGTCACAGGGGGAACCCGTGGAATCGGCGAAGCCGTATCCATTTCACTCAACAATGCCGGCTATACAGTTGCTGCTGCCTACGCGGGAAATGATGAAGCGGCCAAACGTTTTACAGACCATACCGGGATGGCCGCATATAAATTCGACGTCTCGGATTTTGAACAATGCCAGGAAGCTGTCAGCAAAATCGAAGCCGATTTAGGTCCGGTGGAAATTCTCGTGAACAATGCTGGCATTACCCGGGACAGCACCATGCACCGTATGTCGTTTGACCAGTGGAACGCGGTCATTCAGACCAATATCGCCTCTTGCTTCAATATGTCACGCTGTGTCATTGAAGGCATGCGCGAGCGTAGTTTCGGACGGATTGTCAACATCGGCTCTGTGAATGGCCAGGCCGGGCAATATGGACAGGTTAATTACGCTGCCGCCAAGTCCGGCATCCATGGTTTTACCAAAGCATTGGCCCAGGAAGGTGCCGCCAAAGGCATTACGGTAAACGCCGTCGCCCCAGGATACATTAACACTGACATGGTGCGCGCTGTGCCGGAAAAAGTACTGGATAAAATTATTGCGGGAATTCCGGTGGGCCGTTTGGGCAAACCCGAAGAGATTGCCCGTACCGTCTTGTTTCTGGTCAGTGATGATGCGGGCTTCATTACCGGATCGACCATCTCAGTCAACGGTGGCCAACACATGTATTAATCTGGAATATTTCCGGGTACTTGTACATAGCCCCCATGCACCGATGAGCGAGTGGGGGCTGTGTTGTTTTTGAGCTGAATCCTTATTCTGGAGGTTGTGTTGCCAGCATGGATTGACGCTGACACCACGTATCAAACCAGTTGGCTAACGCATCACGATCTCCACGCCAGGGTTCATCGGCATAACGGAAATCAAGGTAGGCAAGCGCACAGGCGCTGGCGATAGCGCCGATGTGGGGCGGCCCCTGCAAAACCTTGGCATGCGCCTGTAAATCATCCACACCGCGCTGCATAGCCAGTTGCTGCCTCGCCAACCACGATTCTGATTGCTGCTCTTGCGGCCGTGCCAATTCCAGACGTCGTAATATGGCAGCATCCATAATGCCATCGGCGAGGGCCTGCATGCGTAAGGACATAAAACGCTCGAGACCCGATTCAGGAAACACCTTTGGGCCCTGATGCAAAGAATCGAGGTACTCACAAATTACCGGGGAATCAAACAGGGATTCGCCCGTATCCAGTACTAGCGCGGGAACTTTACATAACGGATTGTCATTTCTCAGATCCGTAGTAGCGTCCCAGGGACCCGTAGGAACCTTTTCAAACAAGTGTGTTGTGTCGGTTTCTATGGCAGTAATTAAAACTTTGCGCACATAGGGAGAAGTCGGTGAATAACGTAGTTGCATTTCGCCTCCAAAGCGTGAGTGGGTAAGCCCAAC
>CAZAWX010000162.1:0-8872 GCA_964488985.1 uncultured Ectothiorhodospiraceae bacterium
CTAGCCAGCGTTTCTGCTATTTTCCGATTGGTGAGGCCCGAACTGACCGCCCCGAACTGATTGCAAGCACTACATCAATCTCTTCGGGGGGGAAAGATTTGCTGCCTGTATCTTTTCTGTGACGCTTGTCAGAGCAGGCCTTCTGATCGGAGCCAGGCAATGCTGTCTTCAACACAGGTCCTTACCGCCACCCGCTTAAAAGCTAGAACACGTTCGGCCCTGTCGGTATCGCAGCGCGTATGGGCACACATGAGTGCAGCCATTTCCGGTGTGATCTCGGGCGGTTTGCCGGTGAAGAGGGCCAGTGCAGATCCGATCCGGGCAACGAGTTTCAACAGCAAAGACGGCATGACTTTGGCTTTGAGTTCAACGTCCAGCTGGTCAGCGATAAGCTGGAACAGGGCTTTAAATGAGATAACGTCACCATTTAATAGGTAATTATCGCCGTTGCTGCCGTGCTCCACCGCCGCGAGGTGCGCCTTGGCGACTTCCACAGCATGGTTTATGGGTAAACTGCCGGGGGGAATACCCTTGAGTTTTCCGTCACGGATCAGGTAAATCATCTGCGCCCAGCTGTGGGTATCCCATGGGCCAAAAATAGCGCATGGATTGATTATGACCGTAAACAGCCCCTGCTTGTTACCGCGTCGTACGGCTTCTTCGGCCTCCCATTTGCTGCGTTCATAGTTGACCCAGGAGTGGGGAGCATTGCTTGGCGTGGTTTCCGACACCGGGGAGCTTTGTGGGCCATAAGCCGAGATGGTGGAAGTCAGAATGAAGCGTTTCGCCTGCCGGGCCAGGGCGGCTTCCACCAGATTATTTGTACCACCCACATTGACCGCAGTCTGCGTGGCATTGCGGCGCGACCACATGTTCAGATCAGCGGCAACATGAAATACCGCATCCACGCTTTCCGGCATGGCACGTGTAACCGTGTCTGCTTTGAGGATATCACCAACCACGGGTATTACTGGCAGCCGGCTGAGGTAGGTGAGGTCGGATGCCGGGCGGTGCAATGCAATGACCTGCCAGCCGCTGGCGACCAGTTGTTTGGCGATATTGAAACCGAGGAACCCGGTTCCACCCGTAAGGAAGGCTGTTTGTTGCTTGCTTTCAATTGTCATGTGCTGGTCCCGGACAAGATCAATTACAGTAACAAATGACCCTTGACCATTGCTTGAACGAACCTCAGATCAGCAGCTCGCACAGCTTAAGCAAGGAACTGAATTTCGTTCTATAACTGTTGTCGCTGGTGCGCTAAGGTTTAACTGGCACAGTTGCACCACACACAAAGATTCGTACCGTCGGCACCACAAAAATGGTACGTATTGATCAAAAGATAGAGGGCACAGTCATGAAATCATCATCTTTATCAATTAATTACAAAATATTTAGAATCACCCTTGGGATGATTGCTTTATTCATCTACCTGAGCCCGGCTGCGCTGGCGCAGGATGATCGCAGTAGCCAGGATCGCAGCAGCGGTGAACTCGAAGAGGTCCTGGTCACCGCCCGCAAGGTCGAGGAGTCGTTACAGGAAACGCCGGTATCGGTATCTGCGTTTACCGGTGAAGACCTGGCCATACGTTCAATTGACAATCTTGACGAAGTCAGCCAGATCACCCCGAACATGTCTTTTTTCGCCAGCGCCATTGCCGGTAAGAATTCCGGTCAGGCCTATATTCGCGGCGTGGGCCAGTTCGATTATATTCTCAGCACGGATCCGGGTGTAGGCGTGTACGTCGATGGCGTCTACCTGGCCCGCAGCCTGGGAAGTATTCTCGATTTGGTGGATATCGAACGTATTGAGATACTGCGGGGGCCGCAAGGCACTTTGTATGGCAAAAATACCGTGGGCGGGGCCATCAACGTGGTCACGCGCAAACCGGCGCAGGACTTGCAAGGCTTTGTCGAGGTCAAGACCGGTCGTTATAACCGCTTTGATGTGCGCGCCAATGCATCGTTGCCCCTGATTGAAGACGTGTTGGCAGCTAAGCTGGCAGTCAGCAGCAAGAACGCCGATGGGTTCGGTAAGCGTCCACTGACTGGCGAAAATCCGGGGGACGAAGGGAGTGATGCCGTTCAGGGTGTACTCCACTGGACTCCGGGCAATAATCTGGAGGCACTGCTTACGATGGACTACACCCGCGTGAAGGAGCAGTTTTCCCATCATCATACCGAGGCGATCAATACAGCCGCCCCGCTGGTGGCTCTGCACAACGCGCTGTTACCACCCTATGACGGGCGTTATATCACCAGTGATCCATTCACGGATCTTTCCACGGACAGCAACTTCAACGACCAGAAAATATGGGGCGCCTCGGCTACGATTAACTGGGAGGTCGGCAACTTGACGGTCAAATCCATCACCGCCTACCGGAACATGAATATGGTATTCGGCACCGATCCCGATGGTTCACCTGAAAGAATCATTGATGAAGTGGATCACAATGACCAGGACCAGTGGAGCCAGGAAATACAGCTGTCGGGTCTGGCCTTTGATGACCGCTTCAATTGGGTAGCCGGTTTGTATTATCTGCATGAAAATGGCACCGGTACTTTCGATATCAAGGCCCACAGTGACTTGTTCCCTGCACTTGAGGCCCTGCCGGGGGCGTTTATACCCCTCGCGCCGGTGTCCTGCCCACCGCCGCCGGGTGTGCCTTTACCGTGTATTGGCGGTGCAGGTAACCCCCTGAACATGCTATTCGATCTGGACCAGTTCAATACCCTCAAACAGAAGACTGACAGTAAGTCTGTATATGCCCAGGGAAGTTGGGCCTTAACGGACAAACTCAGAGGTACTTACGGGATTCGTTATACCGATGAAAAAAAGGATTTCTTTGCCTCGTCATTTATTACCCGAAGCGGGTTCTTTTTGCTGGCGCCTACCACCGACAACGATTCCTGGAGCGATGTGTCGCACCGGATTGGCCTCGATTACCAGTGGACCGAGGATTTGATGACCTACCTTGTCGCTGCCAAAGCCTTCAAGAGTGGTGGCTTCAACGGTCGGGCGCGGGCGGTCAACGAATTACAACCATTCGAACCGGAAAAAATATGGAGTTACGAGGCTGGCTTCAAGTCCGAATGGCTGGGTCATCGCCTGCGCATCAACGGTGCTGCGTTTTTTAATGATTACAAAGACCTGCAGTTCACTTTGAGTACTGTCGTGAATGGCTTGCAATCGATCATTGTCGGCAATGCCGCTGCAGCCGAGGTACAGGGGTTTGAACTGGAATTTCAGGCAGTACCGGCCCAGCGTCTGAACCTGACTGCCTCGCTTGGCTACCTGGATTCCAAGTACACCAGGGTCGATCCCGGCGCTGAAATTACAACGGCAAATAAACTGATCGGTGCCCCTGAGTGGACGCTGGCGTTGGGTGCGGAAACTACTTTCCCGATGGCGGGATGGGGTGATATAACACTGCGCGCCGACTACAGTTATCGCAGTAAGGTCTACTATGATGCGGTCAATACCGAGTCAACCGCCCAGGACGGTTACGGGCTGGTTAACCTGCGCGCCATATTCGAGACCGCCAGCGAAAAGTGGGCAATTGCTACCGGGCTGACCAATGCCACAAACAAAACCTACCGCGCGATGGGCGTGGGGGTACTGGAAAGCCTGGGTTTTTCCAGCGCCATTTATGGGCGCCCGCGGGAGTGGTTCCTGCAGGCCAGTTACCGCTTCTAGGGAGAAATATGATGATGAAAAAGAGTACGGTTACGTTAATACTTTTCTCGGCGATACTGATTAATTCGCCGTTACAGGCGGCGGAAAAACTGGTACTCGATCTGATGATGGATACCGACCTGGTATCAACAGCGCACCATATCGATGGGTTTCCATTCAAACCGACGATGAATTTCTCGGCAGAGCTTGCGGGCAATCTCAGCGACAGGTTCAATGCAGAGCGTTTGAAAAATAGCCTGGCGGCGACCGCCTTGGTCAGGATTAACGGTGAAATAGCCGGGTTTGCCACCGAGCAGGAAACACTCACTGTCGATCCTGAATCGGGTCACCCCATGGCACAATCAGCGTGGTTGATTAGCCTGAATTATCCTGGTGCAACAGGTGTTCTTGCTGTCAAACAAGAAGAAGATGCGTCGCAAGCCCTGGGCATGGTAAATAAGGTCATGCAAAACCCTGGCGCGGATTGGGAGAATAAATTTCAACGTTTTCTTTCTTCTTCGAATGCTCCAATCATTCAAATGGCCGGCGGCGATCTGTCTGTCTACCAGGGCGGCCGCTTTGAGGAATACAACTTTGTGAATCCCGCTGATTTCAAAAATCTCAAACGCTTCCGGGCAAAGATCCAGTTCGTCATCTACCCGGCCGGAGACTGATAGCCTGCCCATCCAATGGGATGGTTTGATTCCTGAACACGCCGGGCGTCAGGCTGTATATTCTTTTGAAATGGCGGTTGAAGTGGCTCTGATCGGCGAAGCCCACGCTTGATGCCACGCAGCTCAAGGGGAGGTTACTGTCCAGCAGCTGGCGAGCCCGGTCTACACGCAGCGCGATCTGGTACTGGTGTGGTGGAATCCCGGTCATGGTCTTGAACAGCGAGATCAGGTAGCGCTGGTGGAGGTGCACCTCCGCGGCCAGGCGACAGATATCGATTGGTTCCGTATAGGCGGCATTGATGATGAACTTCACCCGTTTGACGGCGGGATGACATGCTGTTAAAGGCACGGCGGGGAAAGCGGGGGAGTGATTTGTCCTGAACAGGCTCCCCAGCACATCATCCAGGCACGACAACTGGTCCGCCCGCGACACCGTATGTGGGAGGCTGCCGATAAGATCCCGGTACAGACTGTCGGCAAAGCTGCCGTCAACCAGTTGGACGGGTGCCATGTAACCGTGGGTGTAATCATTTCCGAACAGCATCTCAATAACGGTACGGGGGATATGTAATGTCGCAAAGCTGAAGTTTTTACTCGAGCCGCCGGCATGCACCTCATTTGGTGTGATAATAACGGCATCCCCGCGGTGCATACTGTAGCTGCGCGCCCGGCAGACGAAATTGCTACGACCGGACAAGACCCAGAGGATTTCCATCACATCATGGACGTGGGCGCCGTAGGTGACGTTGTGCTCGGTCGTCTCCGTAAAATTGAGGTCAGGGATGAAAGCAGATTCCCAGCGCCGGAAGGCGACCTGACCATCGTGTGATCTGCAGCCACTTCCTGATAAATGCCGGTTCCCGGTGTGCATGCTATCGACTCGAATATTCCGCTTGCCTGTCTGTTCTTTCACCTAGCGCCACCCAGTATAGTGCAAACAGAGGTTTCGGCGTCAAGTGTGGCCACCTTAGCAGCTCGCCGTGACAAGCTCCCAGGTGATATGAGGTTTGTTCTATATTCCGCTCGCACACTCACGTTATAAGTTAATTTTGGTACACCCTGTTGTAAGCAAAATAATTGAAATCTGATCAACGGATTTTCCTGATGAATATGAAATTATTATCGACCATCGCAGTCCTGGTGGTGACAGGCATGGCTTATGCCGACGAACCCCGGGCTGGCACCGAATCCTTTTTTGCAGAACTGCCGGGCGATGGAATCGCCATCACCCACGGAGGCGATGCCGGGCTCGCCACCGGGCCACCCGGTATCGCACTTTTGCAGGAGGAGCGGGTCAGGCATGGTCTGGCACTGTTGGCAAAGCTGCGGGATAAGGACAACGTCGTGATTGGTTTTGCCTCCGAGCTCGAATCCTTTCCGGCGGGGGCAGATATGCTCAAAGAGGATGTGGTCTGGGACACCAGTTGGACATTAATGATCCCCGGTCGCGGTAGTCTCTATTTGAGTCAACAGGAACACTCGGGGGAATTGGGTGCGAAGGTCATTATTCCGGTACGCGAGACCGGCGAGGCCTGGCGGGGAGAATGGACCGTGATGACCACGGTAGGACCACGGCCCGATGGGTACGGGATCATCACCGGCGGCAGCGGTGAATTTGCAGGGGCGAGCGGAAGGTTTGCCGAAATAGACACCCTGACGGGCTTTGAGCCGGGAGGGATCATGATCGGCCGGGTGGAGTTGCGCCTCATGTTCGGGGAGAAAAGCCCATGACCCTGGATCCGGGAACGCAGGCTTTACTGAAACAGATGGCGGAAGCGGGCGGCCCGGCCCTGTGCGAATTACCGGTTGAGCAGGCCCGTATCGTCATCAAGGGCCTGAGTGGCCCGACCGGCATCGCCACGACGGAAATTGGCAGCAGCCTGGACCGGAAGATACCGGGGCCCAATGGTGAGATCCCAATTCGCATCTATCGGCCGGGCGCCGGGAAGGACACTGAATCGTGTCCGGCGCTGATCCTCTACCATGGCGGTGGTTTTATGCTCGGAGACATTGACTCCCATGATGACATTGCCCGTTTCCTGTGCCGGCGGGGCGGGGTCGTGGTGGTCAGCGTCGATTACCGGCTGGCTCCGGAAAACAGATTCCCGGCCGGTGTCGAAGACTGTTACACCGCCCTGGAATGGGTTGCGGAGAACGCGGCGGCCCTCGGGATCGACGCCGGGCGGATCGCCCTCACCGGCGACAGCGCCGGTGGCAACCTCACCATCGTCATCAGCCTGCTTGCGCGCGACCGGCACGGGCCGGAAGTGGCGTTCCAGATACCGTTATACCCCAGTGTGGATTGCAGGGAATCAGCCGATTATGTTTCACGTAAAAAGTTTGGTGGGGGAGAATATTTTCTGTCATCCGCAGACATTGCCTGGGTTAACAAGAATTATTTTACTAGCGTCGATGAAGCAGAGGATTACCGGGCCTCGCCCATTGTCGTAAAGGAACTTGCCGGTCTGCCACCTGCACTGGTGATAACGGCAGGCCATGATCCTCTGTGCGATGAAGGAGCACTCTACGCCCGCCGCCTGATGGATGCCGGTGTACCCGTTGAGTATCACTGCTATGCCGGTACCATCCATGGCTTTGTTTCTTTTGCCGGTGTACTCCAGGCCGGCCGGGATGCGCTCGACCTGATTGCGGATCGTTTGCGGGCAGGTTTCCGGCCGCAGGTGTAGGAAAAATTTATTTAAAAAGGAAATATCAATGCAAGGATCAGTCAGTGATGTACTACTTTCCATACTCAAAAAACACGGGGTGCGTTATATCTGTGGTTTGCCGGCTGCACAAATCGGCCTGATCATGCACGGCGCCTCCAGTGACCCGGAGCTGACCTATGTGACCACACGTCACGAAGAGGCGGCCGGCCATATGGCCCATGCGATTTCCCGGGTGAGCGGCACGCTGGGCGTGTGCTTCGGCACCGTGGGCCCCGGCGCCACCAACCTGGTGCCCGGCGTGGCCGCAGCCTACGCCGACAGCATTCCGTTGCTGGTCATGACCGGGCAGAACCAGGCCGCCGAAGTCGATCCCAGCCGGGAGCAGCTGCAATCGGCGGACCAGCTTGGATTGTACCGTTCGATCACCAAGTGGAATGCCAGCATCCACCACGCTGCCCGCGCGCCGGAACTGGTAGAGCGGGCGATTCACATTGCCCGCTCCGGACGGCCCGGTCCGGTACACCTGGATATCCCCTGTGATGTCGGCACGCAGTTTTGTGAATATGACCTGACCACCGTACCTCCGTTTGAACCTATGCGGCCGGTACCGGACATGATGGAACTCGAACGGGTCATGGAGGCATTATTGGCGGCCCGCAAGCCTCTGCTGATTGCCGGCGGGGGCGTGGTTCGCTCAGGTGCTACGAAGGAATTTCGCAAGCTGCTTGAAACGACCGGTTTTCCCGCCATCTCGACCATGATGGGCCGGGGCGTGCTGCCGCCTGACAGTGTTCTGAACATTGGATCAGGTGGCCTGATCGCCGGTCAGCCGGTCATCGACGCCTGCCAGAGTGCCGATGTCGTTCTGGCGCTGGGCTGCAAATTCGGTACGTTCACACCGTTGTGTAAGGAACCGGCTTTTCCAAAACCCGCGGGGCAGAAAATCATCCAGATTGACATCGATGGTGAATCCATCGGCAAGGCCGCCGCGATCGATATTGGCCTGGTCGGTGACGCCAGGGCCACTTTGCAGGCTCTGGCGCGGATGTTCGCGGACGGGCCTGATGGCAAGATGGCACCTGGCTGGTTGAGCTCCCTGAAAAAAGCACGGCAAAATTATCACGATGCGGTAAATGCCGTTGCCAATGCCAAAGTTGTGGGTGGCGGCAGCATCCTGAATGAAGCGATCGTTGCCCGGGCCATCAGTGACCTGATTCCGGACGATGCCATTACCATCATCGATGGTGGCCAGGCCATGATGTGGGGCACGACCTTCATCCACAACGATGATCCAAACCGTATGCTGGCAGACCCCGGCATGGGCCATCTGGGCTTTGGCCTGCCCTTTGCCAACGCCGCCAAGCTGGCGCACCCGGAACGTCCGGTCATCTGCATTACCGGTGACGGGGCTCTGGGTTGTACGGTGCAGGAACTGGAGACCGCCGCCCGCAACGGGCTCAACATCGTGTTGCTGGTTTTCAACGACAGTTATTGGGGTATGTACAAACCGTTCGGGGAAATGCTAGAGAATCCAAACTTCGGCACGCAATTGACCAAGGTTGATTTTGCAAAAATTGCCGAGGGCTTTGGCTGCTATGGTGAAAGCCTGACTTCTGTCGAGGCCCTGCCCAATGCCTTCCGGCGGGCTCTGAACGCCGGCAAGCCCGCGCTGATCAATATTGAAGTGGAATACACCCCCCACCCGATGGACTTCATGTGGCCCGGCGTCATCCTGCATGGGTTCCAGTTCCCCGAGGCACAGCAGGAGCGGATGCAGGCCGTTGGATAATCGGGGGCAGAGTCAAGGGGCCGAGACATGACTCTTGCGCCGAGTTTTGTATGCGGACACCTTTTTT
>CAZAWX010000163.1:0-8814 GCA_964488985.1 uncultured Ectothiorhodospiraceae bacterium
ACTGAGCTTGAGGTATATATATTTTGTTGGATGGGGATACAACATGAGCCACCTCTCAAAGTCTGTTTGGGTTTTCTATGAGTTTAGACCTGAAGGAACCGGACTGCCAAAAATAAACGCTATATTAACCTAAAACTCAAAGTACCAAACAACCACTCACACTCGTCGTTCCATGGAAATGGCGTGCAAACTGGTTACCTTTGTGCGCTCTGAGCCAAATACAGGCCGGATACATTGGGTTTTCGTCAATCCATGAACGCGGGAAGAGATTAAACACACCACCATACCGTTACCCAAATGGGGCAGTAAGTCAGTGCCATGATGGAATGCACTTCTTCAGTCAAATAAACCTATCGGCAGGCTGGGCGAAACTCGACAATCCGGCAGGGGGAAAGTTTTGGGTGTCCGGAATGGGCAACGGTTAAATTGGCAAAAAGTTGACATAGATCAATACGTTCCATTGGCCTGAGACGCATCATGGTTAGCAGAAATGTGTTTTTGCACAAAGCAACAGAAACAGGCCCGTCTTCAAGCATGGAATCTTCGACTGCTCGCCGGTACTGACATTTGAACCAATACAGCGACCACCAAAACGAAAAAAACTCATCATGACAACGCGCTCTCAAGCCAGCCGTTACCCAGTGTCGATTTGCTCTGTGTCACTGGTTCTGGTGCTTTTTTTTGGCTTGACTCCCACATGGGCTACGATCTCAAATCCATTCGCCGGTACTGAGACAGACCCAGTCCCTGCGATCGAAGAGATAACACTGTATCTACAGTGGTACCACCAGTTTCAATTTGCCGGCTATTATGCCGCCCTGGAGAAGGGGTTCTACCGGGAATCAGGTTTGGCGGTTACGCTGGTTGAGGGTGGGCCGGGCACCCAAACTTTCAACCAGGTGCTCTCCGGTCCCGGAAAATACGGCACAGCCCACGCTGCTGGGTTGCTCACTAGTCGGGCATAGGGTGCACAGCTTATCGTCCTTGCCGCTTTGTTCCAACACTCACCCAATGTAATCATCGCCCGTGCTGACAGCGGCGTTCGAAGCCCCCATGACCTTGTTGAAGACAGGACAGTTATTTGGCCAGGTGGGCACGTTGAGCTGTCCGCAATGCTCGCAAGGGAAGGCATCGATCCGACACATTTCCGTAAACAAGCCAAAGGAGACCATTTACAGGACCTAATTGATGGCAAAACTGACGCAATTGATGGGTACCTTTCCAACGAAGTGATTACTTTGAGGGAAGCCAATATTCCTGTCGTGGTGATAGCACCTCTTGATTATGGCGTAGATTTCTACGGCGACGTGCTGGTCACCTCCAAAATGGAAGTTGAAGAATTTCCTGACCGGGCCAGGACCTTCAGGGCAGCCAGTCTGCGAGGATGGAATTACGCCATGGAAAATCCGGAGGAGATTATCGAGCTGATCCTGAACAAGTATCGTGCAAAACAAACTCGCCAACATTTGCTCGCGGAGGCCAGGATAACCAAATCGTTAGTATCAAATCCTCTCATTGAGATCGGCCATATGAATCCAGGTCGCTGGCAAAGGATGATCGAAATCTTATCAGAGTTGGGCATGATGGAACCCGGCAGCAAGGCCACAGGGTTTTTGTTTGACCCCACTCCGGTATCGGACCCATTGATGGACTATCGTGGCCTGAAGATCACTTCTGCCATAATTGTTACGAGTGCTATTTTGCTCATCGTGCTTTTTCAATTCAACAGAAAATTGCGACGAGAAGTCGATGCGCGAAAGTCAACTGAGGAACGTCTGCAACTTGCGCTCAGCGCGTCACAGCAAGGCTGGTTTGATCTTGACATTCGAACCGGAGAAGTCAGTACCAGTCCTGAATATGGTCCCTTAATTGGATATTACCGAACGCAAGAATGCTGAGTCAGAAAAGATTGAAAATGAGCTCAGATTCCAGACCTTATTCGAAGCACTGAGCGAAGGTGTTTTTTACCAATTGAAGGATTCGAGTATCGTAGCTGCAAACAGCAGTGCAGCACGAATTCTTGGAATGAGCAAGGATCAATTGATCGAGGAAGCTTCATTAGATCCTGTTTGGAAGTCTATCCGTGAAGATGGCTCACCTTTTCCCGGTGAATCTCATCCTATGATCCATACATTACGAACAGGCGAGACATCTTCAGATGTCATTATGGGAATTCACATTCCCAATGGGGATTTGAGATGGATTTCAATTAATTGTGTGCCGATATTCAAAGACGGGGAAGAACTTCCACACAGTGCCGTAGGCTCGATGATAGATATCACGGAAAAGAAACAGCTGGCGCACGAGCTGGATGACCACAGACATCATTTAGAGCAATTGGTAGGGAGTCGCACCAAACAGTTGACTGAAGCCCAGGAAAGGGCTGAAACTGCCAATCAGGCCAAGAGTGCATTTCTGGCCAATATGAGCCACGAGATCCGCACTCCTATGAATGCCATTATCGGTCTCACCCACCTGTTGCAGCAGGAGAATCTGACAGCTAAGCAATCAGAGCAGCTCACCAAGATAGATACCTCCGCAGGACACCTGTTGTCGATTATCAATAACATCCTGGATATCTCCAAGATTGAGGCCGGCAAGTTAGTCCTGGAAAAAATGGATTTTAACCTGAATTCGGTCTTCGAGCATCTCCAGTCGCTGTTCAAGGAACAAATTACAACCAAAGGAATAAGCATGGAGGTGGACCTGGGCGAAGTACAGCCCTGGCTCCGAGGTGATCTGACCCGATTGCGCCAGGCCATGCTCAATTACATTGGCAATGCCATCAAGTTCACCGAAAGTGGCACCGTCTCCCTGCGTGCCATCAAACTGGAAGAAGACGACACTGGCATCCTGGTGCGTTTCGAGGTTCAGGACACCGGTATTGGTATTGCAGCTGAGAAGCTTGCCGTGTTGTTCGAGTCCTTTGAACAGGCCGATACCTCCACCACACGCAAGTACGGCGGCACCGGTCTGGGTCTGGCCATCACCCGGCGACTGGCGCGGTTGATGGGCGGTGAGGCGGGTGCGGAAAGTGAGTTAGGTCAGGGTAGTACATTCTGGTTTACTGCCCGGTTGGATCCTGGTCAGGGGGAGATGTCGAGTGCAGCAGTAGCGGAAAGTACCACCACAGGGCTGCTACCCCATCACCAGGGTCTGCCTATCCTGTTGGTGGAAGACAATGCCATCAATCTTGAAGTGGCGGTGGCCTTGCTCAGTCGTGCCGGTTTGGACGTGGATACGGCAGAGAACGGTCGTGAGGCAGTGTCCAGGGTGCGTACAAATGACTACGACCTGATCCTGATGGACATCCAGATGCCGGAGATGGATGGTCTGGAAGCAACCCGTCTGATTCGCTCCATGCCGGGAAAAGAGGCACTGCCCATCCTGGCGACGACTGCCAATGTCTTCGAAGAAGATCGCAAGGACTGTCTGGAGGCCGGTATGAATGACTTTGTAGCCAAGCCGATTAATCTCAATAACCTCTTCGAAACACTTACAAAGTGGTTACCGAGACCAGAGGAGGACTAAAAAAAGGGGCTGGATCCGCTGCTGTCCCACTTAATTTCCTCCCACATATATGTGCGGGAGTGACCAATGGCCATAGTCTCAAATTGCTGTGAGCAAAGTCTGCTGCGCTGGTTTTTTAATCGTCCTGTTCATGCTCCTGAAGGCCGGTCTCACCATTGCAATTTTCATGCACATGGCCTGGGAACGCCTGGTACTGATATTTGCCATCCTGCTGCCACCCTTGTGTGTGACGGTATTTCTGGGTTTTGTGGCGACTGAAGGAGATCACACCTTTATGACTCGGCTCAGCGCGTTCGGACAAGCAGCACAGGTTGAAGCGCCACATCACTGAGTTAGTTTTTGTGGGCTATCGGCCAGGGGATGGTTGCCTGCTGGTTCGTACCGGCCTGATAACACGTACCACCAGAATAAGTTTTTGTCTACACGAGTAAGAAAGAAACCCCATTTGTCAGTACCTTTCCAAGCACCCCGTCAACGATCTGATGATGCAGGCCAGGTTCCGTCGATCATGAAGACTATCGAGGCCCGAAGTTCAGAATCGGTGATATCACCCACACCCCCACGCGAGGGCATCGACCCGTGCCCCCTAATCGCTGAGTGAACCAAAACGTTGAATCCTTGCTTGAGCCGCGGGATCCAGGCAACGCGGTCGCCGATCTTCGGCGCGCCCCCTACACCGGTTTGGTGGCACTTGGCGCAGTTCGCCCGCACAATCTGCTCGCCGCTGCGTTGGGCCAGAGGAGTGGACTTGCTGATAGGCTCGATCCAGTGGCCGCCCGACTTGTTGACCATGTAGGTAATGGCGCGCTCGATTTCAGTGTCGGTGAGATCGGGGTTACCACCATGCGGTGGCATTTTTCGGATGCCCGTGAGTGCAACCTCCGTGAGGTGGGTGAGACCCTGAGATGCGACCTTCGCCCATGCTTGCTGCTCACCGATTTTCGGGGCACCGTTCACGCCGGTCCTGTGACAGGTGGCGCACACCGCCTCCACGACTTTCTTGCCGCTCTCAGGACCTTGAGCACTCGCGATCTGCGGCAAGATCGACACGATGAAATAACAAAGCAGTACCGTCAGCGAACGCCCCGGCATATTGGCAGAAAACAAACGGCGGTCGACACGTGCTTTCGCTGAACGGCTTCCTGCCTGGTAACAGCCTAACATGTATTTAGCTCCTGGTTGCTTCGTCACACGCTTGAGTGAGAACTGAAGATGCGTGCGAGTGACAGTACAAGGGTGACCGCACTATTTCCACCCGTTTTTCCGGGCAGCGAGCAACGCAGCTTCCACACGGCTTCGCACATGCAGCTTGCCCAGTATGTTCGTCACGTGGTTCTTGACTGTCTTCTCCGCGAGATGCACGCGCTCACCGATCTCGCGGTTGGTCAGACCCTCGGCTACCAGACTCAAGACTTCGCGCTCGCGCTCCGAGAGATCGCCAAACGGGTCCTTCGTCGGCCCTTCGGTCAGCTCGCGTAGCATGTCGGCGGCAAGTGCCGGCGACATGTAGACGTCTCCGGCAGAAACCTGACGTACGATGTTGGCCAGTTCGCGTGGCGATACACCCTTCAGCACGTAGCCGCGGGCGCCGGCTTTGAACGAGGTGAGCCACTGTTCTTCCTCGTCATAGACGGTCAGCATCACAACTTTCGTCACCGGACAGACTTGCGACAACTTCTCCAATGTTGCGAGCCCTCCCTGGCCCGGCATGCCGATGTCGAGCAGAACGACATCGGGGACGAGATCAATGGCTAGGCGTAGCGCCTCTTCACCGCTCTTTGCCTGGCCCACTACCTCAAGGTCGGACTCTGCGGCGAGCGCATGGAAGACGCCATCGCGGAACAGCGCATGATCATCGGCGATCAAGATGCGGATCGGTTCATTCATGAGATGCTGGCGCTGGTCAAGGGTAGATCGGCACGGACAACCGTACCCTTGCCCACAGCGCTCCATATATAAAATTTTCCTCCCAGAACCTCGACGCGCTCCCGCATGCCCTCGAGACCCAGGTGGTTTTCGGTATCAATGGCTTGCGGGTCGAAGCCTTTTCCTTCGTCGCGCACTTCGATCTGCAATTTGTGCTCCAATGTGCTCAGCAGCACGCATTGATTCACCGCGCCGCCATGCCGAAAACCATTCGCCAACGACTCCTGCAGCACGCGAAACAAGCTGATCTTCACAGGCAGCGACGCGTCCTCGGGCACGCTGTGGATTGTCAGCTGAACCTCAGTGCCCGAGGTGCGCTGATAGTTGCGCACCACGCGACGTGCAATATCAGCCAGAGACATTGCCTCAATATCGGGCAGATGCAGCCCTTTCGAAATCGACCGCATGTCCTTCAAAGAAGAATTCAGCCCCTGTTGAAGTGTCTTGAAGTGCCCGGCTACCGTATCGCCCCTGCTGCCGATCTCGGTACCGCAGGTGCTGCACACTTCCGCCATTTGTTCCAAACGCATCATTGCAAGCGCAATGCCTTGGCCCGCGCCGTCGTGCAGATCGGCCGCGATACGGTGCAGGAAGCGCTCGTTCCGCGCCGTCGCACGTCCTGCAGCACGGGCTACCCTCTCGTGAATATCCTCGTTCTGCCTGAGCAGGTTCGTGAGCCGGGAAACTTTCTCCTGTAGATGCTTCTGCTGGGTGACGATGCTGTTGCTCGTGCGTCTGATTAGGATGGCGAGGAGCAGGTACATGACGGTCGTTGCAGCGATCACTACCATCCAACTTTGTTGCCGGGCCGCTCCAATGGCCTGGGTGAGGACATCGGTCGTTTGAGAGATTTGCGAGACCGCCAGGATCGATTGGGTCCCCGGATCGCGCACCGGCGAGTAGGTTTCGATGAGCGCCGGCCCTCGAGCACCCTCGATCTGGCGTTCCTGGTCTTTGCGCGTGGACATGTGCGATTGGGTCTCGCCGCGAAATGCCGCTGCAATGGCCGGTCCTGGCTCAAACTGGGCACCGATCGAGGTGAGCTTGGTGCTGTAGAGGATGTGACCGTCACTCGACCAGAGCGTGAACTCGACGATGCGCTCCCCAAGCTTGGTGCCAAAAAACAGTTTATCCAGGGCAATGATGTCTGCGTCACTTAGCAGTTCATCGTCCACGAGAGACTCAACGCGGTCCGAAAAGACGCTGTCCACATAGAGAGCGAAGAGCTCCCCTTCGTGATAGATCACCTGCTGCTCCATCGTGCCGCTGAGCCAGATACCCATAACCAGCATGCCGATAAACAGCACAACGAACCCGCCGACCTGCAGATACCGGGTAAAGCTCATGGAGGCGAAAAGCCCATTGTGACCGCCGGAGGTGGATGATAACAACGCCAACCTATCATAAGCGTATTCTCACTGCTAGTAACGAAGGTCCCCACACAAAGCGGGACTAAAGTCCCAGTCAATTCGGGCTCTTTGCCTCTTGTAGGCCGAATCGCGCTTCCTGCATGATGGCGCTAACACCCACCCACGAGGATGTGAACGTTCCAAAGTACTTAAACCAGGTTTCAAGCTAGAACCTAACTTTGGTCGTCAAACCCGTAGTTGAGGAGATTAACGATGACAAAACTTCTTGATATGTTGGCCACCGGCGTTGGACTGGCGCTGTTTTCCCCTGCGACGTTTGCCGCGCAACTGGAACAGGAACAGATGCTCGTTTCAACAATTGCATTGGGTGCATTTGCTCTGATCACTATCGCAACCGCTGTCATCGTGTATTTGAAGCCAATGCCGTCACAGGACAGGAGCGCAGTACCCCTGCGTAGATTGTTAAGTGAAGACGATGCGACACATATGGTTCAAGCCGACACTTTGGTAATGGACTGCATCACGATAATGACCGAACAGAGTTGCGATTCCCTGCTGATTATGAATGACAAAAAGCTTGTCGGCATCTTCACAGATCGGGATGCACTGCGTAACGTGTTGATTCCCGAACGCGACCCTCGCAACACGCGAATCTGCGAAGTAATGACGCTGGATCCTTGCTGCGTCTCGCCGAAGATGTCCGTTGGCGCTGCAATGGAGTTAGTCACCGAGAGGCAGTTCAAGCACCTGCCGATCGTGGAAGACGGCCAGGTACGGACGGTCTTGTCGCGCCGCGATCTAAGGCGGTGGTTGGCCAAAGACCGGGTTGAAACGGTTCAGAGGCCTGTCAGGCGTGCCGCCTGACCTTGAGACAGTGCGTATCCGTGGTCAGTCGCGGAATTGTGTGCGCTCCTATCGTGCAAGCTTCAAGGAGGTAACAGCCGAGCCATGTCAAAAAAATTGGCCACTCAAGAAAGGGCGCCTCACGTCGATCCTGACGTGAAGCCGCCCTCGCACCGCAAAGCCCGGCCGGGGCAGGCGAAGAGGTCCGAAAAAACGTTCAGTTCCTCACGTCGTGGCTTTCTCAAAGACGCGAGCACCATCAGCCTCGCCTCGCTTATGGGCGCAGCAGCGCTGCTGACCAACTCCGATAATGCCCAGGCGAAGACGGAGTGGGCTGAGTGGTTCCAGGGCAACTATCGTCTGATGACCAAGGAGGAGAAGGCGAAGACAAAAGCCCGGCTGGAGAGGCGCTACTCGGAGGAGTACGGCAAGTCTGTCACGGTCGATACCACGCCAGCAAAGGAGGGGGTTTTATTCGGGTATGCACTGAATATCCAGAAATGTATCGGTTGCCGCCGCTGCGTCAAGGCCTGCGTACAGGAAAACAACCAGTCGCGCGGTGGCGAGCAGGAGGTCGAATGGATTCGCGTCATCAAGATGAAAAAGGGCGCCTTCACTCGCGAGAAGATGAACCAGGGCTATCCCGACTCTGGCGGCATCCAGGTGGGGGGCAACGCATACAGCCCCGCCGGAGTCACGCTGGAAGGCGAGCACTACTACGAGCCAGAACAGGTCCCTGAGAAGGACGCCTTTTACATGCCGATTGCCTGCATGCAGTGCGAGCGGCCACCCTGTGTCAAGGTCTGTCCGGTGAGGACGACTTACCGCGAGCCTGACGGTATTGTGGTCATCGACTACAACTGGTGCATCGGCTGCCGCCAGTGCATGGATGCCTGTCCTTACTGGGCGCGCCGTTTCAACTGGGGTAAGCCGAATCTTCCCAAAGAGGAGATAAACCCCAAAACGCATTACCTCGGCAACCGGCCACGTATGAAGGGTGTCGTCGAGAAGTGTACGTTTTGTATTCAGCGCACACGCCACGGGCGTTACCCGGCCTGCGTTGAAGTTTGTCCGGTCGGTGCGCGCAAGTTCGGCAACCTGCTCGACCCGGACAGCGAAGTGTCCCGCATTCTCGATCGAAAAC
>CAZAWX010000164.1:0-8751 GCA_964488985.1 uncultured Ectothiorhodospiraceae bacterium
GTGACTGTGTGTTAGACTTTTCCCAGCCTCAATAGCGCGGAATGAGTTTGATTATCACCCTTACTGGAGAGTCGAATGCCTGACAAAACACAGGTTGCTGCAATGGATTCTGGCCAACGGAATTCGCCCATCATGGATCCCGGTGCCGAAGATGCCACCCTCGTTATGGAACCGGGTGAAAATATTTGCTACTGGAACGGAGCGCAATTCAAAGAGGGAAGTATGGTTGAGTCAGCAGGTATAACCTATGAATGCACCTATGGAAGCTGGGTGCATTGCGACTGACAAAATAATTACCGCTACCAGTATCCATACCCTCCCGTGGAAGTAGTGGCTCACGGGACAAATCTACGTTCGGGTTGAGCAAAGATGTTTCTTCGCAGGTTTTTGCTGCTCGTTCCCGCCGCGTTGTTACTATTGTTGTTACAGGCCGCAATCTGGGTGCCTCGTTACGGACACAATCAGCAGGCATCCCGCCTTAAAACATTTATCGAATCTTCCTCTGGTGATGCCAGAACATTGAATCCTGTACTCCATGCGGACACATCGAGTGGCAGGATTGTCGATTTGGTCTTTGATGGATTACTTAAAGTTGGTAATGATCTGAAGCTTCACGGTGCCCTGGCAACGTCCTGGGAATTACGCGAAGAGGCCTTCCTGCGTATCGAGGCTGACTTGACGGAGGGTGCCGATGCGGCAAATAACGTCCTTGCGCGCCTGCGTAAAGGTCTCGCAAAACCAGAACATAGGGCGCTTGCGAATAAAATTGATGCCCTTGCTCTGACTCAGGCGAATGCATCAATACCACAGCGAATCAAATTCTCGCTAAATCATGTTGTACCTGATTTGCTCGACAGTATTTTGCTCATACTGGGTAAACAATATGGGCATGGGGACACGAACAGGGCCACGAATAGGGCCACTCTAGCCACGAATGAACACGTTGGCACGCAGGAGAACAGGCAAGCGAATAACGTGCCGTTACTCGAACATAATCCCATTATCCGTTTCAATTTGCGCAAGTCAGTTCAGTTTCACGACGGCATACCGTTTAAAGCTGATGATGTGCTGTTTACATACAACACCATTATGGCGCCTTTGAATCGCTCCCCGTTGCGCTCCAGCTTCGAGCCTGTAAAGGCGATTCGTATCATCGACCCCCATACCCTTGATGTTACTTACAAACGCCTGTTTTCATCGGCTTTAAACGCATGGACGGTTGGTATTGTGCCTGACGGGCTTCACAGTGGTACTGCGTTTAACGCCTTGCGTCGTTCCGATTTCAATCGCCACCCTATCGGCACGGGTGCGTTCAGGTTTTCACAATGGCAAAGCAGTGAATTTATCAAACTCGAAAAAAATCTGAATTATTGGGATAGCGTTCCATTGATTGAGACGTACTATTACCGAATAATTCCGGATCAACTTACCAAGGAACTGGAATTTCGTTCCGGGGTGGTAGATACCTTTCAAGTTGAACCTCACCAGGCCAGGCGTTATCGGGCTGACAAACGATACCAGTCATTTTCCATCCTCAGTAACGGCTACACTTATATCGGCTACAATCAGCGAAAATCAATCTTTGCAAATGCGGATATGCGGCGTGCGCTCGGTATGGCCATTGATACGCGTGCCATCATTCAGTACGTACTGTTTGGTGAAGGCCAACGCACCACGGGTCCATTTCCACGCAATAGTCCCTGGTACGATAAGCACATACCTGCCCTCGCCTACGATCCACTGGCAGCTCAGAAGTTACTCAATCAGCTTGGTTGGCATAAAAACCAGCAAGGCTGGCTGGAACGAAACGGTAAAGTTCTGGAGTTCAATTTAATTACCAATAACGGTAATTTACGGCGCAAAGCAATCGCCAGTATCGTGCAACGGTACTGGCAAAGAATGGGTATAAAAAGCCACATCCAGTTATTTGAATGGTCCGTATTTTTGAAGGATTTCATCAACCCGGGGAAATTTGACGCCGTCATATTGGGCTGGCAACTCGAACTCGATCCTGATCAGTATCAAATTTGGCATTCAAGCCAAACCGGTCCTAATCAATTAAATTTTATTGGTTTTAAAAATCGCCAGGCAGATATTTTGATGGAACAAATACGCAGAGAATATGACGACAACAAGCAAATCGAGTTGGCGCACAAACTGCACAGGATTATAGCCAAACTCCAACCCTATACCTTTCTGTTTGCCCCTCAAGGAACCCAACTCCTGGATAAACGTATCGTGATGCACAATTCAAGCAATCAGATTGTGCCAGTACGCCCGGGTGGGGCCGGAAATTTGTTTTACTATATGAACCGATGGCAAAAAATTGCCCATTCGCCGGATTTCTGAAGATTTGCCATGGGTATGCTGATTTCAATTCTGCGCCTCCTGGCCTCCAAGACCATCCTGTTATTTATCGTCTCAATTCTGGCCCACGCGGTTATTCACCTCGCTCCCGGCGAACCCAGCGAAGTGGATCCAGCCAACCCACGAATGAAACCCGAAGATGTCGCTTTAATTCGAGCTGCATTTCACCTCGATGAACCTCTGTACAAGCAATATGGCTTGTGGATCCGCGATCTGGCAACCGGCGAACTGAAATCACAACGCGATGGCCTGCCTGTCGTCGCTAAAATCGGTCGTAGTTTCATGAACTCCCTGCCTCTTTTTATCTGTTCGAGCTTACTCATCTGGACGCTGTCTTTCCCCATTGGCATTCATGGCGCACTGCAACGCGGTTCAGTGTTTGATCGCAGTTCTACTGTCATTGCCTACGCTTTGATATCAATTCCGGGGTTTGTCTTTTCATATCTGGTCATTCTCTGGGTGGTGCGGATTTTTGAAATTCCAGTGATTGGGATGTTCAGCTTCGGCCTCCAGGAAGCCTCATGGTTTGAACGTGCAATGGACAGGCTCTGGCATCTGGCACTTCCGGCCATCATTTCTGCACTCGGTGGTATTGCCATATTATCCAGATACGTCCGTTCGCAGATGGTCGAAGTCCTCGATCAGGACTATATCCGCACAGCAACCGCAAAAGGTTTACCCCGAGTTCAACTGGTGTATCGACATGCACTACGAAATGCACTATTGCCTGCCATCACCATGTTTGGGTTGCTGCTACCGGGACTCATCGGTGGTTCCGTAATCTTCGAGCAGATTTTCGCCTGGCCCGGGATCGGCCGTCTTGGTTACCAGGCAATTCTGGCCCGCGATTACCCGGTCATCCTCACCTTAAATCTGTTCGCAGCAGCACTGACCATTCTCGGTACAACGTTGGCTGACTTGCTTTACACGCTGGCCGACCCACGGGTAAACCACCCATAATGCGCGGTCGGTATTCCGAGTTATGGCGCTATTTTCGCCGCGACAAAATTGCCAGTACGGGCCTGCTCATTCTTGTGGTGCTTATTTTTGTTGCCATCATTGGCAAAGTCTGCACCGAATGGATCGTCGTGTTTGATCCGGCTGAAGTCCGCTTGATGGACAAGCTTTTACCGCCATTTTCCAGTGCATCAGAAAACTTACCCGCCACACAAAAACCCGTTCTCGGTATTTATCTGCTCGGCACTGATGATCTGGGCCGCGATATCTTCGCCCGTATGCTACAAGGTAGTTTTGTCTCCCTGTCAATCGGTTTGGTTGCGATGTTCATTGCCGTATCAGCCGGGATCCTGGTTGGGGCTTGTGCCGGTTTTTACGGTAACAGGAAAATGGGTCCATTCAGTATCGATACCGTATTAATGAGACTTACTGATGTATTTTTGTGCTTCCCTTCTTTTTTCCTGATTTTAACTGTTGTTGCACTTTTACCCTCGAGCATTTTCTACATTATGGTGGTGCTGGGTTTGACCAGTTGGATGGGGATAGCAAGATTCGTCCGTGCCGAATTTCTAAGCCTGCGCAAGCGTGATTTTGTACTCGCCGCCGTTGCCAGCGGCATCCCGGCAAGGCGCCTGATGCTGGTGCATATCTTGCCCAATGCTTTGGCTCCTATCCTGGTCTCTGCAACAATCAGCATCGCCACAGCGATACTGACGGAAAGCGCACTGAGTTTTCTTGGATTTGGCGTGCAGCCGCCAGAAGCCACCTGGGGGAATATTCTCGCCGATGGGAAAAATTATATATTTGATGCGCCGTGGATGTTCTTTATCCCAGGCACTGCCATATTTACGGTTGTGCTGGCTTTTAATCTTGTCGGCGAAGGGCTTCGCGAGGCCAGCAATCCACAATTAAGGCGCAAATAAATCCTTGCAAATATACCCATCAATCAGGCTGTGCTGCTTTGGATGGGGTTCGATTGTCGGTACAATACATCTTTGTTACTGATGTGGAGAACACGTTACTCATGGCATTTCTGAAAGGAAAACGCGCGCTTATAGTGGGTGTTGCTAGTCAACGTTCAATCGCCAGCGGAATTGCTCAGGCGATGCACCGTGAGGGTGCTGAACTGGCATTCACCTACCAGAATGAACGTCTCGAACCCCGTGTACGGGAACTCGCAACTGAACTCAACTCACAACTATGTCTGCCCTGTGATGTGGAAAGTGACACCCAGATTGATGCCGTTTTTACCGAACTGGGCAAATACTGGGATACTCTGGATATTGTTGTCCACGCGGTCGCTTTCGCCCCGCGCGAAGCGCTGAAAGGGGATTATCTTGACAGTCTGGATCGGGAGGCATTCCGTATCGCCCATGATATCAGCGCCTATAGTTTTTCAGCCCTGGCCAAAGCCGCCCGGCCAATGCTGCGTGACCATGACAGTGCCCTCATCACTCTGTCCTACCTGGGCGCACAGCGGGTCATGCCTAACTACAACGTCATGGGCGTTGCCAAGGCTTCTCTTGAAGCTAATGTCCGCTATATGGCCGAAGCACTTGGCCCAGAGGGGATCCGTGTCAATGCCATATCAGCCGGCCCCATGAAAACCCTTGCAGCTGCGGGGATTTCCGGATTCCGTAAATTTCTGGAAGATGCGGCGAATAATGCGCCAATGCGGCGTAATGTAAGCCTTGATGATGTTGGAAATGCGGCGGCATTTTTATGCTCAGATCTGGCAAACGGGATCACCGGTGAAATCATCTATGTCGATTCCGGTTTTAATATCATTGGCATGCCCAGCCATTAAGATGAATGGCGTTATTGACCATGGATGATTTTATACCTCTGGCTGTCAGCACCCGGGGTTCGGCGCGCTGAGAGGAAACGCTGCACACGGACTGCCTTGCAATTATTGAGCGAAATTAGAACCCGAAATATTTGCTGGTGTCGAAGATTTCATGGACACAAGACGACTGAACAACGCAGGTATCCAGGTGGGCGATATGAAAACTGTTTTCAGTATTTAAGCAATTGCACTCATTCAGGCGTAGGCAGACGCCAGGATGCGCTGTTCTTCGGCTTGTTGCGCAGCATTCAACTCGCGTTTGGTGAATTCCGGATCCAGGCGCTGACATAGCCGATAAAACCGCAGTTTCACCTGATTTACGGCACGGCCACATGGCCCTGCAGGCAAATCATCATCGGCGCTGTTGATCAGGTGCTCCCCATCATAGGTGCCGTGAAGAATGATTCGAAACTCACTCTCCTCATTATCAGTTCGTGCTTCATCGAAACGAATAAAGGCATCCAGCAACTTACAGCGATCGGTCAAAATTTCACGTACTGATCCCTCAACGCGATGCGTCTGGTGTAAAAACTGTAAAATCACTTCCACACAAGCATGAATATCCCGGCTCAAATGATCCGCCGGCCCGATATACAGATTGGCATCCATATCAAGCACATACGGCGTATCTTTAAACGAACCTTCGAACGTACGGCTGACAAAAGCCAGATCACCTAGCAATCTAGCATCGCCATGATTATTGTGTATGTTTGCCACGGGGATTACCCATTAATAAACGATTATTGTGAATGTATCCTTCGCCTGTCGCGTACACAAGAACTACTGCGTCAACGATCGTGACGAGTATATCAAAATAGAAAAGTTTCAGTACGAATGTTGCACCGCATCTGTATTCATGCAGAATATGGCAAACCCATATATGGAAAACGCAATTTGTTCCATTACCATGGAAAACCTGCACTTAATATTACGCCTTGATGTTACCGGACAACCTGTTCGCTGGATCCCCTGGCAAAATGCCGTAGTTCTTGCCAGCAAGGCGATGATCGCCTGGAGTGCAGGCAATACTCAATTCACCTTCCGTGGCGGGATTAACCGCAGCAGCGGCAAACGCTCTTTACTGCAGATCAGCTCTATCATAGCCGTGCACGGCTATTCCCGAAAACATCCTCTGGCAAGCCTCGTTCCGCCACTGTTAAATCGGGAACTGTTCCGGCGTGACGGCAACATTTGCATGTATTGCGGTAACCTCTATCAAGACCAGCAATTGACGCGGGACCACGTCAGGCCACTATCGCAAGGGGGCGGTAATGCCTGGAACAATGTCGTCACTGCCTGCAAATCGTGCAACAACAGTAAAGGTGCGAGAACACCGGAAGAAGCCCGAATGTGTCTGGTTGCAGTGCCATATGTACCAAACCGTGCGGAATATCTATTTCTTTCAAACCGCCGAATACTGACGGATCAAATGGAGTTTTTGAAAAAACGATTTAGTCGTAAAAGCAGGCTGATTAAACAGTCGGGCTGACATAAATCGCCAGCTTTAATTCTAAAAGCCCTCAGAAGAGGTAACGTTTTGCATGAACGTCTGGATTTCAGACTTCTCGCGCAAGCTCTTGACGAGCGCCGAAAATGCCTGTTCTCCTGTGCTGCCGATCAATGTCTGGCGGATTGACTTTTCATCCAGAGCGCCCTTCTCGCCTGGTTTTGCCTCCTCGACAGCAACAAGTGCGATGACCGTATATCCTGTTCCGGGGACTTCCAGTCCCGCGTAACGGACACTGTCAGTCGCAGGTACCGACATCTTAAACAGCCTCTTGAGAACATTGGCCGGAACCAGCCCCTGAGATCGACGCGTTACTGCTTGTTCTTCAGACCACTTCAGCTGATTTTCATCTGCGGCCTGGAGACGATCTTTACCATTTTTCAGCTCATTTAAAAGCGCCTTACCGCGCTGCGTTGCCAACTTGACTGCAGCTTGTAATTTCAATTTTTCAATAATTTCGTCCCGCACATCCGCAAATTTTTCTGGCTCGGATGCTTTTTGCCCAATGACCCGTAAAACCGCAACATTATTTGGCCCAAGCTCTAATAATTCACTGTTAATCCCAGAATTTTTCAGATCAGCCGAGAATGCAGCCTGGAGTACCTTTGCATGGGAAAGTAGGCGATTTCCCTTCAAACCATTACTGGAGAAATAATCACTGTGTTGTACTTCAAGACCTAAGGCATCAGCCGCGGGTTGTAAGGTATCTGATTGCTCGAAAGCGAGTGTTGCCAATTGGTCAATCTGCTCAGCAAATATTTGATCAGCCTGTTCATTCCGGTAATTCTGCGCCAATGTTTCGCGCATTTTTTCAAATGGTTTTGCCTGGCTCTTTTGAACCCCCGTGACTTCTATCAGATGCCAGCCAAAACTGCTGCGAACGGGTTCGCTGAGCTTATTCTTGGGCAGCGAGAATGCTGTTTTTTCAAAGGCGGGATCCATAACCCCTTTACCAAAGAACCCCAGGTCTCCGCCTTTTGAGGCAGAGCCAGGATCATCGGAGTTTACCTTGGCAACTGCGGTAAATGATTCACCTTTTTTGATACGTGCGGACAAGGCCAGAAGCTTTTCTTTGGCTGCAGCTACTGTCGCCTCATCAGCGTCACTGGCAACCTGAATCAGAATGTGCCTGACCTTACGCTGCTCAGGCGTGTTATAACTTCGGCTATTGTTCTCATATAGTTTGCGCAACGCCTGGTCATCTACGCGAATAGTCTTCGCAATGTCTTGGCGTGATAATTCTATGTAGGCGATTTTTACGCGTTCAGGTATCACGAATTGCGATTTTTTTGCATCGAAGTATGCACGTATTTTTGCCTCATCCACAGCGGCCATGTTTTCCACGGACTGAGCAATATCAAGGCGTGTAAAGCGGCGTTTTTCGTTGCTCAGCACCAGCGCCTTTTCAATTTCTGATTTGGTCACGATCGCTGAACTGCGGATACCGGCAATGAGTTGCTGGCTCAATACTGATCGACGCATATCGGCTTCAAACCCAGTCGCAGTCAAACCACGTGATTGTAAAAATATCGAATACTGCTCAGTTGAAAATCCAGTATCTGAATTAAACGTGGGTAATGACTGTATCGACTGCAGCAATTGATCATCGCCAATGCGCATACCTGTGTTGATACTCGCCTGGAGAATCAACTCATCGTTGATCATCTGCTCAAGGGTATCTTTACGCAGACGATCTTCGTTATACAGGGAAGGTAGCTGACCTCCAAAAATGCGCTGCAATTGTTGTCTTTGGGATTGGTATGCCTGTTGAAAAACAGAACGACTGATCTCAGTCCCGTTAACATTGGCAACAGCCTGGGTCGTTCCACCGCCTTGAAATTGATGGACTCCCCACAGGGCAAATGGAATGATGATCAGGATTACGATGACCCAGGCAATCCAACCGCTGGCCTGATCCCGAATAAATTGAAGCATTCTGGCGCTTATCTCGTCGTGCGTGTTTCAGCACATTTGTTAATCAAACGATCAAGGCGCCTTTTGGCGCCCTGATGTCAACAATGGCGGAGCGGACGGGACTCGAACCCGCGACCCCCGGCGTGACAGGCCGGTATTC
>CAZAWX010000165.1:0-8672 GCA_964488985.1 uncultured Ectothiorhodospiraceae bacterium
ACACTTAGAACTGTGGTCAAAATAAAATTTCCATCCCGGGCTTCGAGATGTTCACCGGTATACTAATGGACCCCACATGACGGCTTGTAACCATTTACGCAACGAGACCAGCCCATACTTGCTTCAGCACGCATACAACCCTGTGCACTGGTATCCCTGGGGCAAGGCCGCTTTGCAATGCGCACAGGAAACTGGCAAACCGATTCTGTTATCGGTCGGCTATTCGGCTTGCCACTGGTGCCATGTGATGGCCCACGAATCATTCGAGCATCGTGATACCGCAGATCTGATGAATGAGCTGTTCATCAACATCAAAGTTGACCGCGAGGAACGCCCTGACATTGATCGGATTTATCAAACAGCACACCAGTTGATTACCCGTCGCCCGGGGGGCTGGCCGTTGACGATGTTCCTGACACCTGAAGATCAGACACCCTTTTTCGGCGGCACGTATTTCCCCGATACGGCACGCCATGGCCTGCCGGCATTTCAACAAATTCTGCTCAAAGTGGAAGAATACTTTCGTCAACATCGCGCCGACATCGACGCTCAGCGTCGGGCACTGAGCAACGCCATGCAACACCTCGAGCCACAAAACCAACCACAGACACTGCTTGATTCAGCGCCCCTGACAGCGGCACGAGAACAACTGGAAGCCGCTTTCGACCCACGCCACGGTGGCTTCGGCGATGCCCCGAAATTTCCACACCCAAGTAACCTGGAACGCCTGTTGCGTCACTACGCCATAACGCTGTGTCAGGGCAATCGTGACGACGGTGCCCTCGACATGTTGTTGCGAACACTCAAGCTTATGGCCGAAGGCGGGATTTTCGACCATCTGGGTGGTGGCTTCAGCCGCTACAGTGTCGATGCGGAATGGACAATTCCACATTTTGAAAAAATGCTCTACGACAATGGTCCCTTGCTGTGGCTGTATGCTCAGTCTTACCAAATCAGTGACCAACCTTCTC
Organism: uncultured Ectothiorhodospiraceae bacterium; assembly: GCA_964488985.1. Lineage (GTDB taxonomy): Bacteria > Pseudomonadota > Gammaproteobacteria > HK1 > HK1 > CAZAWX01. The sequence goes on from CAZAWX010000165.1 coordinate 972, forward strand.
TGGCACACGTATGCAAGGCCATTGCGCATTGGGTGATGGCGGAGATGCAGGATCCACAAGGGGGGTACTACTCCTCTGTGGATGCAGATTCACAGGGTGAGGAAGGTAAGTTCTACGTCTGGACTCCAGAGCAGGTAAAGGCACTACTTAAGGAGGATGAATATCAGGTTTTCAGCGCCCGGTTTGGTCTTGATCGGGAACCGAATTTTGAAAACCAATCCTGGCATCTACGCGTCAGCCAGGATCTCCAAGGCCTTGAAAATAAGGGTCCGTTCGATCAAAACCATATTTTATTTTTACTCGAATCAGCTCGAGATAAACTGTTCCAATCCAGATCGTTGCGTGTGCGGCCAGGCCTCGATGATAAAATTCTCTGTTCCTGGAATGCACTGATGATCAAGGGGATGTGCACCGCCGCACGGATCCTCCACGAACCCGATTACCTGACCAGCGCCGAACGTGCGTTGTCATTTATACGCACAACAATGTGGCAGAACGGCCGCTTGCTGGCCACAAGCAAGGATGGGCGTGCTCATCTAAATGCCTATCTGGACGATTATGCTTTGCTCATAGACGCCCAGCTTGAATTCCTGCAATGCCGATGGTGTGATGATGGGTTGGCCTTTGCCATCGAGTTGGCAGAATGCTTGTTGGACAAGTTCATGGATCATGAACGCGGTGGATTCTATTTTACAGCCAATGACCATGAATCCTTGTTTCATCGCAACAAACCAATGAGCGATGATGCGCTGCCATCAGGCAACGGCGTCGCGGCCAGAGTGCTGGGCCGGTTGGGTCACCTGTTGGGCGAATCCCGATATCTCGATGCCGCGGAGCGATGCCTGGAAAATGCCTGGTCTAATATACAGTCTTACCCGCACGCCCACAACAGCTTGCTCGATGCGCTGGAAGAGTTCCTGCAACCACCAGTGATCATTGTTATTCGTGGTAAAGGTCAGGAATTACAACGTTGGCAGGACCGTGCTCTGGCCCACTATGCCCCGCGCAGAACAGCCCTGGCAATTCCAGTCGATGCTGGCTCTTTACCGGCCATGCTCGCAACCCGCAAGGCGTCAACGACCACGATTGCCTATGTGTGCCAGGGCCAGCACTGCAACGCACCAGTGACCAAATTTGAAGACTTCGATGCGCTCTTACAAGACACCGAGTGCGCGCACCAACCCCGTTGAGACAATGCTTCAGCAAAGCCCGCAGGGATTTAAACAACCTCGACCAGGAGTTCTGGCCAGCATTAAATCTCGCGATTAAATTCCTCTTTAAAACGGGCCTCGAATTCTGATTTCTCAAAGCTCTGATTCTGTGTCCCGTGGTGTTCAATTTTGATGGTCCCCATCAGCGACGCGATACGGCCGGTGGTTTCCCAATCCAATTCGTTGGTTAAACCATAAAGCAGACCTGCCCGATACGCATCACCACAACCTGTAGGATCGGTCGTACTGGAGGCACGCGCCGCCGGGATCTGAAGGGTCTGATCGTTACAATGGATTTCCGAGCCCTCACCACCACGGGTGATGATCAGTGCTTTGAGTTGCTGTTGTGCCTGCGCCTTGGTCCAACCGGTTCGCTCACTGATGAGTTCCCATTCATAGTCATTCACAGTCATCCAGGTAGCCTGGCTGATAAACCGCTTCAGGTCATCGCCGCTGAACATCGGTAAGCCCTGTGATGGATCAAAAATAAACGGAATTCCTGCCTCCACAAATTGCTCCGCGTGCCTGATCATGCCATCGCGCCCATCCGGGGAAACGATTCCGATCTCCACCCCTTCGGCCTCACTTACCTCGTTCAGATGGGAGAAGTTCATGGCTCCAGGATGAAAAGCAGTGATCTGATTGTCATCGAGATCGGTGGTGATAAATGCCTGGGCCGTGAACTGATCGTCGACCACACTGACGTGGCGCCGATCAATTTCATGGCGCTCCATCCATTGGGCATAGGGGGCGAAATCACTTCCTACAGTTGCCATCGGCAACGGATCTCCGCCCAGTAATTTTAAATTGTAAGCGATGTTCCCGGCACAACCACCGAACTCGCGGCGCATTTCCGGAACCAGAAATGACACACTCAGAACGTGGACCTTATCGGGCAGTATATGGTTTTTGAATCGATCCTGAAAAATCATGATGGTGTCGAAAGCAACCGACCCGCAAATTAGCACTGACATCTTTAATCCTTTTATGAAACGGCTTGTTCCGGCCGCGTTAACATTCCATTCCTGCGTTCAGCACGTTTTAGCACCGTATCCAGGAATCTTCCGGTATGGGAGTAGGTTGCCATGGCAACCTGCTCCGGGGTACCTGTGACAACCACACGTCCCCCACCATCACCACCTTCCGGGCCTAGATCAACAATCCAGTCGGCGGTTTTTACCACATCCAGATTATGTTCGATAACAACGATGGTATTGCCTCGTTCACGTAAATGCCGCAGCACTCGCAGCAATTGTTCAATATCGTAAAAGTGCAATCCAGTGGTCGGTTCATCGAGAATATACAGGGTCCGGCCAGTATCACGCTTGGACAGTTCACGGGAAAGCTTAATCCGTTGTGCCTCACCACCAGACAAGGTGGTGGCACGTTGCCCCAGATGCAGATAGGACAAGCCGACATCCATGAGCGTATCAAGTTTACGTTTGATCGTCGGTACCGCATGGAAAAATCCCATTGCTTCCTCAACGGTCATGTCCAGGACCTCATGGATGGTGCGGCCCTTATAACGAATATCCAGTGTTTCCCGGTTATAGCGCTGCCCTTTACAGGCATCACAGGGAACATAAACATCGGCCAGAAAGTGCATTTCAACCTTGATGACACCATCACCGGCACAGGACTCACAGCGTCCACCGCGAACATTGAAGCTGAATCGTCCAGTACCATAGCCGCGTGCACGGGCTTCTGGAGTGGCTGCAAAAAGTTCGCGAATCGGGGTAAACAACCCCGTATAAGTTGCTGGATTGGATCGTGGTGTACGACCGATGGGACTTTGATCGATTTCAACAACCCGATCCAGAAATTCCACTCCCAGCAACTCATCATAAGGGGCAGGAGAGGTGGCGGCCCGGTTTAACTCCTGAGCAACAATGGCATGCAGGGTATCATTGACCAAAGTCGACTTACCGGATCCTGAGACTCCGGTCACACAGGTCATTATTCCCAGAGGAATTTCCAGATCCACTGATTTGAGGTTATTTCCCCGGGCACCCTTTAACAATAGGGTCCGTTTGCTATTCCACGGCGTCCGCCGTGCGGGTACCTCTATCTGGCGCCGCCCGCTTAAATACTGGCCGGTTAACGACTCGCTTTGTGCACACACTTCCCCGGGGGTCCCTTGAGCCACCACACAACCGCCATGCACACCCGCGCCGGGGCCCATATCCACCACATGATCAGCCGCTCTTATGGCATCCTCATCATGCTCAACCACGATAACGGAATTGCCCATATCCCGTAATGCGGTCAGCGTTTCCAACAGTCGCTGATTATCACGCTGATGCAGTCCAATCGATGGCTCATCGAGGATATACATCACCCCCACCAAGCCGGCACCAATCTGGCTGGCCAGGCGAATACGCTGGGCCTCACCGCCGGACAGAGTTCCGGCTGCCCGGTCCAGGGCCAGGTAGGTCAAACCAACATCGCATAAAAATCCCAGCCGCTGGCGGATCTCTGCAATAATCTTCTCGGCCACTGCCCCTCGTTGCCCGCTCAGATTCAGATCAAGAAAGAACTGATGAGCCTGCCCTACCGGCAGTGCGGTAATGGCCGGAAGATTGTGTTCCTGCAGATAAACACAACGCGCCTGTGTATTGAGGCGTGAGCCCTGACAGGCATCGCAGTCCCGACTACCCTGAAACCGCGCCAACTCCTCGCGCACCACATTCGATTCGGTCTCCCGAAATCGCCGTTGCATGTTAGGAATGATGCCTTCAAACGGTTGTGTGCGGGTATAACTGCTGTGCTGCTGGCTGTGAAACGTGGTTTCGATCGCCTCATCCCCGCTGCCGAACAAGACGACATGTTTAATAGCCTCCGGCAGATTTTCGTACGGCGTTTCCAGGTCAAACTGATAATGTCGGCCCAGGGCCTGCAGCATTTGGAAATAATAAGCATTGCGCCGGTCCCAGCCACGAATCGCCCCACCTGGCATACTCAACTCCGGATGCATGACGATGCGTACTGGATCAAAAAACGTCGTGACCCCAAGCCCGCTGCATTGTTGGCAGGCACCGGCTGGATTGTTAAACGAAAACAATCGTGGTTCCAGTTCGGCGATGCTGTAGCCACAAACGGTGCAGGCAAAATGGGAACTGAACACCAATGGCTCTGCCTCAGGCGCATCCATCCAGGCCACGCTGATTTTACCGCCACTCAGGGCCAGTGCTGTTTCTACCGATTCGGCCAAGCGCTGCTGAATATCACCCCGCACTCTGAACCTGTCGACGACTGCCTCGATACTGTGGCGGGTTTTACGCTCCAGCGCCGGTAATTGGTCCAGTTCATAAACTTCACCATCCAGGCGCACGCGGATATAGCCCTGGGCGCGCAGACCATCGATAATCCCCTGGTGCTCGCCCTTGCGGTTACTGACGACGGGGGCCAGTAACAGCATGCGGGCACCGTCCTCCAGCGCCAGAATATGATCTACGATTTCGCTCACGGTACTCGCCTTCAAGGGCAAACCATGATCCGGACAGCGTGGCTGTCCGGCGCGTGCAAACAACAGACGCAGGTAATCGTAGATATCCGTGATCGTCCCGACTGTTGAGCGAGGGTTGTGGGAGGTTGATTTTTGCTCAATTGATATGGCGGGCGACAGCCCCTCAATATGATCAATATCAGGCTTTTCCATCACCGATAAAAATTGCCGGGCGTAGGTGGACAGGGATTCCACATAACGGCGTTGACCTTCGGCATAGAGGGTATCGAAGGCCAGAGATGATTTCCCTGATCCAGACAACCCGGTGACAACCACCAGTTGGTTACGTGGAATATCTACATCAATATTCTGCAAATTGTGTGTTCGCGCGCCGCGGATACGAATATAATCCATCGCTTTTCGGTGACCAGAATCCAAACGGACTATAGTACGCGCCGAGACCCGACAGGAGCAAAGAGGTTAGGCGTATGCCGGAACAACAAACCACCCCATCGCGAATGAACGCAACCGAAAGGCGTGCCAGTTTCTCTCTGGCGGGGATCTTTTCATTACGCATGCTGGGATTATTCATGATATTGCCGGTCATCAGTCTGTATGGTGATCAGTACGAGGGCTTTTCACCCCTCAGCGTGGGCCTCGCCATCGGCATTTACGGCCTTACCCAGGCACTTTTTCAAATCCCCTTCGGATTGCTGTCAGATCGCTTCGGGCGCAAAAAAATCATTATCATCGGCTTGGTGATTTTTGCCGTTGGCAGCATTGTCTCAGCACTGTCGGTCACCATGACCGGTGTTATCATCGGCCGTGCCCTACAGGGATTAGGCGCAATATCTGCTGTTATCCTGGCACTGACCGCCGATCTGACCCGCGAAGAACAACGTACCAAGGGTATGGCCATTATCGGTGTCAGTATCGGTCTGGCCTTTGCTCTGGCCATGGTTCTGGGCCCTGCCATCACCAGCATTGCCGGCATGTCCGGATTATTCTGGGCAACAGGAATTTTGGCGCTATGCGGCATCGTCGTCCTCATCTGGTACGTCCCAACCCCGGCCATCAGCCAGTTTCACCGCGATACCGACCCGGTTTTCACTCAATTCGCCAGAATCCTCAAGGATAGTCAGTTACTACGGCTTGATTTCGGCATCATGATTTTGCACATGATCATGACTGCAACATTTGTCGCACTGCCTCATGTGCTGAGGGAACTGGGCAACTTCAAAGCCTCGGAACACACCCAGGTATATCTTGTGGCTCTGCCGATTTCCGTCATTTTGATGTCCCCGCTCATCATGTATGCGGACCGGCGCAATCGGGTAAAGCACGTTTATCTTGCCGCGATTGGCCTACTCATCATGGCGCAGTTGAGCATGGCCGTGTTCAATCAGGCACTGTGGTCGGTAGTGGTGGCCTTGGTTGCCTATTTCACTGCATTCAATATCCTCGAAGCCAGTTTGCCGTCACTTATATCCCGGTTGGCGCCGGCTGAACTAAAAGGTACTGCATTAGGCGCCTACGCTACAGCACAGAACTTTGGGGCCTTCCTCGGCGGTGTCAGTGGTGGATGGCTGATGCAGAAATTCGGCGCCATAGGCGTTTTTGCCAGTTGCGCTGCGGTAGCCAGCCTCTGGTTCATCATCGCCGCCAGTATGCGCAACCCAAAAACCGTATCCACCCAGTTGCTGAGAGTTGGCGAACTTGATTCCCAACAGGCACTGAAACTGAGCAAAACACTACTGGGGATCACCGGCGTGGACGAAGCCGTGGTGGTGGCCGAAGACGGTATCGCCTACCTCAAGGTTGACCGCAAAACCCTTGATCGCGACGCGCTTATGGCCTACGCCATGGACAGCCAGGAGCCACAGTTTACATAAGTGCATTAGACGGACAATATGCAAGACAATTACTTGTGCAGCACAATCATCAGTTAGGAGAACATCATGGCAAGAGGCGTCAATAAAGCTATCATTATCGGCAATCTGGGTAAGGACCCGGAAACCCGTTACACCGCCAGCAATAACGCCATCACAAATATCACCGTGGCCACCAATGAAAGCTGGAAAGACAAACAAAGCGGAGAATTGCAGGAACGTACTGAATGGCACCGGGTGGTATTTTTCAATCGCCTGGCCGAAATAGCATCCGAATATCTTCGCAAGGGTTCCACCGTTTACGTTGAGGGCCGCATACAAACCCGCAAATGGCAGGGCCAGGATGGCCAGGATCGCTACACTACGGAAATCGTTGGCAACGAAATGCAAATGCTTGGTGGCCGCGGGGGTGCGGGTGCTGATATGCCCGGGAACCGAAACGAACGCAGTGATGCTGCACCAAGCCAGCGCCAAGCTGCCGCAGCGCCAGCCTCTGATCAGGGATCATCTGAAGTCTTTGATGATGACATTCCTTTCTAGGCAGAAATAATCCTTTCAAAAAAACCCGCTGCTGCGGGTTTTTTTGAAATCAGCGAATAAGCACCATACGTTATGAGGGGATCGAGACGTTCACTGGCAACAGTCTGTATGGACAAACCGGTGACCTGGACCGACATTTTCCCGAAACTCGGTGTATTTCAGGCTCATGGGTTCGTTCTTAAGCGCAACCGAAGTGGAATCGATGGGTGTTGGTGGAGGAAGTGTATGTGGCAGGGATGCCACATCCAAGCCTCCAGGGACGGATTCACGGCGTCTTCCGGACCAACACCCATCGATTCCACTTCGGTTGCGCTTAAGAACCAAGCTGTGATTTCAGGCGAATTAACGGACTCCTAACCGTTCATATAGCGTCCCGAGGTCTGCATTCGATCTGAATCGGGGTAAAGGTTGTGCATCACGACCTCGATCTCCCGGGCAAAATCCCAAGCTGTCTGGAAACGTGCATGGTCGGATTTGGACATCGCTTTATTGACGATTGCGGCCACCTCCAATGGCATGCCCGGACACAGCTGGGTAATCGGCACCGGGTCTTCGTGCAGAATCTGATAGGCCGTCTGTTTGTGGTTAAACGGGTATTTTCCGGTCAGAATCCGGT
>CAZAWX010000166.1:0-8667 GCA_964488985.1 uncultured Ectothiorhodospiraceae bacterium
CGAGCCTACATGGATGTATTTACGGCGTGTCCCTGGGTGTAAGTACCCACTGCGGCTGGCTGCCAGCCGGGTTCTGTAAATCGGTCAATGAAACCATTCTTTGTGTACAACGTTGCTGGAATTCACAGCTCGACCATCAGATCCAGTTCACGCGTCAACATTTCCTGTAGCTTGAATTTCTGTATCTTGGTGGTCGACATCGGCCACTCGGTAATAAAACGGACATGACGGGGAACCTTGAACGATGCGATTTTGTTTTGGCAAAATCCGATGATTTCCTGCTCCGTGCACATGCTGCCCGGCGCAAGCTGTATAAATGCCGCGGCCACCTCGAACAGTTTACTATCGGGCACGCCCACCACCTGGACCAGTTGCACGGCCGGATGCGTCAGGATATAGGACTCGATCTCAATCGCCGCAACATTCTCTCCACCGACCTTGAGCATGTCCTTGATGCGGCCCTGGTAGGAAACCCGGCCCCCACTGTCCAGCGTGGCGATATCGCCCGTATGCAGCCATCCGTCCTGATCAATGGCCTCGGCGGTCTTTTCAGGCGATTTGTAATAACCCTCAAACAGTGAAAAGCCCCTGATGATCACCTCACCACGTTCGCCCGCAGCCACCGCCTCTCCGGTATTGAGGTCAACCACCTTCAGCTGTACACCCTCGTACGGCCTGCCACAGGTATGCGCACGGGTTTCATCATCCTCATCCGCACTGCCGTTGCAGGAAACACCGGCTGCCTCTGTCAGGCCATAGGCGCTGACATGCACCGCCTGGGGCAGGATTTCCATGTTCTTCTTTAGCTGGTTGGGTGGCGCCACGTTATTGACCAGGCGGACCTGCGGCATGCTGCGGGCATCAAACCCGGGGTGACCCACCAGGGCTGCCATGATCGCCGGGAAAGCCGTGAAGAAAATGGTGGGCTTCTCCTCATCGATCAGCTGTATGGCCGCATCGGCATCAAAATGGGTATCGGTGATATAGCAGGCGCCTGCCCACCAAATCGATAACATTGGCAGAATGGAACTCATGTGAAACATCGGCAGGGGGTTCCACTGCCGGTCCTTTGCCGTGATTTCGAATCGGGCGCCCATTTCGCGCGCATTGCGTACCAGGGCTTCATGGCTCAGCCGGCAGCCTTTCGGGTTGGCCGTGGTGCCGGATGTGTACATCATGATGCAAGGGTCACTCAGCGCTACCTGGCTGCGACGGCGCCACATCTCATCTTCCCCGACCTGCCCCGCAAACGCCTGAAAAGCTGTCCAGGTGACCGTCCCGGCCTGCGGGGTATCCTCCATCATGACGATACGCCGCAGCAGCGGCGCCGCTTCAAGATCCAGCGCAAGCGGGTCGTTAACTGTTTCCAGCCCGGGCAATGCGTCATAAAGCAGTTCGGCGAAATTGACATAATCCGCAATGCGGTTGGTGGTGAACAGGGCTTTTATATCAGCATTTTCTATCACATAAGCCAGTTCGACGGTCTTGTAGCGCGCATTGACCAATACGGCCACGGCGCCATTGAGTGCAATGGCGAAGAGCATTTCCACCACTTCGACCAGATTGGGCGCAAGGATGCCGACGTGGTCGCCCGGCCCGATGCCCATACCCTGCAGTGCGCGGGCTTTTTCCTTTGACCGCTCCGCCAGTTGCGTGTAAGTCAGACGCTGACCCGGAAACACCAGCGCCTCGGCATCGGGCCATTTTTGTGCCCCACGCAGCAGCAGGTCCCCGAGGGTTGTGACATCAATTAAATGCGGGTTCATCTTCGGGCCTGTTCACGAGGGTCCCTTCTCTTCAGGGCTTTCCAGGGTCCTTAACATATCCAGTTGCCGGGCCAGGAAATCGAGCAAGCGCGTTGCGTATTCACTGTCCAATGAGAGGTCGTCCAGTGCCATTCCTTCCATCATGTACAGCGCCATATCAATCGCTGTTCGTAATTTTTCGCGGTGCCTGAGCCACTCGGGAAACAACTCCAGTGCCGCGTGGTAACACTCCTGTCTGAAAACCTGCTGGGCGGGTCGGTAAATAGCGGCCAGTTCGCGGTCCTTGCGCGCCGCTAGTGCGAGGTCGATGAACACCATGAAAATGGGGTGGTTCACGTGTTGCCACAGGGATTCGATATTCGCCCGGGTCCTGAGTGCTCCCGGCGGAATACTTTCTGCAGCCTTGCGGAAGGCGGTCAGACGTTTCTGGTGCAAGTGTTCAATGGTTGCCCGCATGATATCCGCACGCGAAGGAAAATGATGACGCATGGCGCCACGCGAGATCCCGGATTCTTCCGATATCCGTATATACGTTGTGTCGTGGTAACCGTATTTTGCCAGACACCTGATCGTGGTATCGATGATCTGGCGCCGGGTTGCCTGGCTCTTGCGTGCCTGCTTTCCTTTTCCCTTTTGGGTTGCAGCAATACCTGTTCTACGGTTCATAAATCAATTTCTTTGCATTTACCAGTAATATCACCGGAAAGCCGGGATCACTTCTGCGCCAAAACGCCGGATACATTCAAGGTGACGCTGGTGGTCAGGTCCATTGGCAAAACGGAAGGTCAGGATGAGATAATCCATTCCGAGTTCTGCCTGCATCTTCTCAATGGCAGCGATGCACTCGCTGGCCGGTCCCACCACAAAACGGTCGATACGGTGATGTTCGAAAATGAAGTCCTCCTCGCCCCGGACCCCGGCGAGACTGGGTTCCAGAGCGGTAATGAAGCGTGGAACCTTCTGGAAATACATCCAGTGATCGGCACGGACTTCCGGCCACCATAGCTGCTCAACCTCTTCAAGGGAATCCGCAATCCAACCATCACGCAACAGAACCACGGAGGTCTCATCCTGGGTTCCGTATTCGAGCGCAGCCTGGCGGTAGATTTCCGCCCAGTGCCGGATCACCGCGATATTGTGCAGCGGATCGGTCGGCCACGGACAGCCGTAGCCGGCAGCCCGCTTGACGCCCACGTCCGACATGGCGCCAATCCAAAGCCTGGCATCGACGGGTGAAGGCGTAATTTTGCCCTTCGCCTGGAAAAACTTTCCCTGAAAATCGAAAGCCCTGCCGGTCCATGCTTCCCTGAGTAATTCGATCGCCTCGGCAAAACGCCCGGCCTGGTCCTTTTTATCCAGACCCATGAGTTCAAACTCGGGTTCGAAGTTTCCGAGACCCACGCCGAGTCGAAGCCGCCCGCCGGCAATCTGGTCGACGACGGCGCCCGCTTCCGCCGTCTGGATCGGGTTGTAAAACGGCAACAGGTGGATGGTCGTGCCAATATGAATACGCCGGGTTGCAGCCGCAAGCGCACCCAGCAGGGGAAACGGGCTGGGAAGATAACCGTCCTCCATCATGTGGTGTTCCGGTACGAACACGCCGTCGAAACCTGCCTCTTCCGCCACCGTGGAAGCCTCAATGGTCTCACGCATACGCCGGCCAATGTGCGCCGCACCGGGTGGGTCCTGGATGCGGAACAATACCCCGAATTTCATACCTGACTCCTGCTGCTGATAAGGCGCATAAGAAATTTGACTAATACTGACATTTGTTAGACTATAAAACAGCCATTGATGTCTATTTTAATTACATCGTGTTAAATTGCAATCATGAGGCTGGAATATGACGGTTAATTGCCCTATAAGCACTGATAATACGAGCTATAACTTAAAATATGTAACCGGATCACCGTGTTCTATGACATGTAAAATTAGACAGACATGATTATATTTATTCTAATGAAAATTCAATTTTCAAAGGCCTGGGAAAGACATTGAAATATTTCTGCGGCGTCGATACAGGCGGAACATTTACCGATTGCGCGGTCATTGACGAAACCGGGAAAATCACGATTGCAAAGCGCCCTTCCACACCGGAAGATTATTCGAACGGGCTTTTTAATGCCCTGGAGGCGTGTGCCGGGAAAATTGGCATCAGCCTGAGGAGCCTGCTGGCCGACACCGAGCACCTGTTTCTCGGCACCACGGTTGGGACAAATGCATTGTTGCAAATGAAAGGCGCCCGGACGGGCTTGATCACAACCCGGGGGCACCGGGACTGTCTTGCCATCATGCGCTCCGCCGGCCGGTCCGCCGGATTGCCGGTTGAGAAACTGCTGCACGTTTCCCGGCACCGCAAACCCCCTGCCCTGATACCCCGGCAATTGATCCTTGAAGTCAGCGAACGGATGGACTGGAAAGGTTCTGTTTTCCTGGAATTGAATGAAACAGAAGCCGAGAACGCGATCCAGGCCCTTGTCCGCGAAGGTGTTGAGGCCATCGCTATTTGCCTGCTGTGGTCTATCGCCAACCCGGCCCATGAACAGAAACTCAAGGCCATGGTGCAAGGTATCGCGCCCGATGTGTTCGTCAGTTGTTCACATGAACTGATTGCAAAAAGAGGGGAATATGAACGAACCGTAGGCACGGCTATCAACTGTTTCATTGGCCCCACGATGAAGGATTTTGTCGCCAGAATTGAACAGAAGGCAGCCAACCTGGGTTACAAAAAGCCACTATTGATGCTGCAGGTGACCGGTGGGGTCGTACCTTCACACGAAGTGACCCGCACCCCCCTGTATACGATTGGATCGGGTCCGGCAGCGGGTGTCACCGGCAGTTGCTTCCTCGCCAATAAAATGGGTTACAGCAACGCGATCGTTACGGACATGGGTGGCACGAGTTTCGAAACGGGTATCATCCACAACGCTGAGCCATTGACGACCTCGGAAACCATTGTCAATCAATATGTTTTCTCGATGCCACGGCTGGATGTTGAATCCATCGGCAGTGGCGGTGGTTCTATCCTGTGGGTCGATGATATCAGCAAAACCCTGAAGGTTGGCCCCGAGAGCGCAGGGGCAGATCCCGGTCCGGCCTGTTACGGGCGTGGCGACCTGCCGACAGTAACCGATGCCAACCTCATCCTGGGCTACCTCAACCCGGATAACTTCCTTGGCGGGAAGATGCGACTGGATAAGGAAAAGTCCGTTGCTGCCATGCGGCCCCTGGCAAAAAAACTGGACATGGGTGTCCAGGAACTTGCCGCGGGCGCAGTGAGGATAGCAGAGACAAAAATGGCTGAGCTCATGCGACAAATGACGCTGCAAAGAGGCCTGGACCCACGGGAATTTGTAATTTTTGCCTATGGCGGGGCCGGACCCACGCACGCCTGTGAGTATGCGCGGGAACTGGGTATTGGGCGTATCGTGGTCCCGCTGGGCACCATTTCAGCCGCATGGTCTGCTTTTGGGACCTTGTGCGCCGACGTCCTGCACGTCTACGAAATGAGTGATTTTCTGTCCCAGCCATTTGACCTGGAACACATCAACCAGACCTTTGCCAGGTTGGAATCGCAAGGCCGGCAACAGCTCAGCGAAGACGGTATCAAAAAGGACCAGATGGTATTTCAACGCTTTGTCGAGGTGAAGTACCGGATGCAGATCCATCAACTGCCTGTTCCCGTTCCCGGCGGCACGCTGACCGGGGATGACCTGGCACAGGTGGTGGCGCGTTTCGAGACAATTTATGAGAGCTTCTACGGTAAGGGTTCAGCCTATCGCGAAGCGGGGGTCGAGATCGGTCTTTTCAAGGTCAATGCCATCGGTAATATGATCAAGCCGGTTGTCCCGGTGCAAGCGACCGTTGAGACGGAACCGGTTCCGGGTCACCGGAAAATCTACTGGCGTGATCATGGCAAGGAAATGGACACACCCATCTATGCGGGCCAGGACCTTGGGCCCGGTCACGTCGTCCAGGGTCCGGCTGTGGTGGAATACCCTGAAACGACCATTGTGGTTCAACCCTATGCAAGGGGGATGGTCGACGCTTCAGGCAATTTCCTGCTCGATCTTGAAGGAGAAGCATCATGACCGCACAAGATGAAATCCGGTGGGACGGCAAAGTATATCCTTACATCCCCTCCGAGCCCTTGCAGGTCGACCCCGGTATCCGTTTGCATCAGAGCGTTGCGGACAACCTTGACCCCATCACCATGGAAGTTATCCGCTATGCGATGTGGAATATCAACGTGGAACAAGGCAATACCCTGCTGGCAGTATCGGGTTCCCCAATTGCCGCCTATGGTCATGATTTCAACCCGTGCCTGCTGGATGAAAGCGGCGATTTCGTGTTTTTCGGTCCTTTCCTTCAGTACCTTTCCTCGGCGAGCGGATCAGCGGTCAAGTGGACGCTCGAAAACAGGTCCGCCAACCCCGGCATCAGCGATGGTGATATTTTCCTCACCAATGACCCCTGGGTAGGGGCCATTCACCAGGCAGACGTTTGTATCTTTGCACCGCTTTTCTGGGAAGGTGAATTGTTCTGCTGGTTTGCCAATACCTTGCACCAGTGGGACCTGGGGGGTACCACGCCGGGTGCATTCAACCCGATCTCCCAAGATGTTTTCTGGGAGGCAGGTTGCATCCCACCCATCAAAATTGTCGAGCAGGGCGTACTCAGAAACGACCTGGAAGAGGAGTACACCCGCCGCTCTAGAATGCCGGAACTCGTGGCGCTTGACCTGCGGGCACAGATCACCGCCTGTAATGTCGCACGCGAACGCATGCAACAGATGATCGAAAAATACGGCCCGGAAGTCGTAAAGGGCGTTATGAAACGCTTGCAGGATAACTCGGAAACTGCATTTGTGCGGCGCCTGGAAACCATTCCCGACGGCAGTTGGGCCGAGGAGTCATGGGTGGAACTGGCCCGTGAAGGCGACCGTAGCGTCTACCGCAACGTTGTGCGATTGACAAAAAAGGGTGACCGCCTGATTTTTGATAATAAGGGCACCGCACCACAGATTGGTTCAATCAACTGCGCCGCCATTGCCTGGAAGGGGGCCATCGCCTCGATGATTTCCGCGCAAATGCTGTTCGACCAGATGTTTGTCATCGAAGGCGCTTACCGGCACATGGAATTCATGCCCGAGCCCGGTACCCTGACCTCCGCAAAATTTCCGGCCGGTGTCGTATCAGCACCCCCGACCGTACTGCTGCAGACGATTGGGCTGGCCGGCCTGGTCATCTCGCGAATGCTCTACTGTTCAACCGATGAAGTCCTGCAAAAGGAGGTGCAAAGCTGTATGGGCACCTTGTGCTTCCCCATTGACGCCATTGCGGGCATCGACCAGAGGGGCAATGGCTACGCGTCCTTTCTGCTGGACCCGGTCGGTGGTGCCCTGGGCGCGTTGTCATGGAAGGACGGTGTCAACACGGGTGGCTGGCCCTGGGATTTGCAAAGCACCATGCCCAATGTGGAAGACAATGAAATTTTCTACCCGCTGCTCTACCTGTGGCGCAAGGAGATCCCCAACTCCGGCGGCGCGGGCAAGTTCCGGGGTGGAAATGCCGCTGAGATCGCCTATGTCCTCAACGACAGTGATGCCATAACGCATTACACCACCGGTGGCCATTGCATCATACCCGGGCCCAGCCTCTATGGTGGCGACCCGACCTCAAGGACCCGCTACCTGTTGAACCGGGATGCCGCTGTCAGGGAAAATGCCGCTCACAGCGGCAGGATGCCGGCGGGTCTGGATGAAATCGACGGCGAATTCATCAACGTGTCGCCCAAAACCGGTGGCATCGTCCAGCGGGCGGGTGATGTCTTTTCACTGGCCTGGACATCAGCGGCAGGCTTTGGTGACCCACTGCAAAGAGAACCCCAGCGGGTCGTTGAAGACATCAACAACCTCTACATAGATCGCGACTGGGCCATGCGGCGATATGGCGTGTGCCTGGATGCCGATGGCCAGTTGGATACCCAAAAAACGGATGCCTTGAGAAAACGCATTATCGATGAACGGCTTTCCACCGCCACCCGCCCTGAGGCCACACTGCAAACCATCGCGCCGGGTGCGGATGACGTCCGGGTCTCGGAAGGACTGGTCATTGCAAAGACGGAGGCCGGCGCCTTTTACACCTGTAGCCAGTGCCGGACCCGCATACACACGGCTGACGAGAACTACAAGTCAGGCTGCGCCAGGCGGGTGACCGATGTCGCCGAAGTGGGCCTGGCGCCGATCGACCCCAAGCTGTTCATCGATGATGAAATCGTCTACCGGGAATACTTCTGTCCCGGTTGCGGCGCGCTGCTGCAAGGCGATTTTTGCAGACCCGAAGACCCGGATTTTCAGGAATTTAAGCTTGGATAGCTGGCCAACACTGGACCCGGACAGCGATGGTCTGCATGCCGCCGGTAGCGACCCCTGGTGGCGGGAAGGCTGGTACTTCGAATTCTATGATCCCGCCGCCAGACTACAATTCCAGGCTTACCAGGGCGTTTTCCCGAATGCCGGCAGTGGCGACCTCAACGCCGCGGTCTTTCACCAGGGCCGGCGGGTACACCAGGTCAGCAAAATGGATTTCAACGTAGCGCCCGAACCGCGCGCGGAACGTTTGTGTTTTGGCCCGATGAAACTCGAGGAAGTCGAGGCACTCCGTCAATGGCGTGTGCGTTACGACAGCTATGAAGTTTGTGCAGATCTTCTGTTTAACGCAGTCCTTCCACCCTTCAGTTGGTCGGCTGCGAATCTGCCTATGGAGACCAGCGGCAACGAACAACTGGAAAGCCATCATTTCGACCAACTGGGCCGTTACACAGGCAGTGTCAGGACAGGCGAACAGGAACTGACGGTAGACACCCTGGGATTTCGCGACCGGATGTGGGGCTGGGGCGG
>CAZAWX010000167.1:0-8642 GCA_964488985.1 uncultured Ectothiorhodospiraceae bacterium
TTCTCCCCTCTTACTGGCTACAGTGATCTGGATTTATGCGCACCTATTTAGCATTGCGCAAACCTGGCCTTGCCTTAAGTGAACAGGATTTTCGCACAGCTATTTACCCCGTCTCCGCCAACCAACCCTCAAGAATAATTTTCGCGGCCACCGCATCGCGGCCTGCCCGGGGTGGCGGTAGGTGTTCAAACGCACGGGCGGCTTCGCGGGTACTCAAACGTTCATCGGCAAATTCCACCTGCAGCTGGTAGCGTCCGGCAAGTTGCCGGGCAAATCGCCGCACCCGTTTGGTGATTGTTTGCTCGCTGTCATCCATATTCAGTGGCAGACCGACGACCAGGCAATCCGGTTGCCATGTGTCGATCAGTTCAGTGATCGAGTTCCAGTCTGGTTTTTGCTGATATTGATTGATTGTTTGTACAGCTGTAGCGGTACCGGTCAATGTCTGACCTACTGCGACTCCGATTCGTTTTTCACCGTAATCAAAGCCGAGTACCGTACGTGGTGGGTTATTCACCCGTGGCCCGCGCCGCCGACCAGTTGGTCCGGATCAACACCGAGCAAGCGCGTGGCACTGGCCCAGCGTTTGTCATAGGGGATGTTGAATATGATGTCGCTGTCAGCAGGCCCGCTTAGCCAGGAGTTGTCAAGTACTTCCCGTTCCAATTGTCCCGCGCCCCAGCCGGCATAACCCAGGGCGATTAAAGCCCGCTGCGGTCCCTGTCCGCAGGCGAAAGAATCAAGAATATCCCGTGAAGTGGCAATGCCAAGATGTTCCCCCACGCGTAGCGTGGTCTGCCACTCGCCAGCGGGCTCGTGAATAACAAAGCCTCGTTCGCGTTGTACCGGACCGCCTTCCATTATTGGAATTTCATCGACTGCATCTGATTGCACTTCGATATCAAGATCAGTTAAAACAGTGCTTAATTTCAACTCCAGGGGGCGATTGATTACGATCCCCATGGCGCCATCATTATTGTGAGCGCACATCAAGGTGACGGTGCGATGAAAATTCGCATCTGCCAAAGAGGGCATGGCGATAAGGAAGTGATTGGTGAGATCCATAATGTAGAGATTATTCCAGTTGCGTTAGCGGCTCGCAAAACGATGATTGACAGAAAATCGCCAGGTCCGTTGAATATACAGGATGTCGGTTTCTTTACGGATGGATTTCGGGAAGCGGGCAAATGGAGCCGCAAGCAGCACGATCCGGCGTGCTGCGTCATCGAGCACTTTGTGCCCTGAAGACCGGCGTAAAGTGACATCCTTTACACTGCCATCGGCCTTGATGGCGACCACCATCAACAATGAGCCTGACAGTCGCCTGCGCCGGGCCTCGTCGGGATAATTCAAATTGCCGATGCGCTCAACTTTGGTTCGCCAGGACTCCATATAGGCGGCATATTTACTTTCACGGGTGCTGGCGGAGATCCATTTACGCCGGGGCTGCTTTGCATAAGCATTCAGGCTGCGGTTGACTTCGGCGCTGAGGCTGGCCATGGCCAGGCTGCGCCGGACCAGTGTGGCCGCATTAAGTGTAGGCCGGGGTTGTTCCAGTGCTTTTTGCACCGCAGTCGCTTTTGGTTTGGTTTTGCTGGGGATCCTGGCTGCGGTTTTGGCTGGCGGTTTGGCACGGGCCTTAATCTTGCTGGGCTGATGCTGCTTTGCTGCCGGGGCTTTGACAAGACGCTGCTTAAGCTTATCTTTCGCCAGGCTTTTCCTGCTGGCAATGACGGGGCGTTTTTGTGCTGTTGTCGCTGCGGGTGGTTGTGGCGTTGTCTTTGTCGGCTTGGCAACAGGGGCCAGCACTTCAGTACGTTGCACACTATGGCGGTTCGATGCCGCCAGATCAGGTGTATTGCTTAATAGTGGGCTTGGTAGCGGTGTTGAAGGCCGTTCCCGTGTGTGTTGTTGTCCACTTCCGAGTTGATTTGCCTGACCGATGAAGTCAGCTTGCTTGGGCGTGACCGCAGTTTTGCGCTGCACCAGTACAATATCAATGCTGCTGGTATGGTGTCGGGGTCGATCTTCTTTTATGAAACTGACACCAAATACCAGGATTAAATGCGCGCACAACGCCAGAAATAAGGTGATACTCAGGCGATCTGTCGGTGTAACTTGAGTGGGGCTGGGTGCGTAGGCGACCGACATGGTTCGTCAAATATGCGTAACTTGTTGAACAGTATAGCTTATATGTTGAGATTGGTTCGAGAGCTGGATATTTTTTTTGCAATAATATCCAGCAACTGACCGGCCACATCGAGATCATACAGACCATCCAATTCGCGGATACAGGTTGGACTGGTGACGTTAATCTCCGTCAGGTAATCACCGATAACGTCGAGCCCGGTAAATAGCAGACCCCGTTCACGTAAAGCAGGGCCCACCTGGGCGCAAATCCAGCGCTCATGTTCAGTGAGCGCCACCCCCTTGCCTGTGGCTCCGGCGGCGAGATTGCCTCTTAACTCGCCCTCGGCTGGAACCCGGGCCAGAGCATAGGGCAAGGGTTCGCCGTCGATCATCAGAATACGTTTATCGCCCCGGATGATCTCCGGAATATAACGCTGAGCCATTGCATAGCGGGTTTGATGTTCTGTCAGCGTTTCAAAAATCACACTGACATTTGAATCACCCTCTCGAACTCTGAAAATTGATGCGCCGCCCATACCATCCAATGGTTTGATGATGATGTCCCGGTGTTCACTGAGAAATTCACGCAACAGGCTGTATTTACGGCATACCAGTGTGGCCGGACAGCATTGCGGGAACCAGGCAGTAAACATTTTTTCATTGCAGTCGCGCAGGGAGGCGGGCTTGTTTACGACCAATAAACCCTGTTCCTCAGCCCGTTGCAGCAGGTATGTGGCATACACAAATTCCATAT
Organism: uncultured Ectothiorhodospiraceae bacterium; assembly: GCA_964488985.1. Lineage (GTDB taxonomy): Bacteria > Pseudomonadota > Gammaproteobacteria > HK1 > HK1 > CAZAWX01. The sequence continues at coordinate 2,885 of CAZAWX010000167.1, forward strand.
CGAAAGGTGGATCTTTGCGCATTAACAACACGTCGAGTTCGTGTAGATCCAAGGTGGTGCTTGTTCCCAGAGTGAACCAGTCCTGGGGGTCGTCGCGAACCTGTAGCGGTTGTACATGGGCCCGGGTAACACCATCGCGGATGAATAAATCATTGAGTTCCATATAGTGCAGCGACCAGTTTCTGGCACTGGCTGCCAGTAACATGGCCAGGCTGCTGTCTTTATAGGCTGTGATGGATCCGATAGGATCCATCACGATTCCAAGTTTCAGTTTCATGGTGTATGACTCGGTTGGTTACTGGGCATTAGCCCTGGGCATTTTGAACGTTTATAAATTAAGGGTAGTAATGTGACTATTATACGTATTGCGACGCGCCGTAGCCCACTTGCGCTTTGGCAGGCTAATCATGTTGCACAGCGTTTACGCGAATTGCATGCAGATTTGCAGTGCGAGTTGCTGCCCATGCGCACCCAAGGTGACAAGTTGCTGGATACACCACTGGCGAAAGTTGGCGGCAAGGGCTTGTTCGTCAAGGAATTGGAACGCGCACTCCTCGAAGGGGAGGCGGATATTGCGGTACATTCCATGAAAGACGTTCCGGTGAGCTTGCCCGCAGGGTTGCATCTGGCAGTGATTCTCGAGCGTGCGGATCCCCGGGATGCATTGGTTTCGACACAGGTGGCACGCTTCGAAGATCTACCCCAGGGTGCCCGAGTTGGAACGTCCAGTCTGCGCAGGGGATGTCAGATCCAAAGTTTACGCCCGGATTTGGAAATTCTCAGTTTGCGCGGTGGTGTAGATACCCGCCTGGCGAAATTGGCGAGCGGTGAGTTTGATGCAATATTGCTTGCTTGCGCGGGCCTGGATCGAATGGAGTATGGCGAACGTATTCGTCAACGGATCCCGGCGGAGCTGCTGCTGCCAGCCATTGGCCAGGGTGCAATGGGCATTGAGTGTCGACAGCAGGATGAAAATATCCGGGATTTAATTGCGCCGCTACAGCACGGTCCCAGTGCCGAAGCCTTGCGTGCTGAGCGTGCTCTCAACGCACGGTTACAGGGTGGTTGCCAGGTCCCAATAGCAGGTTATGCGATTCATCAAGACGGCCAGTTATGGCTGCGCGCACTGGTTGCTTCCGTGGACGGGCGTGAAGTCCTGCGGGAAGAATCCAGTGCCGCCACACATCAGGCCGAGGAACTGGGGAAACAGGTTGCCGAAGCGCTTTTGGCGAAAGGCGCCGGACGCATACTCGAAGCGGTGTATGCGCAAGCAAGGTGAGTCCGAGGCGCTGCTGGGTTGTGGCGTGCTGGTGACACGCCCGGCGGGGCGCAACGAAGGCTTGAGCACGGGATTAAATGCCCACGGTGCACACGTGTTTGAATTTCCGTTGTTGTGCATTGAAGCCTGTGCGTTGGACAGACCCCTGGTAATGGCTGACGACACGCGACCGCAATGGTTCATATTCACCAGTCGTAATGCCGTGGATCAGGCATTTTTGCAGTGGCCGCAACTTGTCGGATTGACATCAGTTGCCAAGTTTAGTGCTGTGGGTGCCGCTACCGCCAAAGCTCTGCACGACCATGGTATCTCAGACGTTGTGTTGCCCCAGGGCCGATACAGCAGTGAAGGATTGTTGGATTTGCTGGATTTTCAACGTGCTGGCGGCAAGCGGATGATGATTGTCACCGGTCAGGCGGGCCGTTCGCTGCTGGCTGATACACTACGGGCAAGAGGGGCTCAGGTGGAGTGTCTTGAGGTGTATCAGCGGCGCCCGTCAAATGCGGACTTGCAACGCTATTGGCGTAACCATGGCGGTTCAATCAAGATCATTATCATCACCAGTGTGCAGGCATTGTTGGTGCTTAAACGTCTCGCTGGCCAGGCACTCTATCCTGCTGTATGCAGATGCGCGCTGGTGGCGGCTTCAGCCAGGATAGCCCAGGAAGCAATCCAGCTCGGGTTTAATGCGCCAGTTGAAATTGCCCGGCAAGTCAGCGATGCATCGTTGCTCGAAGCGTGTCAGCGCTTGTGGCGGATAATTGGCCAATAATGTTATTTTACAGCTTCAGCTTCAGATTCAGCCGATAATGCAGATGGCGAAGGTCGACCAATGGGCGTAGGTGTCATGATTATCAGCCACGATGAAATCGGTTTGGCGATTTTAGCTACGGCAACCCGGGTTTATGGTGAATCTCCGCTCAAGGCACAGGCGCTAGCGGTTTCTACCGATGAGGATCCTGATCATCTTTGTCGTCAGGGGGTAGCGTTGGCCGCACAACTCGACAGTGGCGATGGGGTGTTGATTCTCAGCGATTTATACGGCAGCACGCCCGGCAATATCGCGCTTCGTGTTGCCGGAGAAATGCCTAATGCACGTTGTCTCAGTGGTTTGAATCTGCCCATGTTGTTGCGAATATTCAATTACCCATTACTTCCCCTGGAAGACTTGACCGATAAAGCCATTGCCGGAGGACGCGACGGGATCGTCGCCTGAAATGAATCAAGCAGCCCAGAGCAGAAAAATTAAGATTATCAACAAACTGGGTTTGCATGCGCGGGCCGCGGCAAAATTTGTCACGCTGGCTGCGGGTTTCGAAGCAGAAATAATGGTTCACCGCGGCGAGCGTGAAGTGAACGGCAAAAGTATCATGGGGGTCATGATGTTGGCCGCTGCCCAGGGGACAGAGATCGAACTGGTGGCCAGTGGTAGTGACGCACTAAGTGCCCTGGACGCGCTGGAAACACTCATAAACAATCGATTTGATGAGGACGAGTAAGTGCCAGTGGCTGATTCGACAACGGGAAGAATCCGCCAGCGCTTGAATTACAGCGGGTTGCCGCGAGGCTGTCCATGATTATTTCACTGCATGGGATTAGTGCTTCGAAAGGGATCGCTATCGGTAAGATCCTGGTGGTGGATCGCGGTCACGTGGAGGTTCAGGAAAAACGCCTGCCGAAAGCCAGGGTTGAAGCGGAAGTCAAACGCTTTCGGAATGCTTTGAAGTTGGCCGGTGAACAGTTGCAGGCAGTCAAGGAGGAGATCCCGGCGGCAACGGCCAAAGATGTAATGGCTTTTATTGATACGCACTTATTGATGCTCGAAGACGCCTCGATGAGGAAAGTGCCGATCAAGCTGATTCGCGAGGAGCGTTGTAATGCTGAATGGGCATTAAAAATGCAGCACGATGCCCTGGTGCGTGTCTTCGATGCAATGGAAGATCCTTACCTGCGGACCCGTCGTGATGATGTCAGCCATGTGGTAGATCGGGTGCTGCGTATCCTTCTTGACAGACGCCGTGGAACGCGGCGCAAGGCGCGGCCCTCAATGAAAGGGCAGATTGTATATGCCGATGATCTTTCACCAGCCGATACCGTAATGATGCAGCATCGTGGTGTCGCTGCGCTGGTTACGGAATTTGGTGGGCCTACCTCTCACACGGCCATTTTGGCGCGGAGCCTGCGCATTCCTTCAGTTGTGGGGTTACGCAATTCCCGGCCCTACCTGCGTGATGACGACACAGTGATTGTCGATGGCCGTGAAGGTGTGGTTCTGGTCAATCCTGACAACAATACGCTGAGCCATTATGAGAAATTATATCGGCGTATGGGGCGCATGCACACTGAGCGCAAGAAGCTCAAAAATGCACCTGCCGTCAGCGCCGATGGTGAAAACATCGGCTTACAGGCCAATGTTGAATTGACCGCCGATATTGACCTTCTGAATTCAGTGGGTGCGGCGGGTGTCGGTTTATACCGTACTGAATTTTTGTTTATGAACCGTGATGAACCTCCAAATGAAAAGGAGCAGTACGCGGCCTATGCGCATCTTGCCAATCAGATGCCCGGCAAGCCCGTCACTATCCGCACACTCGATCTTGGCGCGGACAAACAGGTCGACGGCAGCCGGCCTAACACCCCAAATTCGACCAACCCGGCACTGGGTCTGCGTGCGGTACGCCTGTGCCTGACGGATCAAAGCCTGTTCCGGCCACAAATCCGGGCCATACTCAGAGTGTCTGCGGATAACCCCGTGCGTATGATGATTCCCATGCTCGCCAATACCCAGGAACTGGTGCAGGTCATGCAGATCATTAAATCCTGTCAGCATGAACTCGAAACGCAAGGACTGCCATACGATGCGAATATGCCAGTTGGGGCCATGATCGAAGTCCCCGCTGCCGCTATATGTGCAGATATCTTTGCCCGGCACCTGGATTTTCTGTCTATTGGCACCAATGATTTGATTCAATACACGATTGCCGTGGATCGCATGGATGACGAGGTCAACTATCTTTACGATCCGCTGCATCCGGCGGTAATACGATTGGTACAAAACACGATTCGAGCGGGGCAAAAAGCCGGTATCCCGGTTGCCATGTGCGGGGAGATGGCCGGGGATACGCGGTACACGCGACTGCTGCTAGGGCTTGGCCTCAAAGAATTCAGCGTTCACCCCAATGCCTTGCTGGAGGTAAAGCAGGTCATCAAGGAAAGTCACATCGGTAATCTGCGCAAGCTTGCACAACGAATTATGCGGGCGGTGAAATCGTCCACACGCGATTCGTTATTGGATGAAATGAATCACTTTCCACAAGTCTGAGTTGTGCAATACACGCGCATGTGTGCGTTCAACTGTCGTTGGTGACCCCCCGCATGAAAATATCTGTAACTGTATTATCCAGGCTTGATGCACGTCAGTAAATTTTCACCTCTTTTTGACTACAATGTATAGCACAGGGTCAGTCGCTTGGTGATGGCAGGCAGACCGCAAAGCTGAGAAAGGGGTCACTGATGGGCATTAAAAATATTGGCGTACATGTTGATTATCGTTCGCAATGCCGGGCCAGTGTGAAACTGGCTGTCGATCTGGCTGAGCACTTTGACGCTCACCTGACCGGACTGTTTGTTGATCCAATCCCCATGTCGCCGGAGTTGGTCGCGATGTCGGCAACGCCGGTGTTGCTGGAGCAAATCAGTTCGGAGCAGGAAATCAGGGCCGCTGAGGCGAAATCGGCTTTCGATGAAATAATTGCCGGCACGACGCTGCGTACGGGTTGGCGGCGCGCTACCGGGCCCATGTACACAGCGCTCAATACCCATGGCCGGTATTGCGATATGCTGATCCTGAACCAGGAAGGCGATGGTGAAGATGCACTAACACTCGGAGGTTTTGCTGACTCGGCAGTGTTGGAAGTTGGCCGTCCAGTGCTAATTGTTCCTTACATCGGTGCGCAAGTTCCGCTGGGCGGCAAAGTGTTGGTGGCTTGGAATGGTTCCAGGGAGGCGACCCGGGCGGTTAACGATGCCATGCCTTTATTGCAGGCGGCAAAAGAGGTTCAGGTGGTGTGTATTGATCCGCATACAACTGAGGAAGATGAGGTATCGCTACCCGGCGCCGATCTGTGTTTTCATCTTGCGACACACGGTGTAAGTGCCGAGGCGCACGTCATCACCGGGACCAATATGGACAGTGGCAATGTGCTGCTTTCCCATGCTGCTGACTATGGCGCGAACCTTATCGTTTCCGGTGCCTACGGCCATTCCCGGTTTCGGGAAATGGTGATGGGCGGGATGACCTTGGAGTTATTGCGTCACATGACGGTGCCTGTGCTGATGTCGCACTAAGCTTAAGGACTAACCTGTGACGAATCTCTTAGGGCTCTAAATAGCTGTGCGATATCCTGTTCACACTAGCATTGCGTAGGGTGAGGGCTGATTGACAAGACCGTGAGCAGCAAGGATGCTGCGACCGAGCCT
>CAZAWX010000168.1:0-8638 GCA_964488985.1 uncultured Ectothiorhodospiraceae bacterium
AAAACCAGCTATGCCACCTTAAACCAGACATTAAAGCGGATCCATAACAATAAGGAGGAACTTTTAGTGGTGCTGGATCGACCTGAAATCCCTTTGCACACCAATGGCAGTGAAACGGATATCCGTGATTATGTGAAAAAACGGAAAGTCAGCGGCGGTACGCGAAGTGATGAAGGCAGGCGATGTCGGGATACCTTTGCCAGTTTGAAAAAAACCTGTCGTAAACTGGATATATCGTTCTGGCATTACTTAACGGATCGTTTGGGTATTGCTCAACAGAGTATTGCTCCACTACCCCATATCATTACAGAGCGGGCCGCTCTTGCCACGGGTTATTGAGAAGCTACTTTTAAATGACTATTGTCGGCGCTGTTCTTCATTCTCGGCCAGTTCCCGATTTATATCCTGCCCGCGGCCCTGGCGCCATTGTACCGGCGCTTCCTGTAAGTGCCGGCCGGGATCAGGACAGCAGCAGACAGTTTCTGATTGCTTGCTGGCTATTGCCATCTGGATGGCAGAATGGTACTGTTTTGCTCACAATCCGCTGCCTCAGGAACACCAACTATGCCCGAGCCCCAATTATCAGTGCGCAGCGCCCGTGCCCGGGAGTTGGCGCATCGTCTGGCAAAGCGCGAGCGCCGTACGGTTGCCGAAGTGGTCGTGAGGGCGCTGGAAGAATACTCCGCGCACCAGACCGGCCGGGAGCCGGCCGCCGAATTTTATCGTGAGTTGAATCGCCGCTGTGCGACGGACCTGGAACTCGAAGACATCATCCAGTCCAGTCGCCGGCCCCATACCGGAATCAAGCTTTGATATTTCTGGATACCAACGTCATCTCGGAAACGTTTCGCAAACACCCGGATGATAATGTGATGGCCTGGCTGGCGATGCACGATGAATCCTTGGCGATCCCGACGATTACCATCGCCGAAATCGCTTTCGGCATCGCCAAAATCCGGCCGGACGAGCGATCCGTGCTGCTGCACAAAGGGCTGGATGCCTGGCGCAGTCGTTTTGCGGATCGCATATTTCCCTTTACCGAACAGGCCGCCCTGGATTATGGCGAGATCATGGGTGATGCGGTTCGGGCTGGAATGGGTTTGTCGGCTCCCGATGCCATGATCGCGGCCATCACCAGGGTCAACCGCGGCCAGCTCGCCACACGCAACACTCGCGATTTCAGCGCGTTGCAACTGGAACTGATCAACCCCTGGCAATGAAACCCAGGTGCGCGAATCGGCTGCTCCCGGGACCCTGCACGGCACCGCCGCACACATGGAAAAACTGGTGCGCTGTTACCGGCAGGTGCGTGATGGCCAATCCATGGAACGCGCCGAAGCGCAACATCAGGCCCGGGGCCTGCACTACCATCATGACGTGGATGGCACCCTGGTGATTACGGCCCGCTTCTCCCCGGAGCAAGGCGAGGTGGTGCTCAAGGCCTTGCAGGTAGCGATGGATGCTTTCGATGCGGACGCTTGTGAGGGGGAGTGTGGATGGCTAGTCCTTGCCGGGTCGGGACTTTCACCCGCAGGGTTCCTACAGGAGGTTTCTATCCTCAGTTATCCTTTCTTCAGATTTCCTCCTCCTCCAGGCTTTGCCTGGCGCACTTTCCGCGGAGATTTCGAGCACCTGTGCGAGGAACATGCGGCGCGGGGACTGGTTATCGACCATCGAACCTGTGAATCCGCCTGGGACGGCTATGACATGGACTACAGTGATGCCATTTGCGGTTTGTTGTCCGCCGACGGGTTGCCGGTGTAAGTAGATTGAACGCCACGTGCGTTCCGACGCCAACCCGTCGGCTGACAATAATCCACGTCCCTTGAAATCGACGTGACCCCGCCCGGTGGTTGCGAATATTTTACTTACAGCACATTGCCACCAACCAGACTTTGCACCCTTGGAGTACGGTCTATCACTGTACGGCTCAGCAAATTTGTACCTGTCGCAATGTGGACCAACGACCCGAGAACGAACAACTGAAACCGCCGGAGCCGGCCAGGTTCGGACACCTTCGACTGATGTGCACTTGCTCCCTCCATGATCCCGGACACAGGGTTAAGCTGCCTGTTCAAAAAAACCGGAATCCGATGCCAGATAGCAGGCAGTTAGTGTCGATATAAACAACATATACGAGCACCCCACTCGCACAATACCACCGATGCAGCGCCAGCAATTCTAATTATGGTTCCACTCTTGCGGGCAATTGGGTAATGATCGCGTAGCAAGCAGGTCGCGAGCACCAAATATCAATGAGTTGGCGGTGTCAGGCTGAAGCCGCAATCACTCAATCCGCTAACAAAGCCCATAATTAGAATTGCTGATGCAACGCAACGCAGGGATCTGGGTCTATAGTTGAGAGTGATAACACGCCTCCAGGGCCGCAGCGTTCGCTGCGGGTGCAGGAACGATATACCGCAATTACTTCGCAACCCGCGCACTTGAGCCAAGACGTTATGTGGCAAGCACTGGAGGACTAAACCGTGATTAAGAAAAGCGTCGGACAATCCCTTTTTGGAGAATGCATACAAGCTCTCCACTCCCGCCGACAACGCAGAGTACGACGATGCATTTGCATCCACTTACGATACGATTTTTCCCAACGCTTTAGGATCGGTTAACCCTGGGCTGGCACTATTCAAGGTGGCAGGCTTGCTCACTTCCTGAGCATCCAGTTAGTGTCAGGCTCAGCCAGGGTGTAAACGACTTTGCTCATTGTATTGATGCACGCCAATGGGGTATCTAATCAAGGCGACGGGCTCCGGTTATCTGATGTATAAACCGATGCGATGGCTAATTGCCAAGGTGTTGTGCCATCGAGTTTTTATCACATTCAACCTATGGTTCAGTTAGGCGACCAGCGCAACGCCCCAACTTGTGCGCCAATACGGTAATTGCCTTTGCCTTGGTCATTCGCTTTTGCAGTTTCTGAAAATATCTTTGGGCCTTTTCGTTGCCTCGCAGATGGAGCACAGCCGCTTCAGAAAAGGCCCACTTCACACGCGCATTGCGCAAATGACTAATTTTACCCTGAGCTCAAATCTCAACCCGGCGCGTCGTTACCCGCAATATCCTCAAACCATAGATCCGGGCGTTCAGCGATGAAGCGGGTCATCAGATCGATGCATTGTGGATCATCCAGCACCTGCACCTCGACTCCATGCTCGCCCAGAAAGGCCAGGTTCCCCGGGAAATTCTTCGCCTCACCCACCACCACCCTGCGGATCCCGAACTGTACAATGGTCCCGGCGCACATCATGCAGGGACTTAAGGTCGTGTACATCGTGACCTCACCATAGTCTGTGCGGCGGCCGGCATTTTTCATGCAATCGGTTTCGCCATGGGAAACGGGATTGGCATCCTGAACTCGGCGATTATAGCCTCGGCCCACGACCTCATCACCTCGAATCATCACCGCACCGACCGGTACCCCACCTTCCCGGTAACTGATTTCGGCTTGTTCATAGGCCAGTTGCATATATTTTTGGTCAGTATTCAGCATCTAACTATCACTTTTTTCCAGCGCCGCAAGTTGCTCTAGCAGAGTCTTTGGATCCGGGCTCACCTGCAACCAGTTGCGTTGTTTATCGGTAACAAACTCTTCTTCGACCTGGTGATCAAGAAATTCCAGCAACCGATCGTAATATCCCAGAATATTTAAAACGCCACAAGGTTTGCCGTGAATCCCCAACTGCGCCCAGGTCAGCGCTTCGAACAATTCTTCCAAAGTCCCCATACCACCGGGCATGGCGATAAAGGCATCTGCCATTTCCGCCATCAATGCTTTGCGCTGGTGCATATCGCGCACAGTATGCAGTTGCGTCAATTCCCGGTGGGCCAGTTCCCGTTCAGCGAGTTGCTCAGGAATGATCCCAGTCACACGACCACCTTCCGCGAGCACCGAATCAGCCAGCACCCCCATCAAGCCAACCGAGGAACCACCGTAGATCAACTGAATTTTCAACTCGGCCAAGAGCTGGCCCAGATGTCTGGCAGCGGCCATATATTCAGTGCGGGTGCCATTATGTGAGCCGCAGTAGACACAAACAGAGTTAAACATCAGTACAGTTCCTTAATTCAGTGTGATCCTACAGCTGCGCCAGGCAGTGGCAGATTTAGAGACTATATGCTGCATGGTACAACAGTCGCAGCGCCAATAAAGTCAAAACCGTTTTGAAAACATAAGCGAACACCTTTTCCGGCAATTTCATTAATACTGCCCGGCCGGTAACTGTTCCGGCAAAACCCGCAGCAATCATTGCCAGCACCAACGGCAGCCAGTGACTGAAGGTGAACCCCAATACACCGAAGGCCAGGACTTTAAACCCATGCTGCACGGTCATACATGCAGCATGGGTTGCAACGGTTTGCTGCTTACCGAAGTGAGCCGGTGGTAAAAAGGCTGCGACGAAGGGTCCGGTGCCCCCCAGAAACATGGTTAAAAATGTCGAGACAAGGCCCACCAATGAATAGGCCTTATTGGCGATGGCATGTTTGTGGGGTTTCGGTAACCACACCATCGCCAGAATAAATACCCCCAGCAACGCCTGTAACACCGCACCGGGCAGGCTCAAATATAGCTTCCCACCGATGACCGCGCCGATGATCGCCCCTGCCGTGAAATAGCCAAACACCTGCCGGTTGGCGAACTCACGCAGTAAAAACCCACGCCCTGCATTGGACCCCAGTTGCACCACTCCGTGCACAGGGATCACCGCCGTGGCTGGCAACAAACTGGCGAGCACCGAGAGCAAAATCACCCCGCCACCGATCCCGGCACTGGCGGTCAGCAGCGAAGTGAAGTAACTCAGCACCACCAGGCCCAGTGCCGCCCATAACGAAAGCTCAGCGGGAATAAATTGAAAATCCATACGTTTTTTGCGTTCCAAATCCTGTGCTCAGTAGCCCGGATCACCTTTACAGCCAATCAATTCCACTATGGCCATCGGGCGATCACCTTCATCGTTACGGATGGCTTCCTCATAGTGCAAAATCCGTAAATCCGTGAACATCTGCAAGGGTTCCTGGGGATCGAGACGAAAGGCAGGACTACGTGGGCCATCGACATCGAGTGGTGTACGCAAATGATGCTCGAACAATAACCATCCCCCGGGGCATAACGCATCTACGAGGGCTTGGGTCATATTGCGGTTAACGTAGCGGATAATCGTAATGAGTTGATAGTGCCCGGCTTGCAATTGCAGATCATCTAAATCCGCCTGCTGCCAGTTAATCTCAAGGCCACGTTGTTCGGCACTTTGCCGGCCCCGCTCAAGTGCGACACTGGAAATATCCAGGGCGTCGACCTGATAGCCAGCCTGCGCCAGGCGTAACGCGTTGCGCCCGGCGCCACAGGCAATATCCAGTGCCTGGCCGGGAGGGAAGCGCTGCAACCAGGCTTCCAGCAAAGGTGAGGGCCACGTCCGGGAACGATATTCCCCCGCCGCATATTTTTTATCCCACTTCAAACGATCCGCTTCACTCATAACCCACGTCCTGCCCCGCCGATCTACGGCCTTGTTACTACTATCCCGCCACTTTACCTGCTCTGGCCCCTTCGCACCCACCCCTGACAAAGGCCCTTTCCATAAAATTTGTTCTTAACTGCACCCGTGGCGGATAAATTTTCGGGTACACTGATTATGACAACATTCTTTCACCCGCACCCATGACCTATGAGCAAACCAGCCCTGCAACTGGCCCCTGCGGCCACTAAGCAAATCACACTACCGCTGGCACAATTTGCCGCGCAGTTGAATTATGCCCAGATCCCCCCAGCCGTATTACAGGTCGCGCGGCACTGCCTGCTGGACTGGTTCGGGGTAACACTGGCTGGCTCGAAAACAGACACCGCCGAAATAATTCGCGATGCCACCCTGGCCTCAGGCGATGTCCAGCAGGCCAGCCTCGTTGGCGGTCCGGGACGCACCAGTTGCGCCAACGCCGCACTCATCAACGGCACCGCCGGGCACGCCCTGGACTATGATGATGTGCACTATGGCCTGCTCGGCCATCCCACTGCGGCCATTGCCCCTGCCCTGCTGGCCTCCGCTGAGCACGAGGCTATTCAAGGTTCCGACCTTCTCTGCGCTTTGATTGCCGGCGTTGAGGTCGCCGCCCGTACCGGTCTTTACATGACCCGCGAACACTACCTGCGCGGTTGGCATGCCACCGGCACCCTGGGCGCTTTCGGCGCTGCTGTTGCGGTATCCAGAGCAATGGAACTGAATGCAGAACAAACCGCCCAGGCCATGGGCATCGCTGCAACCCAGAGCGCCGGCTTAAAGTCAATGTTCGGCACCATGTGTAAGCCTCTGCATGCTGGCAAGGCTGCCGCAAACGGGTTGCTCGCTGCCCAGCTTGCAGCACGCGGCTTCAGTTCCCGCAATGACGCTCTGGAATGCGCGCAGGGTTACGGTGAGGTTGCCTCCCCGGGGCTCGACCCCGAGGCCGCACTGCACGGGCTGGGCAGCAGTTTTCAAATCCCGGCTGTATTGTTTAAATACCATGCCGCCTGCTACGGCACACATGCCAGCATCGAGGCGACACGACAATTGGTCAACGAGCTTGGGGTGACAGCCGCACAGATCAAAGCCATCGACATCAGCGTGCCGCCACGCAATCTGCGGGTGTGTAATATCAGCCATCCACACACGGGCCTGGAAGCCAAGTTCAGCCTGCGCATGACCTGTGCCATGGCCTTGTGTGGTGAGTCCACAGCCGATATCAACAACTTCACAACACGCCTGTGTGAGAAGCCTGCACTTAAAAAGCTCCTCAATAAAATTACAGTCCAAGGTGTCACTGATCTGAGCGATGCCACCTGCGACCTCAAAGTACATTTGCGCAACGGCAGCACCCATCTGATCAGGGGGGATGTCAGCATCCCGGCACAGGATTTGGCGCAGCAGGAACAACGGCTTTTGCAAAAATACACAACCCTGGCCACACCGGTTCTCGGTACATCCAACAGCACCGAACTGGCGCAGATGATCCTGGAATTTGATCAACTGAAAGACATCCGCGCCCTGCTGGCCCTGAGCCGTAGCTGAACAGATACAATGGCCATCTCTCGTGTCCTGCAGCCCACAACAACATCAGTGAGGAGAATCGAAATGCCTGAAATCACCCATGAACTGGCACGCTTCGTTGCCCATCTGACTGACACATCTATTCCGATCGAAGTACGCGAGCGGATCCGGCTGATTATTCTCGATCATGTCGGCATTGCGGTGCGCGCCCGCCAGGAAGCAGCCCTGGCGCCAGCCATGCATGATGCCCTTGCGGACATCGGCCAACTGAGTGGAGATTGCCGGGTAATTGGTGATCCTCAGGGTTACACACCCTTTGCAGCGGCGCTGTTCAACGGCAATCTCAGCCATGCCCTGGATTTTGATGATACCCATGCCCCGGGTTCGTTGCATTCCGGCGCCCCCATCATTCCCGCCGCGATGAGTGCCGCGCAGATGGCCGGTGCTGGCGGCAGTGAAATCATTCGCGGCGTTATCGCGGGCTTCGAAGTCCAGATCCGCATCTCATTGGCGTTGGATCCAAGTGCACACTACGAACAGGGTTTTCATCCGACGGCCACCTGTGGTGTCTTCGGTGCCGCAGCAGCCGCCGCGGTAGTGATGGGCCTCGATGAGCAACAAATTCACAATGCCTTCGGACTATGCGCCAGCCATGCCGCAGGCACCATGCAGTTTCTCCTCGATGGTGCCTGGAACAAGCCCTATCACACGGGCTTTGCCGCAGCCAATGGTCTGATGGCCGCAACCATGGCCCGGCGCGGCTTTGTTGGAGTACGCGAAGCTTTGGAGGGGCGTTATGGTTTTTTACGCGCTTACGCGCCGAGTGCTGATCCCGACAAGGTCCTGGCAAACCTTGGCAGCGAATGGAAAAGCCTTGGCGTGGCCGTAAAACCCTACCCATCCTGCCGCTATACCCACGCTGCGCTGGACGCTCTGATCGATCTTAAGGCCCATCACCAGATTGACTATCAACAAATCGAATCTGTTGAAATCGGCATACCGCAAACCGGGGTCAATCTGGTGGGTGTGCCATTGGATGTTAAACAACATCCGCAAAACTATGTGGACGGTCAATTTTCCATGCCCTTTGTCGCCGCAGTTGCACTGCGTGACGGCGCCATGGGCTGGGACAGTTATGCCAAACATCTGGGCGATGAACAAACTCTGGGCCTTTGCCGTAAAGTCAGTGTCATCAATGATCCACTGGCCGAGGCGGAATTTCCAGCCAACATGAGTGCCGTCGCCCGCATCCACACCCGGCAGGGAAACTACGAACAACTGGTCGTCATACCCAGAGGTGAGCCGGATAATTTCATGACTGAAGCGCAGTTACGGGAAAAATTCTTGACCCTGACCGGGCCATACCTGAGTGAGACGCGGCGTGAACAGCTTCTCGGCGCCCTGCTCGGCCTGAGCCAGGTAAGTGATATCGCTGGGCTTATGGATTTGACCCGGCCGGATATACAACAATCCTGAATGCAGATCAGCGAACAAAAACAAGACCAACAGACGCGTTTGCGTTGTTCTGTCTGTCAAGCGTAGAGCTAAGTAGGTGCGCATAAATCCAGATCACTGTAGCCAGTAAGAGGGGAGAAGTCACTGAC
>CAZAWX010000169.1:0-2480 GCA_964488985.1 uncultured Ectothiorhodospiraceae bacterium
GTAGATGATGGGTAATCCCTTGTTGTGGTATTGGGGTTTGTGGGTAAATGGCAGCCCTAGCCACCATTTAATCAAACGAGTTACCTCTCCCTTGGTGTAGCGACCTTTTCCCTTGCGTGAGTTTTGCGGGAGCTAACTCGCGCTCATACGCCGCAACACCACCCGTTCGGGCCTGTTGTTGCCCCTGGCGCAGACACTGTTTGCCGCATCTATAAAACGTGGATTTTCCGACGTCTCCTCCACCAAGAATTATGTTCAACCCAGGAGATCGATTTCAGCTCAGCTTTTCGATTCCGCGGAACCGGTTAATCTTTAATTGATAGATTATCGCGGAATCACTCATATACAGTTATCCGGCCTTGCCCAATGCAGACAAGACTTCCCGGAAGCTATTCAGCCCGGCCTCCAAATTCTCGATGATTTCTTCAGCGAGTTCATCCGGCTCGGGCAGGTTGTCGAGGTCGGTGAGGCTTTTGTCTTTCAACCAGAAGATATCGAGGCTGGTTTTGTCGCGGGCGGTCAGTTCCTCATAGGTGAACTTGCGCCAGCGGCCATCCGGGTTCTTGTCGGCGTTCCAGGTGGGTTTACGTTTGTGCCGGTTTTCCGGTCTGTAGCACTTGATGAAATCTGTCAGATCCTCGAAGCGCATGGGCTTCTTTTTCAGGGTGTGGTGGATGTTGGTGCGGTAGTCGTAATACCAGACTTCTTTCGTCCACGGACTCGGGCTGGCTTCGTGGTTGTCGAAGAAGATGACGTTGGCCTTGACACCTTGTGCATAGAAGATACCGGTGGGCAGCCGCAGGATGGTGTGCAGGTCGGAGTTGTCCAGCAGCTTGCGGCGGATGGTTTCCCCGGCGCCGCCCTCGAACAGTACATTATCGGGCACGACCACGGCGGCCCGGCCGGTGGTTTTCAGCAGGGTGCGGATGTGCTGGACGAAATTGAGCTGCTTGTTCGAGGTGGTGGCCCAGAAGTCCTGGCGATTGTAAGTCAGATCGTCCTTCTCCTGTACGCCTTCCTCATTGGTAAAACTCATGGAGCTTTTCTTGCCAAAGGGTGGATTGGCCAGCACGTAGTCGTAGCGTTGTCCGGCATCGGCGACCAGGGCGTCATTGGGCGAGATGGCCGCCTTGCCGTCGATTTCGCCGATGTTGTGCAGGAACATGTTCATCAGGCACAGGCGGCGAGTATTGGCGACGATCTCGTTGCCATGAAAGGCCTCGTGTTTGAGAAAGGCCTTTTGCGCCTAGTCGAGCTTATAATGATCCGGGTGGGTGATGAAGTCATAGGCGGCCAGGAAAAATCCGCCGGTGCCGCAGGCGGGGTCGGTGATGGTCTTGCCGGGCTCGGGCCGTACGCATTCGACCATGGCGCGGATGAGCGCACGCGGGGTGAAATACTGGCCGGCTCCAGACTTGGTATCTTCGGCGTTCTTCTCCAGCAGACCCTCATAGATGGTGCCTTTCACATCCGCGCCCATCATCAGCCAATCGGTGTCATCCACCATGTCGATCAGGCGGTACAGCTTGGCCGGGTCCTGGATCTTGTTCTGTGCCTTGGTGAAGATCTGCCCAAGCATGCCCTTGCGGGTGGCGAGTTCGCGCAGAAGCTCCAGACCTTGGAGACAATGGAGGCGCAGTGTTCATGCTATTTCATGTATAATGGATGTTATGGGCAAGCCAACGCTGAAAGAAACCAACTGCCACCTGCGCGATGCCGACAAGTCCCGGCGTGCGCTAGCGCGCAATCTGGCCAGCTCGACCGCGATCGAGACAGGCGAATCCACCGCAGACCTGGAGGCGCGTATCATGGCGCGCCAGCCCCGGCGGAATCACGTAAAACCCGGGTAACCCGCTCGATCATCGGTTGGTAATCATCCAGGCCAGCCTGAATGGCAGAAAAATAGGCCTCCTTGTCGCTGTGCCAGGACGTAAAATCCAGCACAGGCCAACCGGCCTGTAACGCCATTACCGTGGCCCATAGTCGGGACAGACGGCCATTGCCTTCCCGAAACGGATGAATCAGGATCAACTCGACATGGACGACTGCGATGGCCTCCGCCAACCGCTGTTCGGTCATTGACTGGCAAGGGGTATATCGCCCCAGAACATCCTCATCGAACTTGTCCATCAGGCGGGGTATTTGCGCTGCCGCCGCGAATAAAAACCCGCCTTTACCCATATTGACCGAACGGTAGCTACCCGCCCAGTCATAGACATCGCCCAGCCAGCGCCGGTGCCAGGCGCACAAATCCCGCACCGACAAACGCTGGTCCAGCGTTACCGCGTCAAGAACATAATCGTAGAGTTGCTCCAGATGCTCCAGCTCCTGTGCAGCCATTTCCTCGGGGTCGGTGATGCCGAGTTTATTCGCCAGCACACGGTTATCGGAATCCGGTTCGTATTGGGCTTCAATGTTACCACTGGTGTCGTAACGGTCGGTCATGCCGTTCTCGTCATTCCCGCGTAGGCGGGAATCCA
>CAZAWX010000169.1:2580-8637 GCA_964488985.1 uncultured Ectothiorhodospiraceae bacterium
CGTCATTCCCGCGTAGGCGGGAATCCAACGTGCGAGCCTCGAGGATGGGTTTCTGGATCCCCGCCTGCGCGGGGATGACGAACGGGGACTGCGCACTGCTTTTGTAGCAGGTAATCATGCGGATGCCGCCTTGCGTGGTTTCCGCTTCCTGCGGGGTTTGGGGATCTGCTTCGCCTTCTCCGCCTTGATGCGCTCCAGCAGGACGGAGGCAGGTTCATCATGGGGGTCTTGCGGTACGAGTTGGCCGGAGAAGGCTTTTTTCAGGATGGATTGGCGGAGGGCATCGGATTTTTTCAAATTTGATTCGATTTCTTCCTCAACGTTATCAATAGATGATAGCGATGCCGAAATATCTGCAACTATAAGAGATTGTTCCTTCATGGCACATACAGGCACGATCAGAGACTGCAGCTCGCCTGAGTTGATATTGTTCACGCCACTTGTAGATTTTGCTTTCGCCTCGATTTGTGATCGAAGTAGATGGCTCGATAGCACTGGCAGAAGGTACCGGGAAGAAACAAGGCGGTCATTAGGGCGCAAACGGATCAAATATCCTGCATACAGGTATTTTTCCTCATGTTCGGAAATTAGGGCACATTTGCCAACGATGGAAATGCTCCCATTAGAACGAATGATTAGAATATCCCCTTGTTTTAAGTTGTAGGTTTTGATTTCACTACTGTCAAAAACAGCAAACTTAAGATCACTGGCATCAATTTGCCCTGAGACCACATTTGGAATTCTAAGGACACCTAGCCCACCACGCTCATAGACACATTTCTTGACCTTCTCGAACGGCCGAAAATCACTAACATCAATTGAACCAGTTTCCGGCTCTACTGCTGGCATGGGAACGAAGGAAACTTCCAAACTATCGGAAAAGCATGATTTGTCCAATTTAGGGTTGATTTCCGCCAACTCCTGAATGGCCGCATTGGACCAGAACTGAGGTAAGGGCTCTGGTCAAAACTAATTCGCCATTCTGGACGTCGATTCATGCCGCCTTGTGCATCAAATGGCGCCATTTCCAGATCGTCGCGTTCGATATGAAACGAGCTGATGATGTGGTCGCGGATCATGCGTAGCCAGGCCATCTGTTCCTCGTTGAACTTTTCACCGCCGCCGCTGTGGTGGGTTATGGTCCAGTTCTGGAAATTGCGGCGCACGGTGTCTGCGTAGAGTGAGAGGGTGTTGTCGATGCCGCAGGCGCGGCGGATGAGTGCGAACAGCGCGGTGAGTTCAGAGACTGGATTCCCGCCTGCGCGGGAATGACGGGGGTGGGAACGAGAATGATGGCCGTGGTCGAGGTAGGAGTAGGCCTGCCAGACACGTAGCGGTGCCAGGCGCGGCTGGTCCGTCTTCAGTTTATCGAAGACCTCGCGGATCATGGCGTAGGTCAGTTCGCTGCGGCGCTGCGGGGTCTGGTAGAAAATGGTCAGAGCCTCAATCTCGTCGCGGTTGGCTTCCAGGTAGTCACTGAAGTCCTGCACCATTTGTTTTGCGTTGTCTTCGGCGTCACCGGCCCACTCGGCCCGCTGAACCTTGTCCAGGTTTTCGTGGTCGATGGTCTGTTCCTTGTCGCGGCGGATACCGTCGAGCAGTTCGACCAGCTCGCCGGTGAAGACATTGGCGGCCTGGCCGACCATTTCATCACGGGCCTTTTGGCGGGCATCGTCGCCGGGGTTGGTGTTTTCGGGCTGCTGAGCAATTTCACAGGCCCGGGTTTCCACGCGGTCCGGGTCGATGGCGTCGAGCAGGTTGCCGACCATTTCGGTAAGGGTGACGCCGCCGGCCTTTTCCCTGATGCGCTTGTGGTCGTGTTCGTCGAGTTGCTTGTTCAGGCGCGCGAGGCGACCGGCCAGCGATGATACGGTGTCTTCATCCCGCGCCCCCATCATGACGCCCATGGCCAGGTCCTTGAGCGGCACCGACGGTTTGGTGATGAGCGGCTGGCTGTCGGTTTTCAGGGATTTGGTGACACCGATGGCATCAACGATCACGTAATGGGTCTTGGCGCTGATGGCCGAGGGCGTGACCTTCTTCAGGTCGTCATAGTCCAGCGTGCGGGTACCCCGGCCTTTCATCTGTTCAAAGTAGTTGCGGCTTTTTACATCGCGCATGAACAACAGGCATTCCAGCGGCTTGACGTCAGTGCCGGTGGCAATCATGTCAACGGTGACGGCAATGCGCGGGTAGTAGTCGTTGCGGAACTGGGCGAGGATGGATTTCGGATCCTCAACGGCCTGGTAAGTAACCTTTTTGCAGAATTCGTTGCCTTCGCCGAACACCTCGCGCACGGTCTGGATGATGTCATCGGCGTGGCTGTCGGTCTTGGCGAAGACCAGTGTCTTCGGCACTTCCTCACGGCCTGGAAAGATCTCCGGCAACTTGTCGCGGAAGGTTTCGATGACGGTGCGGATCTGGTCCGGATTGACGATATCCCGGTCGAGCTGTTTGGCTGTATAGGCCTCGTCATCGTCCTGGTATTCCCAGCGCCGTTTGCGGGACAGGCGCTCACGTTTCTCAATCATCTGCTTGGCCGTCAGCGTGCCACCCTGTTGGGTGCGCTCGGTTTCAATGAGGTAGATTTCGTTACCAACATTGACGCCATCGGCCACGGCTCGCTCATGGTCGTATTCGCTGACGACGTTCGTCTGGAAGAACCCGTAGGTACGGTTGTCCGGGGTGGCGGTCAGGCCGATCAGGAAGGCGTCGAAATATTCAATCACCTGCCGCCAGAGGTTGTAGATGGAACGGTGGCATTCGTCGATGAAGATGATGTCGAAGAACTCAATGGGGATCTTCGGGTTGTAGACCACGGGCATGGGCTGTTTGGGTTGCACCAACTCGGCGGGGTTGGTCTCTTCGGTGGCCTCGTCGAGGGGCTGACATTTAAGCAGGGAATACATGCGCTGGATGGTGCTGATGCAGACCTGGCTGTCTTTGGCGACAAAGGACGATTTCAGGCGCTGGACGTTATACAGCTCGGTGAACTTGCGGTTGTCATCGTTCGGCAGATAGGCCATGAATTCCTGCTCGGCCTGTTCGCCGAGGTTTTTGGTATCGACCAGGAACAGGATACGTTTGGCATCGGCGTGTTTGAGCATGCGGTAGATCGAGGTAATCGCCGTGTAGGTCTTGCCGGAGCCGGTGGCCATCTGGATCAGTGCGCCTAGTCGGTTGTCTTTGAATGAGTCTTCCGATGGCCTTGATCTGGCAATCCCGCAGGCCAGTCGGGTCCAGCGCAGGCAGGTTGTGCAAGCGTCCACGCAGGGAGGCGGGTTTGGTCAGCCATTCGGCCAGGGTCTCGGGACGATGAAAGGTGAATACCTCCCGTGAGCGTGGCTTGGGATCATGCCCATCGGTAAAGCACGTGATTACGCCGGTACTTTCATAGACGAAAGGCAGCGGCGCGTTATTCTTCACCCATTTGAGATTTGCCGCTGCGTAGGCTTGGGACTGGAGTTCAACCGTGGTGATCTTCTGGCCCCAGTTTTCGGGTTTGGCCTCGATCACGCCGACGGCTTGCTTGTTCACAAACAGGACATAGTCCGCAGGACCGACATCGGTATCGTATTCACGGACGGCAATGCCGGGGCCGGTATTGAAATCAATCTTCTTCTTGGGTTGCACCTTCCAGCCGGCCTGCTCCAGCATCGCATCGATGTTGTCGCGGGCTTTTTGTTCCGGGGTCTGGTTTCGAGTCGCCATGGTCAGCCTTGCCCGTTACCTGTTTTGGGATGTTCTTGTGCTGTGCGGTCTGAATCGTCGCCAGCTTCGGGCAACGTAGCCTCATGCTTGATCACATATTCACGCATAAACTCACGCAGGACCTGCGCAGCCGACTTATCCTGCGCCCTGCAGACCTCCATGAACTTCTCGCGCAGATCGCGCTGAACCCGTATGCGAAGGCCGGCATCTTTCATAGAAATGGAGTGTACCCAATGGATACACATTTGTGTAGAGGGAATTCAGAGATCTGATAGCTATCGTACTTTGCACGCAGTCAGATTGACCTGGTGCCTCCTTATATCTAGAATTCTATAAGATACTATTTAGATTGTTATTGGATTCTATATAGGTATTTGAAGGAACGGGGTATGACTCGTCGTAATGGTGTAAAAACGGTAAAACTTCAGCTGACTGTGGATGAAACCACAGACCGCGTCCTGGAGGAAATGGTCGGTTTGGGAATTCATGGCCCTACGAAGGCAGAGGTGGGATCATGGGTAATCCGGACCTGGATCTGGGAAAAACAGGATCAGTTACGGATGAACGGTATTACACTTCAGAAACAACCTGGCGAGACTGACTAAATGATCGAGAAGAGGCACCTGCCCCATGCCCCGATTAAGGAAGCGCTGATCGATATACAGGTTGCATTTCCGGAGAAGGTCACAGTTGAAGCGTTACATTCGAAATATTCGCGGATTGCCGATCAGTACCCCAAACATGAGACTCTCCAGCGGGGAGAATTCGGATTACACAATGAAGACGGCCGACCGACTACGGTAACGATCGGACATACGATTGCAGGATATCGTTATAGTTCTGAAGACGGGCATCGTGTTGCCCAGTTCCGGGTGGATGGATTTACTTTCAGCCAGCTTGAACCTTACAACTCCTGGGAAGAGTTGAAAGAAGAGGCCGCCAAGCTATGGGAAGTATATGTCGATGCAGTCTCGCCTGACCCAATAACGCGAGTAGGTACCCGGTATATCAATATCCTGAAACTTCCGCTAAATACGGAACTCAAAGAATATCTGGAAGCGCCGCCTACTATTCCGGCAGGGCTGAATCAGTCGTTGGGCAGTTTCCTGACCAGAATTGATATCAACGACTCGGCGATTGGGGCTCGTGGTTTTTTAACACAGGCTTTAGAGAGCATTCATGGTGATTATGCGCCGATCGTTCTTGATATCGATGTTTTTATAACGAAAGAATTTGATCCACGGGGAGATGAGTTCTGGCAAGACCTGGAACAATTGAGAAACTTTAAGAATACTGTGTTTTTTGAGAGCATATCCGACAAAGCAGTGGAGCTTTTCCAATGACAGCAATTGCAATTTATGATCGATCGACATTCTTGACCCGCTCATTCAGCACAGGATCGAGTGAGGCCTCTCGGAATCTTCAAAAACTTTATGAAGATACGGTTTTCAGCCTGCGTAAATCGGTGACGTGGAATTATCTCGGTGGTGTTATTGCTGTCCTCAAAGAGACCTATCAAGAGTGTTCTGAATATGGCTGGGATGGATACGGCGCGCTCCCGATTACGCAAGAAACTTACGATGAAGCAGTACGATTCCTTAATGCACTGCCATCACGGCTACCCACTCCGGAAATAGTTCCGGAACCCAATGGCGATATCGGGTTTGAATGGACTTTTGGCAAGAATCGTACGCTCGTAGCCAGTGTGGATGGCACGAACCGGATAACCTATGCTGGCCTCCTGGGCACAGGTAACAAGTCGCATGGAACAGAGGTGTTCGATGGCTCAATTCCTCAAACGATTATTAGCCATATTTCTCGGATCTGCGCATAAGCCCTCGCAGCAGGACAGTGTTGCAGCTAGCGAGCAGATTGCTCGCTTTATCCTTTCAAAAAGGCATATCAGTGTAACCAAAGGCATTGTAAGACCCGCAGCTTATATGCCTGCGCCCAATGGTGAGACCTCGGTTTACCGGATATCAGATATCACTGAGAAAGATGTCTGGGGTATTGGACGCAAATATGTGGCGGGGCCAAGCGGGCGAACGCTTTATGCGAGAGGAGATACCCCAGCAGTTGCAATTACAAAAACGGGGCTGGAGATTGCTCCGGAAACAACACCTCATCCCCTGCATGCAAACATTGTGAACTGGCCATCTGAAAAGGATGAGCAGAAAATGCTGGCAGTGGAAATTGCCAACCAGGCGACATTGGTAACGCCGTAATACTGATGGCAGATAGAAGAATCCAAAGAGGCAAACAATCGAAATTCAACAGCCAGCCTCGAGTATCGGCAGCGATTGAAATCATTGAATCTCGCTACACCTGACAGGTTATTTCACGACC
>CAZAWX010000170.1:0-8594 GCA_964488985.1 uncultured Ectothiorhodospiraceae bacterium
AAACCCGCTTATTGGCCTGTAGTTTCATCCCACAGAGCCCAGCGCTTGCAGGTAACTCCAGAACAATGAAACAATCAGTCCAATATAGTTTGCTGCTGGCTCATAAACCGGAGCGGGATTCGGCGAGACTGAAAAACTAAAGAGGTTAATCAAGCATTCGGCATACTCGATGAAATCCCAAACACAACAAGATTTATTTCAAAGCATGTCGGATATCTCCAGGCAGGGTTGGGTATGCTATGAACAGCCCCTCAGTGAGCGGGTTCGGACGCTTTTACGTCTAGAGTATTTGTTCAAACGGGCCTATTGGACTCAAAATGGCACGCAGGCTTGGGATAGCCGCACAACGTTGGAATCATTGATTGACGTCATTGCGGTGTTGGGTCGGGCAGATATCAAAAAAGAATTGATAAAAGAACTTAGTCGCCATGCCCTGACGCTCGATTCTCTTGCCCAAAATCCAAATGTTGATCCAAACCGACTCGTGCGTGTCCTGGACTCGGTCAATGAACTATTGATGCGGTTGAAAAAGTTCGAATCCAGTTTCGGCTTTGCACTGCGGGACCACGAAATGTTCAATGCCATACGTCAGCGCAGCGCTATTCCGGCTGGAAGTTGCGATTTCGATCTTCCTGCCTACCATCATTGGCTACAACTCCCGGCGGAACAACGCACGAGTGAATTGCGGCAATGGGTTGGCAGTTTTTCTTTATTGAGCGAATCCGTAGATTTGTGCCTGGCCCTGATTCGAGACAGTGGTGTATCTAGTGAAGAAAAGGCCGTGGGAGGTTTTTTTCAACGTAACCTGGAATCAACAACACCGTGTCAGATGCTTCGTGTATTTCTGGGAACCGGATCACCCTGCTACCCTGAAATCAGTGCGGGGCGTCATCGCTTCACTATTCGCTTTATGGTGCACAAGACCCCTCAGGAAAGAGCGCATCAGTGTCAGTCAGAAATAGATTTTCGCATGGTGTGCTGCGTCATCTAATCAAACTCGATTGTCGTCGTACAAATCCAACCCGGGCGCAACATTCAATGCTTCAAGGCGCACCCGTAATTCCTTATAGCGCTGACCATCGTGCAGTTGTTGCCAGTCCCGCCCCTCTTGTCCATGTAATCTAATCAGTCGGGCACCGCGTACCGCATCTGCACATTCGCCAAGTGCGGTAATGATACGAACAGCGCCGGGGCGGTCATTACAATAGAGAATCATGTCACAACCGGCAGCCAATGCGCTTTCAGCACGCTCTACCGCAGAGCCTGCAACATGGGCACCATGCATGGATAAATCATCACTAAAAACCGCCCCCTGAAATCTCATCCGGCCACGAAGAATTTCGCGAAGCCATTTTCTGGAAAAACTTACAGGATTATTATCTATCTCAGGAAACACAATATGGCCGGTCATTATTCCCGCCAAACCATTATTAATCATCCGTTCGAATGGCAATAAATCATCCATTTCCAAATCCACCAAAGATCGATTATCAAGTGGTAACTCTTTGTGCGAATCCTCTCTTACCCACCCATGTCCAGGAAAATGTTTACCTATAGACTGCATTCCTGCCTGAGCCATGCCCTGCTTAAATGCCTGGCCTAATTGCGTCACCACATCTGCCTCGCGGTGGAAAGCACGGTCGCCGATGATGTTGCTATGCCCCCAGCATAAATCCAATACAGGAGCAAAATTAACATCTACGCCGCAGGCCCCTAACTCACTGGCCACCAACCAGCCGGCGTTGCGAACTAGTTTAAGCGCCTCTTGTGGATTTGCATCATACAGTTGTCCATATTCGCTTGCCGGGGGCAGTTGGCTGAACTCACCACGAAAACGCTGAACCCGGCCACCTTCCTGATCCACTGCGATGATTAATCGTGGGTCCCGTAGTGAATGGATTTGCCTGCATAAGGAGCAAAGTTGTGACGGTGACGAGTAGTTTCTACTGAAAAGAATGATGCCGCCAACGGCCGGATGCGCCAACAATTCACGGTCTTCCGGAGTCAGCGAAAACCCTTCAATATCCAGCATCAATGGTCCAAGTACCATCACCAACACTCCAAACCCGACATCAGCCTGCAACTGGATCCGTCATTTACGAAGCAAAACGAACATCCAGTTTATCCCTGAATCTGTCCCCGAGCAGATTTATCGCCAAGACCACCAGACTGAGACAAACTGCAGGGGCAATCACCAGATGGGGCGCAACCAACATATAGCGTGTTCCTTCACGGATAATACTACCCCATGAGGCATCAGGGGGTTGTACACCCAAGCCTAAAAATGACAATCCAGCTTCCCCGATAATGACTGCCGCAACGCCAAAAGTAGCCTCGACCATCAGCGGGGTCAACATCAATGGCAGAATATGCCGAAACAGTATTTGAGTCGGACCGGCGCCCAACGCTATAGCCGCACGAACATGTTCGCGTTGCTTGAGTGACAATGTTTGTGCCCGGGCAAGACGGGCATATCCTACCCACCCAACCAGTGCCAGGGCAATCACCACATTACTGATCCCAGGGCCCAGAATTCCGGCTAAAGCAATTGCCAACAGTATCCCGGGAAAGGCGAGGAAGACATCAATAATCCGCACGGCCACATGATCGACTATTCCTCCCATCCACGCACTAATCGATCCAATTGCCGTACCAATTATCACTGACACGGTGATCACAGACACCGAAACGATAAAGGAAGTTGATGCGCCAGCTATAATTCTATCCAGCAATGAACGTCCCAACTCATCATAGCCTAGCGGTCCATGCCAATCAGGAGAAGCCAGCATATTCGGCAGATTTATTTCATTAGGAAACAAAGGCAATAGGGGGGAAGTAATTGCCAGCAATGCCCAAAATATAACCATCCATTTCGCTATGCGTAGCAACATCATGCGTTCTCAGCATAGCGGATTCTCGGATCCAACCATGCATAGACAAGGTCTGTCAGGCTATTAACCACCACATAGGTCAGGCTGATAACCAGCACGCAGCCTTGTACTACTGGATAGTCGCGCCGTTCAATTGATTCAATCGTCAGTGAGCCTATCCCAGGCCAGGAAAATACAATTTCTGTTATGACTGCTCCAGCTAATAGCACCCCCAACTGTAATCCCAATAAAGTGATCACCGGTAGCATCGCATTTCCCAGTGCATGCCGTAACACCACACCGACTTCCGACAGTCCCTTAGCGCGTGCTGTTCGTATAAAATCCTCCCCCAAAACTTCCAGTAGTGTTGAGCGCAACATTCTTGCCAGAACCGCAGCCAATGCAGTGCCTAAGGTAAGCGCAGGTAAGATGATTGCCCCCGGAGATTGTGCACCACTGACTGGCAACCAGCCCAAAGCAAAGGAAAAGAACAATATTAACAAGGGCCCCATCACAAAATTCGGAACTGAAATACCAAATGTTGCAAATCCAATTGCAACCTGATCCCAGGCGCGGCCGTGGTGAATTGCCGCGACCATTCCAAGTGGCAACGCCAGCAATACGGCGATCGCCAATGCTGATATCGTTAATTTTGCTGTGGCAGGAAATCGTTCAATCAGCAATTCGCGTACTGGCTTACGTGCATGCAGGGATTTCCCTAAGTCAAGTCGGGACAACGATGACAGATAGCGCCAAAGCTGCACTGCCAAAGGCTGATCGAGGCCTAATTCCTCGCGTAATGCTGCCCTGTCAGCCGGTTGTGCAGATTCGCCCAGCATTACCTCAACAGGATCGCCAGGAATGAGATGAATCAGAAAAAAAACCAGAACACTCACCCCAGCGATGACAATACCCGCACTGAAAAGTCGATTTATTACATAGCGCACCATGGTATTTATACTTTAGACATCATGTTTGTCCTGTGCAGCGATTCGAAGTGGTAGATTCGAAGTCGTAATCGAGTCCTAATAACCGACAAAGGTGACCTATTAAGGGTTGTGCGACATCGGCCGGTTGAGTATCGACGCCATATTCTGTGAGTTGTGTCACTTGTAGATCGGAATAACCACAAGGGTTAATTCCTGAAAAAGGGCTCAAATCCATATTCACATTCAAGGCAATACCGTGGTACGTACGACCCGATCTGATGCGCAAGCCCAGCGCAGAAATCTTTGCCCCATCTACGTAGACACCCGGCGCACGATCAATTCGGTGCCCAGATATACCAAAATCGCCAAGTAACTCAATGACGCTGGCTTCCAACACGGACACCGTACTTCGCACCCCTATACCCAGTCGTTTAATATCCAACAGCGTGTAGAGCACTAATTGTCCCGGACCATGGTAGGTCACTTGCCCGCCTCGATCGCTTTGTATGACTGGGATTTTGCCCGAATTCAAGATATGTTCTGGCCGGCCTGCCTGGCCAAGGGTATAAACGGGTTCATGTTCCAGAACCCAAAACTCATCCGCCGAATACTCATCACGTTGCAAAGTAAACTCACGCATGGCCGTAAAAGTTTCAGCATAGCCGCAAACGCCTAAATACTTCAGTTTCGGTTGATGCCGACTCGCAATTTCCTGCATTAGCATGTAGTCCATAGAGAAAAAAGAATTTCGCAATTAGACGTATACATTAGCGAATATTTTCGAACTACACGATCATTGGACCCATAATCGCACATCGTCACTTAGCTGCCGCCATAAATTACCGGCGGGGACTGAATCCAACGCAATCAAAGGCCGTTGGCTAACCGACTTGTTTTGAAACTTGATACGCAGTGTACCGAGTGCAGAACCTTTAGCTAGCGGTGCAATCAGATTGGCCTCAACCTCCAGACTGGGTTTGATTTTTGAAAATTGTCCTCGGGGTAAAGTGACGTACAAGTCTTCGCCAATGCCTGCACCGATACTATCGCGAGTCCCTTTCCAGACACGGAGATCTTTAATGGCCGCCCCTGCTTTATATAGCCGCCGGGTTTCATAAAATCGATAGCCGTATGCCAGCAATGTTTGAGTTAATTTCACTCTGGAACGAGAACTTTCAGCCCCCATCAAAACACTTACCAGACGCATATCATTACGTTTCGCTGCAGCGACCAAGCAATAACCTGCAGATTGAGTGTGCCCCGTCTTCAGACCATCTATGGATGGATCCAGCGAAAGCAGCTTATTCCTGTTGTGCTGAGTTATGCCGTTGTACACGAACTGTTTTGTCGAATAGTAGCCGTAAAACTGTGGGAAATCCCTGATCAGGGCATTGGACATACTGAGAATATCGCGGGCTGTAGTATAGTGATTTTCATCGGGCAACCCCGAGGCATTCACAAAATGGGTTGCACTCATCGACAATCGCTGCGCGTATTGATTCATCAAATCACTGAAAGCGGTTTCTGTCCCCGCAATGTGTTCCGCCAAGGCGACGCTTGCATCGTTACCCGATTGGATAATTACACCCTTGATGAGTAAATCTACGGGTACCTTTTTGTCTACTTCGACAAACATGCGTGAACCTGGCATTTTCCAGGCTTTTTTACTGATCAAAACCTTATCATCAAGTTTGAGGCGGCCAGATACAAGCTCCGAAAACACCACATACATTGTCATAATCTTGGTCAGGCTGGCAGGTTCAACGCGCAAATCTGCATTCTTCTGTGCCAGAATTCGACCACTATGAGGATCCATCAGAATCCAGGATTTGGCCTTTAAGTCAGGAGATGCTGGGATGGGTGCGGCAAAAACAGATACCGCAAAGCTGCACAGAACAAGTATCAATGCGGCAAATATGCTCAAGCGGAGAAATTCAGTAATGTGCGTCACATGCAAAGTAATTCGCTCTTCATGACAATCAGCAAAGTGGTTCAAAATTTGTCATCCATTTCAGGTTAATAGTCCTTAGATGGCAGTATATTACTATGTTGGCCTTAAAATCTGCCGCCACAGCATTACGGATTTGCGTATTACTCAATGACGATTCGTGGCAAATCCATGTTCAAATCAAGCATTTTACTGCTGAGTTGATCAGCCTCTTCGACACTGCGCAATGGGCCGAGTCGAACTCTGAATATTTCCCTGGCACCAGTCACGACCTTCTGAATAAACACAGTGTCAGTTGTTATCGAAGTTAAACGTGTCTTTACTCTTAGCGCATTGTCTCGCAGTGAGTATGCCCCAACCTGGAGATAGATTCTCAACTTGCCAAGCAACTCACGAGTAGGTTTCTGAGCCAACCTGGTGACCCCCTGCCCGCTTGCCTCACCTGGTTGAATTGCACGTATCCGGACAAGCCCAGTCCCGTTTTTCAGGATCCCAAGTTTGCGCGCAGCAGAATATGACAAGTCAATGATTCGGTTATCGTGAAATGGACCACGATCATTGACTCGAACTACGACCTGACGGCCATTTTCAAGGTTAGTGACCTGCAGGTAGGTCGGCAAGGGTAAAGTCTTGTGGGCGGCGCTCATTGCGTACATATCATACGTTTCGCCGCTTGAAGTTCTGCGGCCATGAAACTTTTTACCATACCAGGATGCAACTCCCTGCTCTTCATAGCCTCGATTTGACGCAAGCACGTAATACCTTTTGCCAAAAACTACGTATGACTTGGGATTTCCATATTTGCTACGCGGTTCACGATGCGGTACCGCATCATTTGGAATGGATCCTGAATCACGAAGTTCGCTTCCCGTTGGAGGTCCATCTGACGGCGGCAGAACAGAGCATGCGCTGAGCAGCAACGTCACCATAAATACAAATAAACGGGTACGGATCGAATGCATGTGGTATTCCGACCGGAAAATAGTACTTTAACCAGTATGCTTCATTTTATGAGGAGATCTTAGCACGAATGACCGCCGCTAATTGATAAACGGCCATGGCATACAGAGGACTGTGATTATAGCGTGTGATGACGTAAAAATTATTCAACCCCAGCCATAGTTCCTCACCATTTTGCCCGTTTAGGGCAATGACAGAAGCACGCACATCATCCGCATAATGATGTTTTATTGAAGCTCCATCCCGGACCAAGTCCGATACCAGGGTATGGGGTTTAATACCCCGGAGTTTCAGCTTTTCAATTAAATCGCGTTCATTGAGGTAAAACCGTTCGGTTACGCGGCTCGCTTTGCTCCAACCATGTCGAGCCAGATAATTTGCGACACTGCCAATACTGTCCGCCTTGCTGTTTAATAAATCACGAACCTGATCATTGTCAAAATCAACTGCATAATTACGATAACTGCTCGGAATAAATTGTGGAATCCCCATCGCACCTGCATAGGAACCCAACTGCTTGAGCGGATTCAATCCTTCAGCTGTAACCAGCAGAAGATATTGAACCAATTCAGAGCGAAAAAATTTTCCCCGTTTTGGATACCGAAAACCTAAGGTAGATAACGCATCTAATACTCTAATCTTCCCTGTGTATTTACCGTAGAATGTTTCAATACCGAGTATGGCCGTAATTATTTCCTCAGGCACTGAATATTTATTAGTGGCCAAACGCAATATGTCCGCATTATCACGCATAAACTTAACCCCACCATCAATACGCTTGGGGGTCAAAAATATCTTGCGGTAATCACGCCACATCATTGCTTCGGCAGGGCGATGAATTGACTCCAATACCTTCGTACTTATCTGTGCAGCAACCAAAATAGACGCTATTGTTCCCGCATCAACATCATATTTATCCTGCATAGCTGCAGCAAAAGGCCGAATTTCAGTATTTAAGTCAAGTCCTGCCATTCCAGTCTGTGCGTAGACTGAGACAAATCCCATCAAGGAGATACATGCGGCAACCCACTTACAGAAAGTTGACAATGTATGATTCATACTGAGTCCCCGTAATCAATTTGAAAGCAACCGCCGATGAGTATGTATCGACATGACCAATCCAAATCCGGCCATGAGCGTAACGATGGAAGATCCACCATAACTGATCAACGGCAGCGGCACACCAACCACCGGCAATAACCCACTAACCATTCCTGCATTCACAAAAATATAGATAAAAAACGTTATAATCAGGCTTCCTGCAACAATACGCCCGAAAGCATCCTGAGCGTTGGTCGCTATGTACAAACCTCGAAAGACCACAAACAAGTAAACCGCTATCAGACTCAGTATGCCGAGAAGGCCAAATTCTTCGCTAAAAACTGAAAAAATAAAATCTGTCGTACGCTCTGGAAGGAATTCCAATTGCGACTGGGTTCCATTCAGCCATCCCTTGCCATACAGTCCACCAGAGCCTATCGCAATTTTGGATTGAATAATGTGGTAGCCCGACCCCAGTGGGTCTTTCTCAGGGTCAATAAACATGAGCACACGGCGGCGTTGATAATCGTGCATCACAAACCATAATGCCGGTAATGCCGCCGCTCCCAACACCCCCAGGACGGTGATTAATCTCCAGCTGAGTCCTGCCAAAAACAAGGCAACAATTCCTGTACTGGCAATTAAAATTGCCGTGCCAAGATCGGGTTGTCTGGCAATCAGTAAGGTTGGAATCAACACCAGAAAACCAGCCATAACGACACGTAGAATACGTGGAGGAAGTGAACGCTCGGCAAGAAAATAGCTGACCATCAACGGTACTGTAAGCTTTGCCAATTCTGAAGGCTGAACAGTGACCGGTCCGATTCGCAACCACCTTTGCGCCCC
>CAZAWX010000171.1:0-8469 GCA_964488985.1 uncultured Ectothiorhodospiraceae bacterium
AGGCTGGACGGATATCACCGCCACCACGGCAGCCACATCGGTAGTGCTCAAGGGACTCGGGTATTCACCGAAAACACAGATTCTATCGGTGCCGGTGACATACGCGAGCCTCAAAAACAAAGATATCGATGTGTTTCTCGGCAACTGGATGCCCACCATGGAAGGCGACATCAAGGCCTATCGTGAAGACGGTTCAGTGGAGACACTGGGGGCGAACCTTGAAGGCGCCAAGTACACCCTCGCCGTGCCTCGTTACGTGGCCGAGGCGGGACTTAAAAACTTCGCTGACATCGCTCGCTTCAAAGACAAGCTCAAAGGCAAAATCTATGGCATCGAGCCGGGCAATGACGGCAACCGGTTGATCCAGGAAATGATCGATAAAAATGCATTTGGCCTGAAAGGCTTCAAAGTGGTGGAGTCATCCGAACAGGGCATGCTCGCCCAGGTTGCAAGGGCCACGAAACGCAACAACTGGATTGTGTTTCTCGGCTGGGAGCCCCACCCCATGAATGCCAACTTCAAGCTGACCTATCTGCAAGGCGGCGATGATTGGTTCGGACCCAACCTGGGCGGCGCAACGGTCTATACCAACGTGCGTGCGGGTTACGCCGACAGTTGTCCGAATGTGGGCAAGCTGTTGAAGAATCAAAAATTTTCCCTGGCCATGGAAAATGAAATCATGGGCGCCATTCTCGATAAGGGCAAGGATCCGCAAAAAGCGGCAAGTGGTTGGCTCAAGGCCCATCCCGGGGTGCTTGCGCAATGGCTCAAGGGGGTAAAAACCTTCGCCGGTAAAGACGGTCTGAGTGCGGTCAAGGCAGCCTTGGGCATTTAATCGAGTGATACATGATGGCGAGCCAGAGTCCGGCGTAATGGGCTCTGGGTTTCCTTAACTGTGGGGGGCAATGGCGTGGACTGGCTCAGTGCGCACAAGATCCCGCTCGGCGAGTGGATCGGCTATTTCGTCGATTTCCTCAACGATCACGCCGCCGGGATCTTTGATCTGATTTCACAGGTCCTCGGTACCCTGATTGAGGGCAGTATTGACATGATGCTGTGGTTGCCGCCCTGGCTGTTGATCGCCTTGATCGCGGGACTCACCTGGTGGTTGCATCGGCGTTGGATTCTGACCCTCGGTACCGTGTTGTCGTTGCTGCTGATCATCAATCTGGGCTATTGGGAAGCCACCCTGCAGACTCTGGCCCTGGTGTTGTTTGCCACGCTCTCGTGCATGTTGATCGGTGTGCCGCTGGGTATTGCTGCGGCGCATCGGCCCTGGCTGTACACGCTGTTGCGACCGGTGCTGGATCTGATGCAGACCATTCCCACCTTTGTTTATCTGATTCCGACCCTGATCCTGTTTGGTCTCGGTGTCGTGCCCGGGTTGATTTCCACCTTCATCTTTGCCCTGCCTGCGCCGGTGCGCCTCACCTGGCTGGGTATTTCTTCAGTACCGACACCGCTTATCGAGGCCGGGCAGGCCTTCGGCGCCACCCGTGGACAACTGTTGTGGAAAGTCGAACTACCCCATGCCCTGCCCACCATCATGCAGGGACTTACCCAGTGCATCATGTTGTCGTTGTCCATGGTGGTGATCGCTGCGTTGGTGGGCGCTGACGGCTTAGGCAAACCGGTGGTACGGGCGCTGAACACCGTCAATATTGAAAAAGGGTTTGAGGCTGGACTGGCCATTGTGATCGTGGCCATCTTGTTGGATCGGATCTGCAAGCAGCCACGGCTTGGTGGTCCGTCTGGAAACAAGCCCAAGGGCGATTGATGACCATGAGTGCTATTGATTTTCAGCATGTAGATGTGATTTTCGGCAAACAAAGCGCAGCGGCATTGGGTATGCTCGATGCTGGCCATCAGCGCGAACAGATACTCGCTGAGACCGGGGCCGTGGTCGGCGTTGCGGATGCCAGCCTGACGGTTGAGGAAGGACAAATTTGTGTGCTGATGGGATTGTCCGGATCCGGCAAGTCCTCTTTGCTACGTTGCGTCAATGGCTTAAACAAAGTCACGCGCGGTCAACTTCAGGTCAATGACGGCCAGCGCATGGTCGATGTTGCTGCCTGTAGTGCCGGTGTGTTGCGCGAACTGAGGATGAATCGAATTGCCATGGTGTTCCAGCAGTTCGGTCTGCTGCCCTGGCGAACAGTGCGCGACAACGTCGCCTTCGGGCTTGAAATCAAGGGCATGGCACGCAGTGAGATTGAACAGATCGTTGCTGACAAGCTTACTCTGGTACATCTGGAACCCTGGGCAGATAAACAGGTTGCGGAATTGTCCGGGGGTATGCAGCAGCGGGTCGGTTTGGCTCGTGCTTTTGCCACCGATGCGGAAATCCTGTTGATGGATGAACCGTTTTCAGCCCTCGACCCGCTGATCCGAACGCACTTGCAGGATGAGTTACTTGAACTGCAGGACAGGCTGAAAAAAACCATCCTTTTTGTCAGTCACGATCTTGATGAGGCCCTTAAACTCGGTAATCACATCGTCATCATGGATGGCGGTCATATTGTCCAGCAGGGCGGTGCCGAGAAGATTATTTTCAAACCCGCCAATGAATATGTGCGCCGCTTTGTCGCCAACATGAATCCTCTGCAGGTTCTCAAGGCGGGGGCGTTAATGACGCCAGTTTCCTCAGAGCACAACTCTGATGTGCGCACACTCGACATCGAAGACGATGTTCAGATCACGCTCGATGCGCATGGCAAACTGCGTAGCGTGCAGCGTCAGGGCCAGTCAGTTGATTTTATCCCAATCAACCAGGCAGATGCTGACCTTACAGGGAATCAGATCCTCTGCGCTGACGCCCAGACCCGGATGCGCGAACTCGTTGCCGCCCGCCACCGACTGCCGCTACCGATTCTTGTCATTGAGAATGAAAGACTGATCGGCACCGTCAGCGAGCGTGATATCTATACCGGTCTGCTGCGCCAGGGTGGCTGAGTTCCAGGATTGGGAACAGTAACCGTTGGTTTTAATGCCGTTTTAATGTTGTTTTAAGGCATTACTTGCCAGGTCACGTTTTTTCCATCACACGTTGAAATTCCCTGCTGTTTTCAAAGTGCTCAAGCCATAACTGAATATGTGTATAGGTCGAATTATCAAACCAGTTGCGATCGACATTGGCAAATTGGCGAAGAAAGGGTAGCAGGGCAATATCGGCCAGTGTGAGGCGATTACTGAGCAGGCCTTTGCCGTCGTTTCGGATCAGACAGTCTTCAAGCTTTTGCAAAAATGGCTCGCCCTTTTGCCGTAGCTCGGCCTGACTTTCCCGGGGATGGTGGACATGGTATTTGTAGGCATCAAGTTGTTGTTTGAATTCTCCGTCATTGTGTTGGATCAGCGTTTGTGTTTCATTCGGCTGGCAATTCAGCCAGTGCTTCGGATCCTTGCTGGCCAATGCCCAGAGCATGATATCGAGACTTTCATCAAGCACGCGTTGGTCGGGAAGTTGCAATACCGGCACCGTCGCCTTGCTCGACAGGGCAAGCAACTCGGCGGGCTTGTTGCGCAGATCAACTTCACGTAATTCAAACTCAATCCCTGCCGATGCCAAGGCTAAGCGGGCACGAATTGCGTAGGGGCAACGTCGAAATGAGTAAAGGATGGGCGCGGGTATCGTCACTGGCTTTAAGTGGCGGGTGAAGTACACTTTTTTGGCGAGGCGGGTTGAGGCGCGCCGATATGTTGCTGCTGCCGCTGTTCTGCCAACATGACCTGGCGCTGTCGTTCACGCAGGCCCTGGCGTTTCTGATCGGATAAATGTGCATGACAATGGGGACATGAGACGCCTTCTTCGTAGAGCTCTGAGGTTCTATCCGCAGGGGACAGGGGTCGCCGACAGGCATAACAAAGCTGGTGGACGCCTTGTTCCAGGTGTTCATTGACGGCAACGCGGCTGTCAAAAACAAAACACTCCCCCTGCCACAGGCTTTCCTCGGCCCGTATTTCCTCCAGGTAGCGAAGAATGCCGCCATCAAGTTGGTAGACATTTTCAAAGCCGTGTTTGACCAGGTAAGCCGATGCTTTCTCGCAGCGGATCCCTCCGGTGCAGAACATGGCCACCTTTTTGTGTTTGTCCGCATCCAGATGGTGGTCCACAAACTCGGGGAATTCCCTGAAAGACGCAGTATGTGGCGAAATTGAATTTTTAAAGCTGCCGATTTCGGTTTCAAATTGATTGCGGGTGTCGATGAGCAGCACCTCAGGATCAGAAATAAGCGCATTCCAGTCTTTTGCCGCGACCCGTTTTCCTGTCAGTTCGCTGGGATCGATTCCAGCCACGC
Source organism: uncultured Ectothiorhodospiraceae bacterium (assembly GCA_964488985.1). Lineage (GTDB taxonomy): Bacteria > Pseudomonadota > Gammaproteobacteria > HK1 > HK1 > CAZAWX01. The sequence continues at coordinate 4,296 of CAZAWX010000171.1, forward strand.
CGAAGCTGACAATTTCCTGCTTGAGTTTGACCTTCATGCGATGGAATGGCGCTGTCTCAGTGAAGGATTCCTTGTACTCCAAAGCACTAAAACGACCGTCTTCGGCAAGCAATTCGAGCAGGCTGTCAATGCCTTCGCGACGACCCGCAACGGTGCCGTTAATGCCTTCACTGGCGAGTAACAGTGTGCCGAGCAGTTCGCACTGTTGGCAATGCGCCAGCAGTGTGTTGCGGAGCTCGTCCGTGTTTTCCAGATGGGCAAACTGATAGAGGGCCAGGACCACGATATTTGTGTGGGATGAAGAAATCATTGTTTCTCAATGACCCAGGCTTTCATCAATGCCTTTATTTGAGTTTGATAGGGCGTATTGGCCATCGCCGACTTGGTTTTGAATGCGCCCAGCAGGTCGGAGGGCACTTTGATGCTGATGAGTTTTGACGGTGCCGGTTTTGCTCCATGCAGACGACGAAAATCATCCAGAAACTGGATGATTTGATCAGGTGTCATTTCTCGACAGCTGTCAAGATACTCGTTCGAAAACCGCTGTAGTGCTTTCACATCAAGCGCTCCAAAGCATCAATGTCTTGCAGATCCTGGGGGCGGCCACTGGCTTGCTTCATCGCAATCAGATCCTTTCGGTCCAATACCCATATTGGTCCGTCTGCCGTATTCATTTGCTGCACCCGCTTGCCTTTAAGATCGTAGCTAATGATGATATCTACCTGTTCAGTCAAATTGCCCGGATTGAAGAAATTCCAGGCAATCAGATTACGATTTTTGATGTATTCATCACGAAACCGAAAAACGTCTTCGGCATCAATTGGGAGTCTTGAGACCAAGCCAAGTTCTGTGAGTGCCCGTTCAGCACGCTGTAAAGAACGCAGACTCCATGCCAGTGCAATATCAATGTCAATGGTGCCACGGACTGCACCATGCAGGGCGACGGCATGGCCCCCTACAATTGCATAGCGTAACCCCTGCTGTGCAAAGCCATGGCAGATTCTGGACAAGAATGTCATGCGTTAAGTATATATTGGTATATACCATATACAAGGTGATCCAATAGGCATTGTTAAATTACCTGTGCTTGTCGTTGTCTTTTATATTGCGAAATTTGCCGCATTTAAACACTCAGGCGGCGCATGCAACAATTGTTTTTGATCTACGGGCTCATATTCTCCCCTTCCGGGACAACTCAGTTGTACCTGTTCAGGTACGTCATCAGCACATTTAGAAAAGGAACCATCATGGTCTCAGTGGATCAGTTGAAAACCGCGCGTAACACTGCCCTTGAGGCCAGTAAGAACGGTCCTCCGCTGCGTACCGTGAACCCTTTTTTCGGCGTTGGCCCCATTACTGACATGACGTGTGATGAGGTGGACAGTCGCCGCATGCGGATTGAGTTTGAACACTGGCTGGAAAAAACCTACCGCAAGCTTGATGACAACGGTAACGATATCGGCCCATTCACCACTGCTGAAATCGGCCGCTCCATGCATCGTGGCTATCCCGCTGATGCCATCCTGCTGGACATGATGGGCGAAATTCACAGCTACTTCAGATTTCCGAAATCCAACAAACTGGCCGTAGGACTCGGCGGCGGCCATTCCGGTTTCACCGTTTCCATCATGCACATGATGGATGCCAACAATCCCGAACAACAGGTATTTATCGATACGCCCGCACCGGAATCGGCAGCAGGTAAAGCGGGCGGATTTTTTCGCCAGAGCTGGGGTACACAGATAATCGAGATGCAGCGTTTTGCTGAAAAGGGCGACGAATCACGCCTGCATTTCGCCGCCGACGAAGGGACGATACCCACCGCTGCTGAACTTCAGGAGATGGGTATCAAGCTGTTTGTCGGGGTGGGCCATGAAACTACGGGCGCCACCACCTACAGCGAACAGGACGTCACTCATCTGCTTGACTGGATTGACCTCGACCCGATCAATCACCATGCCATCATCGATGCCACATCCATGTTGGGGGCAATGCCGTGGGCTCCACCTACTGTTGCCGCGTTTACCGAAAAGGTCAATATGTTCATGCCGTTCCAAAAAGCGATCGGCGGCATTTCCGGATATTTCACCATTTCCCTGACACCTGCGGCGCTTGCTTTAATCGATGGCATTCAGGCGAATCCGGCCTGGGCCATTCCACGGCAATTGAAAATGGTGGTGCCGGTGGATCCCAAGTTGCCCTTATCGGGTAAAAAGACCGTCTCGCTTGGCCCGATCTACGATCCGGAAAAACATGCGATGCTCGGCGGCATCATCAACACGTATTCAACTTTGGCTTTTGCCGAGACCACCTTTGGCTTGCAACGTACTGCGGCAATGGTGGGTGATGTGTCGGTGATGAACAAACGCTCTACAAAAAACCGCGATGACATCAATGCCTGGGTTGCCAGTCAAAGTTTACTGGAATTGGGCGTGGCCGATGAACAACGCCGCGGCGCTGCAGTGACATTGTTGCGCATCAACGATCCGGAAATCACAGATGCGGACATTCACAACCGCATCATTGCACGGTCCAAACAGATGCTGGGTTACGAAGGTTTGACTCACCCCAATGGGGATCGGGAACCGGGTCTTGATGTGGCCCGTTATGTCAACGCCTTTCCCGGTACACCGGGTGATTTCAGGACCTGGATCGGGGGAATCCGTCCGTCGGCGGATATCAACGCATTGCTGGAAAATCTTGCCTATGCCTACCACCGCGGCAAGATTGTGGTGCTGGAAGAAGAGCTTGCTGCATTGGGTGAGAACGTTGCTTCATCGGTTGCCAATCTGGCGACACGAATTCGTGTTGATGATGCAAACAAAGCGTACAAGGTGCTGGTTGCCGATTTGGTCGGGCTGAAGTTCGATGCCAATGGCGAGCCTGATCACAGCGAAGTAAAGGCCCATGCTGAAGCTCAGGGCGCCCATTGGCACGACTATGGCCTCGAAGCTGCGGGAGAACTGGAGGCGGGTATTCACTTTTTTTACCAACCTGGTTTGTCCACTCAGAACGAACTGCTGGCAGCCGCTGGCGATGGCCAGTATGACGCCACGATCGCCGCAGCGACATTTATACCCGCTGCCGCGCAATTTCCTTTGGGTGGCGTGCGCATCGGTGCGGGTACCGGCAATATGGGATCAGCAAGCTGGGGTGGCGGTAGTGGTCAGGGTGGCTCGGCGCCATTGATGAATACACCCTCATTTAACTCCCGGGCCACAGCGCATATGGCGATCAAAGGGTTGTTGAAAGTCTCTCCCGATCTTGATGTTGTTCGCCTGCACGAGCGGGTGTGTGCGGGCGATTTTGATACCGGCAAGAACCTGCGCGAGTACCCGACCATAAAACTGGAAGGCAACACCATGGCGGTGTTTGGCTTTGGCAACATTGGCCGCGAAGTCGCGCTTCTCGCCCAGAGTTTTGGCGTGAACGTTAAAATCTATGCCCGCGCCCAGCACCGGGAATGGATCGAAAGCGAAGGCTTCATTTATTGTGCGACCCCTGTTGAGGCGGCAAGCGGCGCTGATTTTCTCTCACCCCACACCGGCCTGGGCCTGGCAAGCGGCGATACATTCGCCAATGCAGCACTGGTCAATAGTGAGGTGCTGGACGCGATGAACGACGGCGCGGTGATCATCAACTACGATCGTGGTGAAGTGATTGATGCTGATGCGCTGGATGCTGCGTTGTCGTCGGGTAAAGTTCGTTATGCTGCGATCGATGCCGATCTGTTCAAAGACCCCGGGACCGGCGAGCTGTTCGGGCCGATGGTGCCGTATCTTGCGGTGGAAAAGAGACATCCGGGTAAACTTGAGTTATTGCCGCATGCGGCTGCCGATACTGAACATTTGTCCCGTGTCGATGGTGCCATACAGGCCGTGGACCAAATCCTCGATGCGATACGCTTTAAGTCAGTGATGAACCTGAAGGGTGAGTTACCGTCCGGGTATACCGATGCTGGCGCGGTCACCGTCAACGGTGTGGGTAAGGTCACTGCAAACACGTTGGCAGCGGCAGTTGCGGACGATGAATTGACAGCGACTATGCGTCGTCTGTCTGAGGAGCTCGCCGCGATTTGGGGTGCCGTCGATGCGACAACGGATCCCGCTCATCGTGCGCAATTATTACAACGCTATAGTGCAGATCTGATTCGCACAGGAAATACCTTCGCATC
>CAZAWX010000172.1:0-8373 GCA_964488985.1 uncultured Ectothiorhodospiraceae bacterium
GTGTTCTTCTCTACCTGGGCCTCGATTGCCATCTACCCCACCTTCCCAAATAACGAGTTTAAGCGCCGCTCCAAGCGTCTGATGAATTTGTATTTATAGAGAAAAGCCGTCCACCTGTGGACCGGGCTTTGATATTTCGGTTCCCTGACCTGCCTGCGGTGTTGATAGACATCATCCACCAGGAGGATTGCGCCAATCCCATATAATCCCCAAACGAGCATTGGCGAATCCCATTTTATCCCGCCGTACAGGGCCAGGGCTAAAAGCCCCAGCCCGTAGTAGGCATGATGGACACCTTTATCCCACCTGAGAATCATCTTCTGCATCTTCAGTCTCAATATCTTTGAGGATTTGTCTTAGAGTGGCAAGCGCGCCCTCAATCCTGAAGTAATTTGCTTTTGCATTTTCGAGACCTTCCTCATGCTGTTTGATGAGTGCCTCTATTTTAGCCTTATCAATCACAATACACCCCCTTAGCTTGTTGCCAGAAATCCAAAACCCTCAAGGTCTGCCAGAAGGGTGTTGAACTTGGCTGTAATGTCAGCCAGGGTGCCATCTGCATCTGCGATGTGGGCTTGCTGGGCTTGTGCTGAAACCCCAGCCATCCCGAAGCCACCCGAAACCACCATATTACCAGATACGTCTAATGCTTCTCCGGGACTCGTTACTCCAATTCCGACATAATTGAGCCTGTCAATAGCAATCACATCTTCAAGCGAACCATTAACCCTTTTCTTTAGCGTCCATGTGGTATGTGTGGTTGTGGCAGCATTATCACCTGCCGTGCCGCCCATTTCAGCATACATCTGAATTGCGTCAATCCACGCACTTCCGGTAAGCTCCTGAAATTGATAGGTATATGTACCAATATCATCGCCATACCCAATGTATCCAGCAGTATTCCTTGTTGCACTCAGCCGATGATTGACAATACCCGACGAAGCACCGGCTTGGTCTGACCTAAATATCACATCAAGGTCAGTGCCAGCAGTCGTTTCCTCAACATGAAACTGACCATCAGTTGAGCTAACCCCAAAACCAACACTTCCATCTGTGGCAAGGTATAGCTGGTTGGCATTCCCGGCAGCAGTAAGTGCAACCGCACCATCAAAATTAATGGTGTCAACAGCCCCGAAGTCCCAGGTTGTGAACCCCGATACCGTTAGCGTATTTGCGGCTGTCTCTGCAAAAGCCCCGGTTTCAAAAGGGAGTGCCTTGTAGGTGTTCTCAAGGCTGGCCCCTGTAACAGCCCCGTCAAGGCCATTCCCCGACTTGTCATGCCACGTCCCCGCAGACATCGTTGACCCGTCATATTCGGCAACTGCGCCGATATTATCCAAAGACGATGAGTTAGTCCATGTCGTGGGGGTTGTACCCGTCGCCACAAACTCAACACCGGAAGCATTTGAAGCCGCGCCCGCGTTGGTAAAATCATCACCGGCCACAAAGGTTGTGATCCGATAAGCCTTGCCAATCGTAAGTGTGCCGCTTGTTTGTGCTGTCTGGTCTGCGTCCTTGTATTTATATGGCACACTCCCGCCGGAGGATAGAGCTTTGACCTCATCTGCGGAAAGGGCATGGTTCCAAGCACTAAAACGGCTTGTTGCGGTTTCAGCAAACCCGGCATTTGAGACAGAATGGTTGTTGTAGCATCCAATCCTGCAATTATCTATCAATGGTGCGCCACTAAACCATTTCGTTTTGTCAGTTGACACTGAAAATGTTATTGCCTGCAAAGCCCCGTTGACATAGAGAACTGGAGCAGTCCCATCATGCACAAGGGCAATCGTATACTCGGCATCATCACTGAATGTATTGTCTGTTGTGAAAAGCCATTGAGCGGTCCCGGAAATCCGTATATCGGCTCCGATTTTACCACTCGACGGCCAGAGATTAATAAATGTATTCGCATCTGTATCGCCAAATCCAACAACAACTTGCCCTGCTGTTGATAGATCAGCAATCGTTCCAGTCCAAACAATTGCCCCCTCAGAGTTCGATGCATCTGCAAGTTCTGCCGCGAGTGAATCAAGGCTAATATAGTCATCACTCCCATCAGTCCTGTAATAAGGACTGGGCATAGTGTTCGCCACATGGTCTGCCCGACCTTGCTCATTCAGAATATATCCGCCGTTTAAGTCCTGGTCGCCTTCGACCTGCACCCGTAGCGCAACATCACCATTGCCGTTAGTGGTGAAGGCTTCTTTAATTTGTTCTGTTACATAGGCCATGAATGCCTCCTAATAAGTCGATCTGATTGCGGTTACTGAGCCCGAGTCTGTGAACGACTGCTTTAGCAGGTCATTCATAAACTTTGCAGGGGTCGAATCTGCCGGACCTTCGCCATTCAATCGGACGTAGGTCACGCCTCCAGACGTTGTATAGATCGACTTTACAAGCAACGTCAAGAAGTCGTTTACGTTAGCCATTGTTTAACCTTCCCGAACAAGCCTCTGGCCTGAACGCTTTATAGTATCGTTTGCGTAGCCAGCGTTTGAACCTGACCACATATCGTTTTACTGGTTTCAATTTGGCACCAAAATTAGATCGAACCCTGCGGATATTGCTGTGTTGTTTGCAGACACCGTTGCACTCATATATAGGTCCGTCTTTGCTGTTATCTGTTCTGGCGCGGGGTGATGTACATCAAAATTTCCGGTACCCGTCGATTGTAGCCCCCTGCGTTCTTTGATCCTAAAAACGCCCCCCTGCTCCCGCCGGAATTGCGACAATGTTGCATTCGACGCAACACGAGACGTAATCGACATATAAAGCACGCTCATATATGCCGTATATCCAGCCGGGACGGTATAAATAGCCATTAGCGTCTGCTCCTGCCCCGCCTGAACAATCGCTTTAACGTCTGCGTCTGTATCCGGGATCCCACCCGTGACTGCTCCGTTGACATAGATATAAACGTCACCGGCAAGCGCGGTGCCGCTGTCGTTATACGCCCTGAACACCCGCATCAACGGAGTATCAAGGGCAACCCTTGTCTGGCCGTTCAGCGTCGCGGTCTGCGTGACAAGTGCATAGGTGCCGTCTAGCCCCTGGATCGTAATATCGACAGTATCCCCCGCATTATCTGAACTGATCGAGTCAATATCAGCCGTCGTGCTTGAGAACAACTGTGCCGGGGTCAGCTTGTAGTTGTCGGATACCGTCGGCCCGTCCCAAACAATAACGTCATTATCGGCAGTGTCTATGTTCTCTGCGTGTCCGAACTTGTGAACAACCGAATACCCGGTAATCGCACCAGTGGCGACCCCCCAATGTGTATCGGAGATATACTGGAATCCGTCAGAGTCGTATGTCTCTTTAATTAACTGGTTCAGATAACCTTCGCCACGGGCCATGCTATTCCTTTGGTTCGTCCTTCAGCGCACCTTTTGGTGATCCGCCAGCGGCCTCAAAAAGCTGTTCCTTCGTGACCTTTTTCTTGGGCTTGGGTGTCTCCGCTTTTACGCGGGGTTTCCCAATCACAAAGCCCTTGCGGGTCTTGTAGTCTGTGGCGTGCTTAACGGGAATCTCCCGCAGGACGTGCGGCGTTTTCGGGTCGTGCATCAAGACAGTAAAATCACCAATAGCATCAACATCCGCCTTGGTCCCGTTCTCTGCGCGGCCCGTTGTGTACACCTTGTTTACCCTGTCGAATTTCGCTTGCGTTTCAATATCGGCCATTTTGCCCTCGTTTGTTTTAGAGGGGGCGAGCCGAAACCCGCCCCCATTGTTATCAGGATACGTCGTGGAGGATATAGACCCCAAAAGCGTCCTTTACCTCGACTTCGCCCCAGCGTCCCACGGCGACATACTCAGTCGCACGGGCGGAGGCGTCGCGCTCCGGCTCGATACCCATCAAGCCCTCGGCAGGCACGGCGCAACCGATGGCCCCTGCGGAGAACATGAACGAAGCGGAATCGGCACTTGAGCCGACATCATCATTCACTTCGTTGCAGAACCAGATGTCGATACCGCCCAGGGTATCAACAAAGCCACGATTCATCATCGACTGGCCCTCGGCCCCAAGCAGGGAGTGGGGGACGGCGGTGTTCGTGGTCGTGTTGCCGGGCTGAATCAACAGGCTACGGAGCCCCTTGGCTCCCCAAATACCCAAGTCAGACATGACGAGGTTATAGGGGAAGGGGGCATTGGCGGCCCGCAACTGGCGCAAAGCACCGAAGACGTGGGAGATCGTAATAGCGGTTCCGGCCCCGGCCTCGGTCTGAGAAAACCCAGTCCCAAGAACACAAAGGTCGTTATCGTTCTTACGCCCGACAGCGTTACCCAGCTTCTGGCCGGTGATAAATTCGAGATCACCAGCGGATCCACGCCGGGCCAGGTCGCCCAGGTCGGCACGGATAACGTGGTCACTGATCGTAGCCGTCCGTGCGGCGCTGGTCATGGAGACCACGGTGGACTGGTCGGACCCCTCGGTCTTAGCATCCACACTCGAAGACGCGATCTCGGTGTCATCGGACCACTGGGCCACATTGCTACCATAAGGCAACACCTGGCGCGTCACCAGGGGGAGCATAACGTTGGTCTGCTGCAATGCGATTACAGCACTTGCCACGGTCTTATCAAGCAGACCGGCAGCAACAGAGGATTTAGTTAAAGCCATTTTCTAACCTTTCCTAATGTTAGAAATCGGCGCGGGGTCTTTACCCTGAGATATGCGGTGGGCTCGTTCTTCCAGTAGGTCGATGTAGTCCTTGTCGTAGTCGATAGGCTTGCCCTTGTAGTAGGCTTGCATATCGCCATCGGGCAACATCCTTTCCCGGATGTCGCCCCGTTCGTACACCTTCCCAAAAATAGAGCCTCTACCGCGTGGTTTCATTGCTTATCCCCAGGGGATTCCTTGAGAACCGGCTTTCGCCATGTCCTTTGCGGCTCCGGCAGGGTCTTTCTGCGCGTATTCAGTCCATGACGAATACCCACCAAACTCTCCGCCATCATCGCTTCCAGGCTTCCCGCCGGGAACCCCTGCGCCGCTTGTTAATTGTTCAAATTCATCAACGAGGATTTCGAGTTGATTCACGCTAAAAGCCTTGTACTTTTCGCGCTTGTCTTCAGGTATCTTTTCCAGGAGCTTCTTTTGCCGTGCTTCCTCATCGGCCTTCCGCTGCTGTTCCAGCCCTGTCAACTTCTCAGCGAGGATGTCACGCTCTTTCATGGCGGCTGCGGCTTTTTCTTCTGCCGTCATTGCCGCTTCTTCGCGCTTCCTCGCTTCCTCGGCCTGTTCCTGCTTCATCTTTTCCACGGCCTCGGCTGCCGTCTGTGCGGCTTCCTTGACCTTTAGGAACTCAGCAACAGGGACATACTTGCTCAGATCGACACTTGCGGTGCCGCTGTCATCCGTTTTCGGGTCTTGGACCTGACCATCGCTATCACTCATTTGTTGCCTCCATGAGCCAGAGATTTGCCCTCTTTTGTTGGTGGCACCTTGACGGGTACGGGCAAGCCCGATAACCGCGATGCCTTGAAAATCTTTTGTTCTGGGTGCTCGCGCATCAACTGCAATACAGCATCGTTCATCTGCGTGTCTTCCGCCGTGCTATTCCAAATATCCTCGACCCCCCGATAGTCAACATCACGCCCCGCGTCCATATCTTCGGCGTAGGCTTTGGCGATTCCGTGGCGGTAGACCCCATCGCTGAACAGGATCCGCCGCGAATCAATCCCAACGGTATAAACCTCATCATACCCGGAGTGTAGCGCGTACCAGATCGCAAAGATCCCGCTGTTGAAGGACGGGTAATCGTTATCGTGCGGCGGCCACCACACAATTTTATCCCGCACATCTTCTGCAACCTGCGCCGGGTTATGATTCATGCAAAGAGCAACATTTACTTTCCCTGGGTTCTTGAGTGCGGACCAAATAACCCGCGTTGACGCTTCAGCGGAGCAGGCCGCTATCGCCCCGTATTTTACCGTGTGGCACGTTATCACGTCGCCATCGAATTTTGCGTAGTCCGTGAACACCATCGTCGAAGGTGCCGGTTCATGCAAAGGGAGGTTGAACCGCTGGCACTCGCGGGAATCGTCAATCGTGCGCCCTACAACTAACGCCCTCATGCCTCACCTATCGTCGGAGGTATTCGCTCCGGGGCTGGCAGCCAGCTTATCCCAGCCGCCTTGTAGACCTTCTGCCGGGGATGCTTCCGTATCATCTCACCTATCCGCGCCAGGTGTTCCCGGTCCCAAACAAAGTCCAACCCTACGGTGTAAATCTCACTGTACCCCTGCCGATAGGCCCACCACAAAGCAAACTCGCCGGTATTCTTGTCCGGGTATCGCAGGCCCGGGCCGTGGTGTAAAACCAGCGCGTCCTTATAGAGCGATTGAGCATCGGGTCCGATCTTGTGCAGGTCGCTTGTACCAATCACAACCCTCCCAGGATACAGCCTGGCGGAATCCACCACCCTGCGCGACGCTTCCACCGAACAGGCCCAGCGTGCGCCATACTTGACCGTGTGGCAGGTGATGACATCCCCGTCGAAATACTCGTACTCGTTCCAGTATTTCGTGGACGGTGCGGGTCCGTGCTTGCTGAGACCATAAGCCTTGCACTCGCGCTGGTCATCGCTTGTGCGCCCAACTATCAAACAGCGATTCATATTCTCAACGTAAGCGACCCAGGCAAAGCCTTTAGCCGCTTCTCATAAATCTTGTCTAACTCCTTGTCAAGTTCCCTGTCAACCGGGGGAATCAATTTACCGTCGCTTATGATGTCGCGCCCCTGGTTGGCCTGCCATTGTAACTTCTCAGCGTTGAACCCCAGCCAAGTCAAGACGGCCTGGTGAGCTTCGCCCTTAACCTTTATGTCCGAAAGCATTTTCCCGGTAAGGGTCAGATCCACCTGCTGACTTGTGCTTGCCTGGGGGACACCCTTTGGCGCAGCCCGCCTCGCGGCCTTGCGCTTGGCGTAGCCGGGGCTGTATGACGAAGACCGCGCGAAATACTCACGATCCCTAACCCAGGTTCTGATTGACTCTGCGAGCTTCGCGCCTAGCGTAAACCACGGCTTAGGGTCGGCCTTAACAAGTGTCGATAGTGGCTTACCCTTCATTTGCCTGAGCCTTTGCCTTGTCGCTCATGTCCTGCCGTTCCCTAACAAACGGCTGGGGCTGGTGCCTGCACCCAAAATGAGTTCCCTCGGTGAAAGCCGCCCCAAACGCTTCTCGCGGGCTTGGCCCCATGGCAATCAGGTCGAGACATTCCGGGCTCGTACGGCCATCAATAGGCCCATCCCATACCCAAAGCTGGCCCTCCGGTGCTTCATCGGCCATCTCTGCCGCCACTGTGCGGGAGAACTTGCGGAGCGTGTCGTTGGCTAATGCGTTTGCCTGCGCTTCGGTCATGGCCGTGGTTTTTAACGCCTCTGCAAACTCGGATTCAGTCTGGTTTCCAATGGCGGAACGGATCATCAGGTTCTTGATCTTTGCGGCTTCGAGATCAACCGTCTTTTCATAAACCCCAAAGCTGTCCGAGATCAGCGCAGACAATACCGCGTCAGGGACGGGGACAATAGCCGTCGTTTGCAATAGCGTTGCAAGATATTCCTTTCCGAGAACATCAGCGGCCTTTGCCGCCCCATACTGGGTTTTCACGATGTCCGTAAAATCCAAGCTGCCAAAAATCTCAATAATCCGTGCTGCTGGTAGGTCTTTAATTGACCCGTACCGCGTCTCTACCTCCGCGAGAACGTTGGCCCAATTATCACCAACGCTGTTTGCAGCTTTGCTTATTCTATCCGGCAACAGGTGCGCTCAACAGTTTAGACAGTGTGGCCGGGCCGGAATTGGCCTCTTTGTTCGCGTCAATCGCGGCTTGGGCCTCGGCTTCGGTTGCGAACTTGTCAGGGTTCATCTCCATCCAGACCTGCGCCCAGGTCTTGTACCCCTTGTCAACTTCCCATTCCCACCTTGCGCGGCGTTCCTCCGGGCTTTCGACAATCTCATCCTCGCGGGAATCTACCGAGAAATCGCCGGTTATTGCGACCCCCGCATCAATCCTCAATATCTGCTGCTCGATCTTGTAAAGCTCGGCCTCCATCTCCCGCGCCCGTTCAACGTCACCCTTCCGATCATCTGCAAGCTCCTGGTTTCGCAGCTTCAGGGCCACCCCCGATTCGGCCTGTACTGTCCCGGCAACGAAATCCTCGCTCAGGTGATAGTTGCGGGCAATCATCTTGTATGATTCGCGGATCGTTGCGGTAACAGCCTCCATCGTGTTCGGCGGGGTTGTGAGGTTAAGGGACGGGGCGGGGGCGGCAAAAGAGGCGGGGGGGGAGAGGGTGGCGGCGATGGCTGGGGAGCACTGGGATGATCCGGCGCAGCCAAGCCCCGCCACTCAGGCGGCGCCGGCGCGGCC
>CAZAWX010000173.1:0-8356 GCA_964488985.1 uncultured Ectothiorhodospiraceae bacterium
ACTACGTTGCATGTGTCCGGTACATATACCGTAACCCCATAAGGGCTAAAATAGTTACTGACCTTGAAGAGTTTAGTGACTCTTCTTTCCTGTTTTACGCATTCGGGAAAAAGATAGATGTGTTCCTTACAGGCGACCACCTGGTGATGAGGTACGGCAAGACAAGAAAAGACCTGAACAGGAACTTCATGATGCTGGTTTTAGATGACGAAGAACTGATAATGTCTGATGAGGAGATGAGAAAGGGCTTGAGTAAACCGTTCTTCGGAACATCGGGCTTTATCGAACAGATGTACAAGACTCATTTCCCTGCTTGATTACCAGTAAATACCAACTTACAGTCATCCAAAGGACGGGTGCGTCCTCGAGCCTGATTCTCAGGCTTTTTTCGTCCCTGTCTATTCCGTATCAAACGCATTTTTCAGTATATCAGACCAAAACATGGACAGAATGACTTGATGAAATTGCTGGAAACAGAGCAATACCCGCCCTTTTTCCTTATCTCTCCTAAAAGGCTCTGACACCATGTACCAATGTAGATACCATGTAGGAAGATGTTTCCTGTAATAGGGGCGCTTTTTACCGTCCCCGCATCATTTTAGATCACGGGCAGGCCGGTAGGCTACATACTCAGAGCCGCCAGATCCCGGCCCAGCCGAGCCGCCTGATCCAACACTTCGGGACGATCCCCGACGACGCCGGCCTCGAACACCCCCGGCACGGACAGTTCTCCAACGATCCTGTATCCCAGGGCCTCCATGGGCATGCGCATCGCCTTCAAGGTGACCCCGAGGTCCTTCGGGTCCACTTGTTCGGCCACGATAGCGAGGGTCGCCGCCTTTCCCTGCTCCGCGAGGCGGCTCGACCAGCCGCGAGGATGCTCGTTGTCGAAGTCGTAAAAACAGTACAGGCGATCGATAAAAGCCTTCATCCAGGCTGTCACGTTGTAGTTGTAGACCGGTGTCACCAGGACGATCCCCTCGGCCCGGCTGATCTTGGGAAAAAAGGGTGTCAGATCGTCCTCGAATCGGGTACAGACCTTGTCCTTCCGGCAGCGTTCACAGCCGACGCAAGACGACATCTCCATACTGGAAAGGTACAGGATTTCGGTATCAGCTCCCCTTTCATAGGCTCCCGTGAGAATGGCGTCCAGGACCATATCGGAGTTGCCGCCCCGCCTCGGACTTCCCGATACTCCAAGAATCAGCATTTTGCTCCTTTCTTCCGGCAGTTTTTTGTCCGGCTTCGATACGCTTCCAGACATGGATCCAAAACCGGGAATCGCCTGCGAAGATGTCCACAGCAGTTCCGGGAGAAATTTACACGGCTCAAGGTTTGAGGCCGTTTTCAGGTTTAGCAGTACTATATGATAACAGATACAGGGCTGCCTGTTTTGATATTTTGATGTGTTTGTGTTATTTATAAAACAGCTTTTGGCAGGCAACCCTCCGCTACGTACCGCTAATCCATCGCAAGAGAATCCGTCAGTGGCCCGGTGGTTTGCATCCTCAGCCGAAACGCCCAAAAGGAATATCCCTTGTAGGTAACAATCTTGCGGACCAGAAAATCTTTTCACCCTGTTGTTCCAACAAGAGTGTGAGGAGAACCAAGTGCCTATCCGCGGATACCGGAGGCAGATCATCTGGTACGAGTCTGTCAATCTTTTTGTGTACGCTTTTTAAACCATTGCTTGAATGATTAGCTGACCAAATGGGAGGAGCCAACATGAAAGAAATCAAGGTGTTTCAACAGATGTATCGAGACGGCCGCATGAGCCGCAGGGAGTTTCTGACGGCGATGAGTGCCTTGGGCATTATGGCGACAGCTGTCCCGGGATTCCTGAAATCAGCGAACGCCTTGGCCCCAACACCACGAAAAGGTGGAGCGGTAAGGTACGCATCCTTTTTACACGGACCGGATGACCAGATGGATCCGGCGCTCTTCACATCGATCCTCGATTACACTCGTGGCAGAACGACCTATAACAGTTTGACCCAGCTCGGTGATAACCTGTCGCTGAGCCCCGAGTTGGCTGAAGAATGGACGTCCAACGGCACCTCAACCGAATTCACATTCAAAATTCGCAAAGGAGTTCATTTTCACGATGGATCGCCATTGACCGCGGATGACGTGGTCTGGAGCATGAACCGTCACCTGGGAGACAAGTCTACTTCTGTGGTCAAAGCCGTCCTGGCTTCGGTGCGCGAGTGGAAGAAAATTGACAGCCATACCGTGAAAGCTGTCCTGAATACGCCGAACGCAGACTTGCCCATTCTTCTCGGCATTTTTCAAACCAAGATCGTCAAGAAGGACACCACGGACTTCAAAAAGGGCAATGGTACCGGCCCCTTCGTACTGGAATCGTTTGAACCAGGTGTGAAATCGGTGCATACCCGCAACGAGAATTACTGGAGAGAAGGCCCCAACCTGGATGAGATCGAAATCACCGCGATCACCGATCCGGTTGCTCGTGTTAATGCGCTTATTGCGGGCGATGTACAACTCATCGACTTTGTTGATGCCCATGGCATTCGCCTGATCGATCAGGCAGACGGTGTCCATGTCAATTCGATGCCATCGGCTTCGTACGGGGGGATTTGTATCCTCAAAAACACGGCCCCGGGGAAGAGTGATGACTTTGTAAAAGGCTTTCAGTACATCCAGGATCGGGAGCGAATCGTCCGGTCCGTCCTGAAGGGGCACGGTATAGTGGGTAATGACCAGCCAATATCGCCTGCGTACGGTAAAGACCACTGTTCAGAATTGCCGCAGCGGGAATACGATCCTGACAAAGCAAAGTGGCATCTCAACAAGTCAGGTTATTCTTCTGCTGAGCTCTTTGTCGCCCCTGTGGCGACAAGCATTGAAGAGGTGGCCCTTTTCACCCAGGCCAATCTGAAGAAGATCGGTTTCGATCTCAAGATCAAGAAAGTGCCTGCTGACGGATATTGGGGCGCCGTGTGGATGAAGGAGCCGCTGAATGTAGTGAATTGGTTTATGCGTCCGACGGCGAACGCCATGTTGTCTATTCAGTTTGCGCCTGGCGGGAAATGGAATGATACCTACTGGAACAACGAAAGGTTTGGAAAACTTCTGAAATTGTCTCTTGCTGAAACCGACCCAGACAGACGCCATGCGATGTATTGTGAAATGCAGACCCTGGTACACAACGGGAGCGGAATGGTGATTCCATACCACCAGAATATCCTTGATGGTGTCAATGACAAAATTCACGGAATACCCAGCAATCCGCTGGGTTCACTTGGTGGAGCCGAATGGCCCGAGTTTGTCTGGATGGAAGCGTAAGGCAGCCCATACGAACAATCCAACAAAATGACTTGGGTCATAACTGATGATACAAGACGCCATCCTGCGCCGGACTGCTGCTGGTATTGCCACGCTTTTATTGGTGTCAATCCTGGTCTTCATAGGTACCAGCGTGCTTCCGGGGGATGTCGCTCAGATTATTCTGGGCCAAATGGCGACTCCGGAAACCCTGGCGGCCCTGCGTGTAAAGCTCGGCCTGGACCAACCGGCTTACATACGCTACTTTCACTGGCTGGGTGACCTGTTGACAGGGGATCTTGGTATCTCCAAGGCTGGTGGTGCGACCATTTCCAGCATCATCAGCGGCCGTCTGTGGAATACTACACGGTTAGCCGGCATGATTGCACTGATTGCCATTCCAATGTCGGTGATCCTGGGTCTGGTTGCCGCTATGTTTCCGGGTACCCGGCTGGATCGTATCGTGACTTTCTGTACACTCAGCCTGATTTCAGTGCCTGAATTCCTTATCGCTACATTTCTTGTGCTCATACTGGCGGTACATTTGAACTGGTTGCCTTCGATAGCCTATATGAGCGGGAACGAAACCGGATGGCAGTTAATCAAGGCGCTGGCGATGCCGGTCCTGACTCTGGTTATCGTGGTGTCCGCGCAGATTATCCGAATGACCCGGGCCACGGTGCTCAATGTAATGAGTTCCCCCTACATTGAGATGGCAATACTTAAAGGCGTGCCTCGAAAGCGGATCATTTTGCGGCATGCACTGTTCAACGCCATCGGACCCATCGTCAACGTGATCGCATTGAACCTGGCGTGGCTCATCAGCGGAGTAGTCATTGTTGAGACGATTTTCGCCTATCCGGGCCTGGCAAAGCTGATGATCGATGGTGTACAAACCAGGGATCTGCCGCTGGTCCAAGCCACTGCCATGATCTTCTGCGTCACCTATGTCATTTTGATCTTTATTGCGGATATGGCTTCGATCCTGTCGAATCCGCGGATACTGCATCCCAAATAAAGGGCATCGAGCATGCTGGAGACCGACGAGAAAACCAGCACAGCGCCACAGTTCGAGGAACTCACCGATGCGCCACCCAGGCGCCGGTTGAAGTTGTCCTGGAGCGGAAAGCTCGGCATCTGTGTCGTCATCTTATGGACGGTCATCGCATTCATCGGTCCATATATCTCTCCGTATCATGAGGCGGAGATCCTGGATGAAGAGCTGTTCATCGTGCCGGGCAGTGACGTACAATATCCCGCTACCGATTTTCAGGGCCCGAGCAAGGTTGCCTATCTCGGTACCGACTTCCTCGGTCGGGATACCCTGTCCCGAATCCTCTTCGGCGCCAGGACAACCATGGGGATCTCGCTCGCCGCGACGTTACTGGCATACCTCGTTGGCGTGACGCTGGGGATTGCCGCAGCAGTTGGCGGCGGCATGCTCGATATGGGCCTCAGCCGTGTCAACGATGCCTTCCTTTCGTTACCACCCATCATGTTAGGTCTGGTGGTGATAGCCGCCATTGGTAGTACCATACCGATCCTGATTGTGCTGGCAGGGCTGATCTATGCTGCAAGTGTCTTCCGGATCGCCCGTGCATTGGGACAGGACGTCATGGTAAGTGATTTCGTCGAGGCTGCACGGGTGCGCGGGGAGGGCCTGTGGTGGATCATCACCCGCGAGATACTGCCCAACGTGGCTATGCCGCTCGCGACGGATTTTGGATTGCGATTCGTCTGGATCATCCTCTTTATTTCGAGCCTGAGTTTTCTCGGCCTGGGTGTTCAACCGCCGATGTCGGACTGGGGCAGCATGGTCAAGGAGAATCTCGGGGGTCTCCCCTACGGCTCAATTGCACCGCTTGTGCCAGCCCTTGCGATAGCTACGGTGACAATATCAATCAACATGATTGTTGACGATATTTCTGCCCATTCCGGCGGAAAACTGGCAAAGAGAATGATCTGATGCAAGCACTGCTGGAAATTGATCGGCTGAAGATCGATGCTCGAAATGACAATGGCGGCCTACTGCCCATCGTCAATGGGGTCAGTTTCAACGTCCGGGGTGGAGAGGTGGTTGCCCTGATCGGAGAGTCGGGCTCGGGCAAAACCACGATTGCACTGTCCGTATTGGGATATACCAAGCCGGGGCTTGAGTTTACCGGGGGCGAAGTTCGTCTCGACGGCCGGGACATCATCTCCATGCCGCCGGAGGAAAAACAACAGCTTCGCGGCAAGCGCGTCGCCTATCTGGCCCAAAGCGCCGCCGCCGCCTTCAATCCGGCATTGACGATAGGTGAACAGGTCACCGAGTCAGTAGTCCTTCATGGACAGATGAGCCAGGATGAGGCAAGTCAGCGCGCCGAATCGCTCTACCGGGCCCTGGAACTGCCGGACCCGGAACGACTGGGAAGGCGTTATCCGCACCAGGTCTCTGGTGGCCAGTTGCAAAGGCTGATGGCCGCGATGGCGCTCTGCGGCAAGCCGGACATGCTGATCCTGGATGAACCGACGACCGCACTCGATGTCACTACCCAGATCGAGGTGCTCAAAGCCTTTAAAGCTGTAATCAGGCAGGAGGGAACGGCCGCGATCTATGTGACCCATGATCTTTCCGTTGTCGCACAGATCGCCGACCACATCGTGGTGCTCTATGCGGGAGATATCCAGGAACAGGGTTCTGTGGAGAAAATTATCAACCGGCCGGAGCAAGACTACACGCAACGCCTCATGGCCGCCGTTCGTCCAACCCCTGAAGCGGGGCAAGGCAATGAAATATCAAAGAAGCCCCAACGTGATGTTCCTGCCCTGGAGGTGAGGGATATTACCGCGGGTTATGGAAGACGGGGCGATGGTACACCGTCCGTTATGGTCCTTCGCGACGTGAACGTGGCTATTGAAAGCGGCCACACCGTGGGCGTGATCGGTGAGTCCGGGTGCGGCAAGTCTACCCTTGCCCGGGTGATATCCGGTCTTCTTCCGGCGAGCGAGGGGGAAGTATTGCTGGATGGGGAACCTCTACAGCCCGATCTCAAGAATCGCAGCCGAAGTCAGCTTCAAAAGGTGCAGTTTGTTTTTCAGATGGCAGATACTGCGCTCAATCCGCGCCAGCGAATCGATCATATTATCGGCCGTCCTCTCGAGTTCTACCTGGGACTGAAGGGCAAGGGAAAAAGAAAGCGCATTGACGAATTACTTCACCTGGTCGAACTGCCCCGGGAATTTGCCAGTCGCTATCCGGAAGAACTCTCCGGCGGCCAGAAGCAGCGACTCAACCTGGCCCGTGCACTGGCCGCTTCGCCGAAGGTGCTGCTGTGTGACGAGATTATCTCAGCGCTAGATTCCATCGTAGGTGCCAACGTGATCGAACTCCTCAAGCGTTTGCGAAAACAAACCGGGGTGTCGTTCGTGTTTATCAGCCATGACCTTTCAACAGTCGCTTCTTTTGCAGACGAGATCGTCGTCCTCTACGCTGGGCGCGTGGTCGAACAGGGGCCAACGGATCGGGTGCTCTCACCACCGTATCATCCCTATACCCGCCTCCTGATCTCCTCGGTACCGGAACTGCGGGTTGGATGGCTTGAAGACACCATGAAGACTCAGGAGGCAAAAGCGGGCATAGACCGTGTGATCAAGCTGACCGAAAAAGGTTGCGCGTTTTTTGACCGTTGCCCGCTAGCGATTGGAGACACCTGCGATATGGAAATCCCGCCGATCATCAACCTCGGCGATGGGCATATCATCGAGTGCCATCGATGTGAGGAAGAATTCGTTCACTGACCGAGCGGTTGGGAAGATCGAGATAGGGCGTCTTTGGGGTCAGGACGTAAAACCTCGGGGGTCAGACCTCACTTTCTTACCTTTTACAAAACTATTTTGATCCAACCCTCACCCATAAGCATGAGCTCTACCCTGCGAAACCCTGCGTTAAAGGCTTTTGACTTAATATACAGGTGTCAGAGCAAATTATCTTGTGGCTCTCGGGTCTGCGATAGTACTGCTAAGCTCTGCACTGGCGTATCTGGGGGTATGAGTGCTCTGACACCATCAAATAGCTGCCATATGATCTGAAAAAGAGCCCCGAACTAAGACTGCCAGCAACGTACCCCTTCATCTCAGAAAATGGTTTGTCGATGCCTATCCACCCACCATCCCCATATTACCAGCAGCAGCATCGAGAGAGTTACAGCACCGATAACCACCGGATTGTCGGGCGGAGGCGAGCCGAAAATATTCATCAAATACGTTACAGCAAGGAAAAGAACAAGTGCCCACAGGCCGATCCTCCCCGCCCTATCCCCGGCCCGGGTCGAAACAAGGTAGATCACGACACCAGCACCAAAAATCAGGCCCTCCACCGCAATTGTTGCTCCAACCGAGTTCCAGAGACCCAGTCCAAGATGAGTATCACTGCCGGGATACAGGGGCAGGTCGGGGATATGGGTAACAAAATCCAATACCCAGTGGCTGATGACCAGAAGCCACAGGACAACAGCACCCCTCGGGTTTTTCCTGGCCAGCAAGTAAGCACCCGCCAGAAGGGTAGCCCAAACGGTGAAGGCAAGAAGGCTGTGGGAGTAGGGATAATATGTGAAGTTAAAGGGGGTGACCGCAGTGATGCCCGGTTCTACAGATACTCGCTCAACACCGGCAATAAGGAACAATGGCCAGATGAGATCAACAAGCTGGCTTGCAGTGAATAGCGTTCCAAGGGAGGCCTCTGGCACCGCTCTTTTAGCGGCAAAGGCCAGACCAAAGTGACCGATATACATTTTCACTACCTTCTGTCTTCATAAAATTAATGGAGCCATAAGGAGCTATTATGAATATCAGGTTCTGCAGTTTCCATCAATGAGTGCTCTGACACCAAAGTCTTTCAGGACATTTGCAAATGTAACGGGCGCCCGTCTTCGTTAGACTGTAGGTCTAACTACGCCGTGGCATTTGAAAACGTAAAA
The DNA here is from genome assembly GCA_964488985.1 of uncultured Ectothiorhodospiraceae bacterium. Taxonomy (GTDB): domain Bacteria; phylum Pseudomonadota; class Gammaproteobacteria; order HK1; family HK1; genus CAZAWX01. The sequence goes on from CAZAWX010000173.1 coordinate 8,244, forward strand.
GACCCCAAGGCGATTTCTTCACCTCGGGGCCTAACGTTTTCAAATGGAGCCGGGAAGCGGATTTGAACCGCCGACCTACTGATTACGAATCAGTTGCTCTACCAACTGAGCTA
>CAZAWX010000174.1:0-8262 GCA_964488985.1 uncultured Ectothiorhodospiraceae bacterium
GTATCAATCAGTGGGCCTATAACCAACCGAATATGACCTGGTTGTTTAATGAAGCTGTTGCGCGGCCAGTAATCACCGGAATTATGGGCGATGGGCAAGACCGGGACCTGGGTTGCACTGGCAAGGCTGGCGCCACCGACTTTGTAGCGTTTTTTCTGACCTGGGGCGACTCGCGTTCCTTCCGGGTAGATGACGATCCAAATGCCTTCGGCGAGACGTTGGCGGCCTTGATCGACCACCTGTTGCAGGGCATTTTTTCCTGCACTGCGATCTATGGCGATGGGTCTGAGCATCGCCAGGCCCCAGCCAAAAAACGGCAACCATAACAATTCACGCTTTAGCACCCATACCTGTGGGGCGAAATGGATGGCGAGGATAATGGTTTCCCAGGCCGATTCATGTTTGCTGAAAATAATGCAGGGCGTTGCCGGAATGTTTTCCACACCATTGATTTCATAGTCCAGGTTGCAGGTGAGTTTTAACCACGAACGAATAAACACATTCCAGCGTGTGACAATGGTGTAGCGCCATCGGAATGGCAACGGAAAACTCAGCAGGCAGACGAAGGACCAGACAATCGTGGCTGGGACCATGCCGGCGGCAAACAGGCTGGATCGCAGGATCAGAGACACGCGTTTCATGATTTGTCCGAATCCATGCGCTACACAATCGGGCGGTCAGTCTGAGAACTCAGGCCTGCAGACGAGAAATATCGGCCGTTGCCAGAAATAGTTCGGAAATGTTATTGAGCAATGCCAGGCGATTATTCTTGATCTGTTCATCATCATCCATCACTTTGACCTGATCAAAAAACGTATCGACGGTTTCACGCAATCCTGCCAGCAATCCGAGGGCGCCACTATAATCCCTGTTTTTCAACAGCTCTTGTACCCGGGGTGTGAGTCCGACCAGTTTTGCGGCCAAATCCCATTCGGCATTTTCCTTGAACAATTCGTCGTTGACATTCGAAGGCAGGTCGCCACTGACCTTGCGTAGAATATTACGAATGCGTTTATTGGCGGCAGCCAGGCTGGCGGCCTCGTCCAGTTGATAAAACCGATGCACAGCCTGGACGCGGTTGGCAAAATCCAGTGGCTCGCGGGGCTTGAGTGCCTGGACAGCAGCAATGACTTCCGTGGCAATGCCCTGATCGGTGAAGTAACCCTGCAAACGCTCGATCATAAAGTCGAAGACTTCTGTGCCAACCTGGTCATTTTCAAGTTGCCCTTCGTAGCCAGCAACGGCCGCTTCCAGAAGCTTATGCAGATTCAATGTCATTTCACCCTCGATCAGAATCCGCATGACTCCGAGTGCGGCACGCCGCAGAGCGAACGGGTCCTTTTCTCCAGTCGGCTTTTGGCCGATGCCGAAAATCCCAATCAGCGTGTCGAGTTTATCGGCAATGGCAAGGGTCTTGCCAAGGGGGGTGAGTGGAATGTCATCACCTGCATATTTTGGCAGGTACGCTTCGGCGAGAGCATCGGCAACTGCACCGGGTTCGCCCGCTTTTAATGCATATTCACGACCCAGGACGCCTTGTAATTGCGGCATTTCCCTGACCAGTTGAGTCAACAGATCACATTTCGATAGATTACCGGCGCGCCGCGCCTGTTTGACCGCATCCGGATCCAGACCCATGGCAATGGCAACCATTCCTGCCAGCTTTGATACCCGGGCAGTTTTATCCGCCATGGATCCAAGCTTGTTTTGAAATACCACCTGTTGCAGTTGAGTTTGTAAATCTTCCAGAGCCAGTTTTTTATCGGCATCGAAGAAAAATTGTGCATCTGCCAGACGTGGCCGTAATACGCGTTCATTGCCCTCACTGACGGATTCAGGTCGTTTACTGTCGATGTTGCTGATCGCAATAAAGTGAGGTAACAAAGCGCCATCGGCGCCTTTCACTGGAAAGTATTTTTGATGCCCCTTCATCGTCGCCATGAGCACGGCGTCTGGCAGGTTTAAAAACGCATCATCAAAACGACCGCTGACAGCCACAGGCCATTCGACAAGAGCTGTTATTTCTTCCAGCAACAAAGGGTCTATGACGGCAGTGCCGCCAAGGCTTTCGGCGGTCTCGGTTGTTTGGGTGCGAATCATTTCCCGGCGGGCATCGAACTCGGCCATCACGAAACCATTACTGTAAAGGGTGGACGCGTACTCCGCCGCACTATCGATTCGAATTCCTTCAGGTTTGTGAAAGCGGTGTCCCTGAGTCATTCGGGTGGTGGTAATGCCGAGAATTTCAGTTTCCACTAATTCATCGTTGAACAGCAACACGATCCAGTGGATGGGGCGGGAAAATTCAGCGCTACCGGCACCCCAGCGCATGCGCCGTGGTACAGGTATGCGACTGATGGACTCGGTGACCAACGCCGGCAGTGTGGAGGCAGTGGATTCGCCGACTTCGGTGCTGCGAAACATCAGTTGCGAAGCGCCGCCGTTTTTATTGGCGTCCACTTGCTCCAGGTGTTCGACTTCCACCCCGCAGGATTTAGCGAAACCAAGCGCTGCTTTAGTCGGCTTGCCCTCGCTGTCGAATGCTGCCTCAACCATGGGGCCACGGCGTTCAATCTCCCGATCTTCACGGGTGATGGCAAGACCACTGATGACCACGGCCAGACGTCGTGGGGTCGCATAGACCTGTGGTTTTTCGTGATCGAGCCCTTGTCGTTGCAGTCGCTCGCTCAGTTCCTTGCCGAGTGACTCTGACATCCTCCTCAGCGCCAGCGGCGGCAATTCCTCGGTGCCGATCTCGATTAGTAAGTCACCCGTCTCAGGCATCATCCACCTCAATATCTTCTTCCACTTCAATACCGCCAGTAGAAATTCCGACGCCATCAGAGCCAGACAAAGGGAATCCCATGTTTTCCCGACTTGCCAGATAGGCCGCAGCGACATCCCGGGCCATGGCCCGTACGCGCAGAATAAACCGTTGGCGTTCAGTAACGGCAATGGCGCCCCGGGCGTCAAGGAGGTTAAAGGTGTGTGAGGCTTTCAGTACCTGATCATAGGCTGGCACAGGCAAGGCCTTTTCCACCAGCATGGTACATTCGGTCTCGGCGGCATCGAAGGCCAGATTTAGCGCGTCCACATTCGCGTGCTCAAAATTATAGGCCGACATTTCCTGTTCATTTTGCAGGAAAACGTCACCATAAGTGACCGTGCCGAAGGGACCATCAGACCAGACCAGATCGTAGATACTGTCAACTTCCTGCAAGTACATGGCGATGCGCTCGACGCCATAGGCGATTTCACCCATGACAGGACGGCATTCGAGACCACCAACCTGCTGGAAATAGGTGAACTGGGTAATTTCCATGCCGTTCAGCCAGACCTCCCAGCCCAGGCCCCAGGCTCCCAATGTCGGCGATTCCCAGTTATCCTCGACAAAGCGAATATCATGTTCCAGGGGATCAATGCCGAGTTGATACAGTGAATTCAGGTACAGATCCTGAATTTCCAGTGGCGATGGTTTTATGACGACCTGAAACTGGTAATAGTGTTGCAGGCGGTTGGGGTTCTCCCCGTATCGCCCATCCGTGGGACGCCGGGAGGCCTGCACATAAGCGGCACTCCAGGGTTCCGGGCCAATAGCCCGCAGAAATGTCGCTGGATGAAATGTTCCGGCACCGACTTCAAGATCATATGGTTGTTGCAGAACGCAGCCTTGGCCCGCCCAGTAATCCTGCAATGCCAGTATGAGCCCTTGAAAGGTGTGGGTATTCCTTTCGTTGGCCTGGGTCATTTAATAACGTTCGCTTGTTGACAGGAGGAAAATTCAGACTGGAGTATAGCGGTTAGATGGTCCGGCTTGTACACGCAATCGGACCAAAGGGCATAATACGCATGATGAACGGGGCACAATACGACAATGAATGATACTCAATCCTATGACGTAATCGTGGTTGGCGGTGGTCACGCTGGCACCGAGGCGGCCCTGGCCTGCGCCCGTTCCGGCGCTCGGACGCTGTTATTGACGCAAAATATCGAAACCCTGGGGCAAATGAGCTGTAATCCCGCCATCGGCGGCATTGGCAAGGGCCATCTGGTGCGGGAAATCGATGCGCTGGGCGGTTTGATGGGAGTTGCTGCCGATCATTGTGGTATCCATTTCCGCACCCTTAACGCCAGCAAGGGGCCAGCGGTACGGGCCACCCGGGCGCAGATTGACCGGCAGTTGTATCGGGTTTTTATCCGCGCCGCGCTGGAACAACAGGAGAATTTATGGCTGTTCCAGCAATCTGTTGCAGATCTGCTGATGGACGGCGATTCGGTCTGCGGTGTGCAAACAGACATGGGGCTTGCCTTTCATGCGCCCGCTGTGGTGTTGACGGTCGGGACGTTCCTCGGCGGTGTCATGCACGTGGGCTTGAGCCATTCCCAGGGCGGCCGGGCAGGTGATCCGCCTGCCAATGCGCTTGCAACCCGACTGCGCGAACGACCCTTCAGGGTGGCGCGGTTGAAGACGGGTACGCCACCGCGCATCGATGGACGTAGTATCGATTACCGGGATCTGCTGGAACAAGAGGCTGAATCCCCCACTCCGTGTTTTTCTTTTACCGGTCACGCCGAAGATCATCCGCAACAGGTGTCGTGCTGGATTACCCATACCAATGCGCACACGCATGAGGTGATCCGTGGCGGCCTCAGTCAATCACCCATGTACACAGGAGTGATTGATGGTACCGGGCCCCGCTATTGCCCATCAGTTGAAGACAAGGTGGTGCGTTTCGCCGATCGGGACAGTCATCAGATATTCATTGAACCGGAAGGGTTGCAAAGCCATGAGATTTACCCCAATGGGATTTCCACCAGCTTGCCGTTTGCCGTTCAGCAGGACTTCGTGCGCACCATTAAAGGCTTTGAAAACGCACACATCACCCGACCCGGCTATGCCATTGAATACGATTACTTTGATCCCAGAGATTTAAGCCTGAGCCTTGAAACCCGGCATGTCAGCGGCTTGTTTTTTGCTGGCCAGATTAACGGCACCACGGGCTACGAAGAAGCAGCCGCCCAGGGACTGGTGGCAGGAATCAATGCCAGCCTTAAAGTGCATGGCCTGGAACCATGGTGGCCCAGGCGCGATGAGGCTTACATTGGCGTGCTCATCGATGATTTGGTGACTCTGGGAACGACTGAGCCCTACCGGATGTTCACCAGTCGGGCGGAATACCGATTGTTGCTCAGAGAGGACAACGCGGATCTACGGCTTTGCGAGACAGGCCGTCGGCTGAATCTTGTCAACGATGCGCAATGGGCGTTATTTACAGCCAAACGCAGTGCCATAGAAAACGAGCAGCAACGCCTGGCTGCGTTGCAGGTCCGCCCCCAGGATCTTTCCCTGACAGGCATGCAGGACGTTTTCGGAGGTCCCTTGAGCCGTGAGCAAAAAGCCCTGGAGTTGTTACGCCGTCCGGAAGTCAGCTACGAGGCACTGATGTCCTTGCCCGGTGTGGGCCCGGGGGCTGTAGATCCTGTCGTTCGCCAGCAAGTCGAAGTTCAGGCACGTTATCACGGCTACATCGAACGCCAGCAGCAGGAGATCACCCGGGCTCGTTCCCATGAGGAAACCCGCCTGCCAGGGGATCTGGATTATCAGCTGGTGCGAGGACTGTCGAGTGAAGTCAGGGAAAAACTCATCGATTTTCGTCCTGCCACCTTGGGTCAGGCGTCACGGATTGCCGGTATTACACCGGCGGCTGTTTCGGTACTGATGGTGCATCTTAAAAAGCATGCCGGTGGGCGTTGAACCGTGTGGTGCAGACGAAGTTTGTGACGGGACAGGACGTGGAAATCGAATCCCGTGCGCCTGAAGAGGTACTCGGCGAGGGCTTGAAGTCCATGCAATTGCAGGTGAGTGCCGAACAACGTCAGTTGTTGATGGAGTTCGTGCAACTGCTGGCGAAATGGAACAAGAGTTACAATTTGACTGCGGTACGTGATGTGCGGCAGATGGTCGTTCGCCATGTCCTGGACAGTCTCAGTATCTGTGCGCTGTTGGTCGGTGCGCGCATCCTCGATGTCGGCAGTGGCGCGGGATTGCCGGGACTGGTTCTGGCCATCACTGAGCCGGATCGCCACTTTGTGTTATTGGACAGCGCGCTGAAAAGAACCCGGTTTTTGCATCAGGCGGCGTACGAACTGGGTTTGGGCAATGTCGAAATCGAGCGTCAGCGTATTGAAAACTTCAGGCCACAAATTGCCTTCGATTGCATGCTTAGCCGTGCCAGTTTTCCGCTGCAGTCACTGCTGGATGCCAGCCATGTGTTGCTGCGCAAGGATGGGGTTTTACTGTCCATGCAGGGCAAGATCCCTGAACAGGCCTGCACCTTTACGCGCCAGGGAGTCGTGTTTGAACAACTCACCGTACCCGGTATTGATGCGCAACGGCATGTCGCCATTTACCATCGCAGATCTTAACCCTGACTTCCGAGTGCAGTTAAAAATGGTGGGGGATTACCGGGATATATGGATAAACACATTGCTATTCTCATATTTATCGATAAAGCTTTGCACCGTTTGCACACACCAAAACGATAGCGCGGGACTGACATGACGGATACAGATAAAAAGGTACTGGTAGCAAATGGACAGGGCTTTTGGGGTGATAGCATCCTGGGGCCCGTGCGGTTGGTGAATGAAGGGCCAATACATTACCTGACCTTGGATTACCTGGCCGAAGTGACCATGAGCATTATGCAGAAACAAAAGCTGCGTAATCCTTCTGCGGGCTATGCGACTGATTTTGTGAGGATGCTGCGGCGTATCTTGCCTCAATGTAAGGCAAAGGGGATAAAAGTTATCGCCAATGCGGGTGGGGTAAACCCCAGGGCATGCCGTGATGCAATAAAAGAAGTGCTGAAAGAGTTGGGCCTGTCAGGGATTAAAATTGGAATTGTTGAAGGAGATGACATTCTTGATCAGCTTGATGGGTTGATTGCCGACGGTGAAGAATTAGCCAATATGGATAATGGTCAGCCGCTTTCTACCATTGTCGAAAAAGTTTCAAGTGCCAATGTCTATATTGGCGCCCAGCCAATTGTAGAGGCATTGCGCCAGGGCGCCGATATCGTTGTAACGGGTCGTTCAACCGATCCTTCCCTTGTCCTTGCGCCGTTAATCTATGAGTTTGGTTGGTCATTAGATGACTTCGACAAGCTGGCTGCCGGGACAATCGCGGGGCATATCCTGGAATGCGGTGCGCAGTGTACGGGTGGGAACTACACACACTGGCAAAAGGTGAAAGACATGGCGCGTATCGGCTACCCGGTTGTGGAAGCCTGCGCTGATGGCTCGTTTGTTGTGACCAAACATGAGGGTACCGGTGGCCTGGTGAATGTGGAGACAATTTCTTCCCAGTTGGTTTATGAAATGGGTGATCCTGCCTGTTATTTAGGGCCTGATTGTACCGCCGACTTTACGTCCATCCAGTTGCAGCAAGAGGGCATCGATCGGGTACGGATCAGCGGGGTGAAAGGCCGTGCACCCACGGATACCTACAAAGTGTCAATGTCGTATGTCAATGGGTACAAAATTTTCGGGCAACTGACCGTCGCAGGACCTGATGCCATCGGCAAAGCCCGGCTTTGCGCTCAAGTGGTCTTTGCGCGTGCCGCAATGGATGGTGCGGATATTCCGGAAGATAAGCGTTTTGTTGAATTATTGGGGACCAGTATTTGTCATGACGGCATTATGCCCGCGCCCGAGAACCCGGGTGAAGTGGTATTGCGAATTGGTGCAAAAGGTGAAGATAAAGCTCAATTAGATCGTCTGGGCCAGGAAATCGTGCCTTTAGTGACCAGTGGCCCCCCGGGTGTAACGGGTTTTGCAGGTGGCCGGCCAAGGGCGACAGAAATTATCAGCTACTGGCCGGCATTGATTGGAAAAAACAAGGTTTCAACACACATTACGGTTGAGGAGGTATAACCGCTTTGGCAATGATTAAATTGGCTCAAATAGCCTATTCTCGATCGGGTGATAAGGGTGATGGCAGTAATGTCGGGGTGATTGCAAATTCAAAAGAAATTTATGAATTTTTGCAAAAGGAACTTACCGTCGACAAAGTTAAAAACCACTTTTCCAAAATTTGTCTGGGAGAAGTCGAACGCTATGAAGCCCCGAATTTATTGGCATTGAACTTTATCCTCCACGATTCGTTAGGAGGCGGAGGGTCAGAAAGTCTGAAAACCGATGCCCAGGGTAAAACACATGGTCTTGGGATCCTGCAAATGGATATAGACGTACCTGACCAACTAA
>CAZAWX010000175.1:0-8252 GCA_964488985.1 uncultured Ectothiorhodospiraceae bacterium
GGCGCGCTCTTTCACCTGGAGTCGGTCAAAATCACTGGACGGTATCTGGAGAAAGCTGACTGGGACGGGGTGCGGGATGAAGTGATTTCCAGAAACATTCTCCAGGTAAGGACTGCAAACAGCGCCAAACGTATTTGCAGGGAAATCTGTTCACGGCTCAAACGCCTGAATAGAGATGAACTGGCGCTTCTTGTTGAAGGGGATCACCAGGAACAGGCATATATTCTCTGGCTAGCCATTTGTCGCCGTTACCGCTTTATCTACGATTTCTCGGTCGAAGTGATCAGGGAGCAATTTCTAACGCTCAAGTACGATCTTGGTTACGAAGATTTTGACGCTTTCTTCAATTCAAAAATGGAATGGCACGAGGAAATGGAGCGAATATCGACAACGACAAGAAAGAAACTTCGTCAGGTCATGTTTAAGATGTTGCACGAATCCGAGTTATTAAACTCCAGCAATTCTATTGTCCCTGCGATGCTGAGTTCTCGGTTAATTAATGTGATTTGCAACCATTCAAATCAGGATTTACACCTTTTTCCGATCATGGAAACAACATTACAGGGATGTGCCAAATGAAGGCCGATTTAAGTCGGGCGCCAGTGCAGGAACGCTATCGGCATCTGTTAACAGTAATCGGGGGTGATCGTTTTCTCAAAATGCAAGGGCTGGGCAATGAAGTGCCATTTTTTGTCTGCCCTTACAAGCCTGAAGAGGCTGTGGAAATGGAACGCCTGCGAAGGCAGCTTATTAACAAATTAGCCCAAAATGGAATCGCAGTACTGGATATTAATCTATATGACCTGGCAATAAAGATACTGAAAAAGGAAGGGGACTGGGAATGGTGTATGGAAGAAGAACAATCCGTATCAAAGGATGAGCTTAAAGAAGAACTACAGTCCATGCTTGATGTGGAAACCGTACTTACGCCAGCAATCGAAGAAATAATGGGGGCTTCACAATTCGCGGTCATGTTTATATCGGGTGTGGGAGAAGCCTTCCCCTATATCCGTTCACATAATGTACTCAACAATCTGCAAAAAACAGCGAAAGAAAAACCAACGATAATGTTCTTTCCGGGGGAATACACACACTCTGTGGAGTCGGGCGCCTCGTTGGAGCTGTTCGGGCGCTTGCGCGACGATAAGTATTACCGAGCATTTAATATTTTTCACAGTGAAAATTAGAACCACGAATGAACACTAATGGACACAAATTTATAACAACCTGCCCTCGATTCTTGCCGGTGCGCCTGACCCGATGGAAGCAAGAGAGCCATCGGCTGATTATGGAAAAACAAGGCTTAACCTGGCGCTTGAAATCGACCGCGCTATGCGTGAAAGCGCACCGGCAGGCTGGAAGGGGGACGAAACACGCGAGAAACAAGTCCTCAATGCGATCTTCCCGCTCTTGAAAAAGGACCGAAACGTAACTATGGCCGTGTTTGAGTTCATTAAAAACATGCCGGGGTACTGATGGCCGAGTTGATTCACATTGGCGACATTTCCATTGCGGTGACGAGAAAGGACATTAAAAACGTCCACCTTTCCGTGCATCCACCAGAGGGCCGTGTCACGCTATCCGCCCCTACAGAAACGCGCCTTGAGGTGGCCCGAGCCTATGCCATTACAAGACTCAGTTGGATACGTGAGCAGCAGGAAAAGCTGCGCAATCAGGCTCGCGAAACACCACGGGAATTCATCGAACGCGAAAGCCATTATCTCTGGGGTCGTCGACATTTGCTGACCGTGATTGAACGCGACACCAAACCCGCCGTAACAATCGACCATAAACGGATCACGCTGAGCGTTCGGCCAGGCAGTGACCATGCTAAACGGGCGTCGGTTATCCACGAATGGCATAAGTCCCTCTTGCATGAGTTTATTCCTACCCTGATCAGCAAATGGGAACCAAAGCTCGGCGTGCAGGTGGCGGCCAATTTCCTCCAGCGGATGAAGACCAAATGGGGGAGTTGCAATCACAAAGCGGGGCATATCAGGCTAAACACCGAGCTCGTGAAGAAACCCAAGGATCTGATCGAGTACGTTGTTATCCATGAGATGCTCCACCTGATTGAGCCAACTCATAGTGACCGTTTTATTTCGTTGCTCACTGAGAATTTTCCGACATGGCGGGAAGCCAGAGCGGAGCTTAATGACTTGCCATTGGCCGCAGAAGAATGGAGGGAGTAGGCCTTGAAACAGTTAACACACTTTCTATTGGTTCCAGACGGCAGTGCCGCGCGCAGGCTTCGTCGCATGCTTGCCACACAAGCACCCTGTCAGGGAATTCTTGTCGGTACCTGGCCGGAACTGATCGAGCAGGCCAAAAGCGCTTATTTGATTTCACCGCAGACGAGCGACTGGAACAGGCGTTTTCATAACGCGCTTGAAAAGTTAGCTGATGCGTTCTGGTCCAATAGCTTTGAGGTGTCGCCCTTCGAGACGGCAGCTGAAGTCGATGCGGCGCTTTCTCTCCTTGTGGGCGCAACAGAAGCGGGCAGCGAGGTTGTCATTGCCGATTCTGACCAGCTTGCGGAACGACCGCGCAAGCATGTTCAGGATATTGTGCGATTACTCCATGAACTTGATGGATTATTGCCTGATGAACTGCACGCCATACAACAACTGCTATCCAGTGTATCGAATACCGCCGTACGGCAGTTAGCGGTTTGTCGTATTGAAGGTTTCCCCTCGTTAACGCGATGGCAAGTGGCGTTGATCGATAAGCTGAATGCGGACGCTGAAATTGAGCGCGACGTTGCAATGATGCGTCTTCTGGAATCACTATTGCTCGATGAATCCCCAGCAGCGCCGCAGACCAGTCTGCAGGCTTTACAACAGCACCTGTTTGCAGCGCCAGGGGAAAAGCCGTCGCTGGATACGACCGTGCAATGGCTCGGTGTCAGGGATTTTCTGGAAGAAGCTGAAGTTGCGGCCGGCATGGCCCAGCAGATGCTGGCAGCAAACCTAGATTTAAAACCATCTGACATTGGGCTGCTGCTGCCCGATAACTTTGGGTACTCGCTCGCAGTCTACGATGCTTTTTCTGCAGCTGGACTTCCACTCTCAGGCTTGCCTGTGGATCACTGGCAAAGAGATCTTGGGCGTGAAGCACTCTTTCATTTTCTGTACTGCCGCCAGAAGCCTTCACCCGCGATGGCACTGGCCGTTTGTTTGTCTTCCCCCTTGATGCCCTGGTCCAAAGAGCAGGGTGCCGAATTGGCTCAGTCCGTGATGGATGGCGATTATCGATTACGAGCATTCCCAACGGCGACACACTCTGACCGACAGATGCTGGATCTGTTGCGTGAAGGTGATGAGAGTCCAGAAACCTTGCTGGCGGCAATTCAGACATTTGTGGGTTTGCTGGATGGATGCGAGCAATTTGAGTCTCACGTCTATCACGCGAAGGCGAAGGTTGAGGAATTGTGCGCTGCATTAGCGGGTAAGACGGAAATCGATTGGGCCCCGTTGCGGCGTTTATCGAGCCCAAAGAACATCAGTACCGGCGAATCGCCGAATTTCAACCTGGAAGGCATTACCGTATGGCGTGAATCCCAAGAGGCTTGGCGGCCGGTTCACTTTTTGATCGTGCTCGGTTTTGCCTCAGGTCATTACCCGGTAGCCAGCGGCGATTCCGCAGTGTTTGTCTCCGATGATTTGCTCGCTATTCGGGACACCCTGGGGTTATCGCTAGCAACACCTGCAGACCGGATGCGAGACCGACGGGTACGATTTAAGCGCCAGTTGGCAGCGGTTGCCGATTTTGTGTGTTTTATGATTCCTCGCAGGGATTCCAGCGGCGCATCCCAGTCACCTTCAGAATCTCTGGTATTCATGAGCCCGCTATACAGAGGTATCGAAGATGCAGACTCGCTGATTCTTGAGATGGATGTGACGGCAGACCGTGATCGCGTTCGATTCCTGCCGCATACAGAACCGGATCCACCCTCTTTGCCACGCGAGATCGTCGCCGAGGACATCCAGTTTGGTGTTGATTTGCTGGCGTTGCGCACCGATGCAGATGGCAATCTGCGGCCAGAGTCACCCAGTAGCCTGGAGACCTTGATGGTTTCACGGCTGGCCTGGCTGCTGCGCCGAATCAATGCCGAACCCTTGGGCTGGGAGCCAGAACGGCCCAATGTCATGTTATTGGGCACCTTAACCCACCAGGTTTTTGAAGCGCTTTTTCAGGTGTCTCGCCCGATACCTGATCTGGCGATTGTTGACTCACAAATTGAGCCGCTGCTGGATTCAGCCATCAGGACCCATGCGCCATTCCTGCGCGCTGCGCAATGGCAGGTCGAGCGTAAGCACCTGGTATCCAGCATTCACAAGGCCGCCGGGGCGTGGTGCAAGGTGCTGGTAACTTTGAAGGCAGACATTCTCGGTACGGAGGAATGGCTTGAAGGAACTCTCGATGGCCTTCCCATTCATGGTCAGGCGGATATTTTGCTCGGTCTGCCTGACGGGCGATTGTTGGTGGTTGACTACAAGCGATCCAGTGCCAACAGCCGCCGACCGCGGATGCAAAAAGGTTACGACAGTCAGGCAAACCTGTACCGCACCATGCTGCAAACGGGAGGCCCCAAGAGCGAAGACAATGTGCCGTTGCTGGACAGGCTGCGGGCAGGGGACACGACCGGCATTGTGTATTTTATGACGAATGATCAGACCTCTCTGTCTGATGCGTTAGTCGTGGAATCCGGCGCCATCCCGGGCTGGGAGATCCTCGAAGGCGATGTGGCCCATCTGGCTATGGGCCTGATCAGGGAGCGACTGCGGGAGGTCAGTGCAGGCCAGCTGTATCTGAACCGGGAGGGTGATGCACAGTTTTTCGGCAAGCAGGCCGGCGTGAAGCCCTATGCACTGGGTAACAGCGCGCTGATACCGCTATTCACGATTCCCGGTGAAGCCAGGGAGGCCGAATAATGTTGCCAGCATTAACGATTATTCCGGCCGGTGCAGGGTCCGGTAAGACCCACACCATTCAACAGCAGTTAGGTGAATGGGTGGTTGAGGGCCGCATCGCGCCCGAACGCATTGTGGCGGTGACATTTACCGAAGCCGCTGCTGCCGAGTTGCGTGAACGGATCCGCGCGAAGCTGCTCAGTCTCGGGCGCTTGGAAGATGCGTTAAAACTCGATCAGGCCTATATCTCGACGATTCACGGTTTGGGCTTGAGATTACTGACTGAATTTGCCTTCGACGCAGGATTATCTCCCAGGCCCCGGCTGTTAAATGAGGATGAAGAAAACACGCTCATTCGATTGGCGCTGGCGCGTACCGAAAAAGCGGATGTCATCACGTCGAATCTGGCCACGTTTGGCTACAGCTATGATTTCTACTCACAAAAAAGTGCTGAAGAACTGTTTCGCGATGATCTACTGAGAATCGTTATGCTGCTTCGATCAGCAGGCTGGTCCGAAGAGAGTGACACGTACTCGGAATTTGCGTCCGCATGGATCAGAGAGCGCTATGGCATTACTGGCGATGGCGAGCAACTGACTGCGCGATTGCAGCAGGCAGTAAGCGGTCTTCTGGAAGCATTTCCCGAGAATTTGGCCAGAGAGTTCGGTAATAACACAACGGCGTCAAGGGAATTCCAACGTGATTACCGAAACCTCAAAGCTGCTTCCAGCGCCGACGTTTTAAGTGCGGATTGGAAGTTGTGGAAGGAACTGCGCGCACTGCGCAAATCCAAGCGGGGTTGCCAGTTACCGGATGGTTATGATGATTTGGCCGATGCCGTTATCGAAGCCGCCGATGCCTTACCCACGCACCCGGGTCCGCTTGCGCAGGCAGTGCTGCATATTGCGTCCCTGATAGCCGCTGGTCAGGAAGTGCTGGTTCACTATGCGCAAGCCAAGCGTGAAGCCGGGTTGGTCGATTACGGCGACATGATCGCCATGGCGGCGGACATGCTTCGCAGCCGTCCGGATGTATTGAATACCCTGGTGCAGCGTATCGACTGCCTGGTCGTGGACGAATTTCAAGATACCAACCCGCTTCAGTTTGCCTTGTTGTGGCAGTTGAAAGACGCCGGTGTGCCGACGGTTACAGTGGGTGATTTGAAACAGGCGATTATGGGATTCCAGGGCGCCGACCCGCGCCTATTCGATGCGCTGATACGTCAAAACCAGGATGTTGCCAAGCCGTTAACCAGCAACTGGCGATCCCAGCCAAACCTGATGCATTTTATCAATGCGGTGGGTCCCGGCTTGTTCGGCGATGAGTACGTTTCACTGGCACCGCAGGGTGCTGAAAGCTCCCAAGAGCCGATCGAACTGATTGAATTCGCGGTAAAGGCCAAAAAGGGGCAGCACGCGGTTAGAGCTCTTTCTGTTGGCGAACGTCTGAAGACGCTACTGGAAGATCTGGCTCAGCAAATCTGGGATCGACGCACAAAACAGCATCGTAGGCTGCGCGGCGGGGATATCGCGGTTCTTTGCCCCACCCATAGGATGTTGGCGGAGTATGCCGATGTATTGCGGACTCAGGGACTACGCGTAAGGCTGCAAGAAGATGGTTGGTATTCCTCGCGTGTTGTACAGCTTGCCTGTCAGGCCATGGCGTATGTCGCCAATCCCTCGGATTGTCATGCAGCCTTGTACCTGGCTGTCACCGAACTGGGCAGTCTTGATCTGAAAACCGCCTTGGAACAGCTGATTACCGATGGAAGGATGGTTGACCCGGTATTGGCTCAACTGGATGTGCTGGCAAGTAATGTCAAAGACCGTACCCTGTTTGCATTGGTGGCCGATACCTTTGCCGCACTCGGTCTCTTCGATGTGGTGTCTGTATGGCCGGACGCCGACCAGTCCCGGGCAAACCTGCTTCGGCTTCAAGCTGAGGCTGGCGAATTTATGGAGGCCAATCGTGAGGCACTCGCCAGTGGCGGATACCACGGTTCCGGCATCCAAAGCTTCCTGGCCTGGCTGAATGCCAAGGTTGAGCAAAAGGACAAGAACAATCAGCCTGACCCGCGTGTCATCGACGAAGATGCTATTCAATTGGTGACCTGGCACAGCTCAAAAGGCCGGGAGTGGCCCGTGGTGTTTGTGTGCGGCATGGACAAGAGCCTGAGCCCGCGATTGCCCAACATGGCACTGGGGTACAGCACCTTTGAGGATCTGTCTCAGCTTATCGAAAAGGCGCAGATCGAGTATTCCCCCAAATTTGCCGCCCCCGAGTCTGACGAACAGTTCCTGGGGGATCTCGGACTTGCCACTGAACTTGAATCCAGACGATTGATCTACGTCGCCATCACCAGAGCGCGAGAAAAGCTGGTGCTGGAATGGCCGAGCTATTTGGCGGGTAAAGACGGTCTGACCTACTGGTCGATACTGGCCGCAGAAACCACCGTGTCGTCTCACGCCGCAGCAATAACCGTTGGCGGTACTTCTTTTCCCTGCGTGATCGGCGAAGGCGCATCCGAGCTTCCAGACAATTTTGGCGTCGGCGGCGGGACAACCGCAGAGGTGTTGGCCACCATCGGTCGCAGGGCGATACAGCGTGGAGTCGTACCAGATGGATTGATCCCGGACAGTGTAGTGCCTTCAGGCATGGAGAGCCTCCAGAGCCCAGAGACAGCCAGGGCACCCTTGGAGTCAATCAGCTACCACGAAGGGTTGGAGCTCGAGATAGAGCTCACCGGTACGACGCTCGGTACCTTTCTGCACCGTTGCTTTGAAGTGCTTGGTGTAAACGCCGAACTCAGCGGGAAGCTAGCTGCTATTGCCGGTGTCAAGATAAGCGACGGTGATGTGTCCAACATTATTAATAGCGTTACGAGCTTCGAGCGGTGGATGACGGATCGCTTTTCCGCCACGGCGGTGCATCGGGAACTCCCGCTGCTGGGAATTGATGATAACGGTTCCGTGGTGTCCGGGACCGCCGACCTGGTGCTGGAAACAGAGGGTGGCATTTGGATTATTGATCACAAGTCTGATCAAGTTGATGACCCTGAATTGGCGTTCAATAGTTACCGCCCACAACTGGAATGCTATGCAACGTTGCTGCGGAGCATAGGGCATAACGTGTTGGGCATGGGGATTAACTGGATTAGACGGGGAGAGGTGAGCCTGACTGCACACAGTTACGGATGATGACATGACAAGCTCCACGAAACACAAATGGAAATTTCCTGCACGCTTCCGTGCAGGGGTCTTGGAAAAGTGGACGCTTTGTTACTAATATGAGTTATGACATCATTGGCGATATACACGGGCATAGCCAAAGCCTGGAATT
>CAZAWX010000176.1:0-8250 GCA_964488985.1 uncultured Ectothiorhodospiraceae bacterium
TCTACTCTTTGAAATGCTTTGTGTGCTGCCGGGTGTAAATTACCGGGGTTAACCTGCATTCATAGGTTAGTTCTTAAGCGCAACAATGTGGAATTGATGGCTATTGGTCCCAGAAGCCGCCGTGAATCCGTCCCTGGAGGCTTGGATGTGGCATCCCTGCCACATACACTTCCTCCACCAACACCCATCAATTCCACATTGTTGCGCTTAAGAACTAATCTATAAACCTGCATTACTCATGAACACCCGGCTGCGGAAGCGGATCTGCAAGAGGCACTGGGCAATCATACGGAGTTTGAAAACACGATGGCGACATGTGGTGAAGTACTGGTTGAGATTCTGGAAAATTACGGTATCGATACGATTTTCGGTATCCCTGGTGTCCACACCATCGAATTATATCGGGGCTTGAAAAATACCCGAATTCGCCATGTCACGCCGCGCCATGAACAGGGTGCAGGATTCATGGCAGACGGTTATTTCAGGGCTTCGGGTAAGCTCGCTGCCTGTTTTATTATTACCGGACCGGGCATGACCAATATTGCCACCGCCATGGGTCAGGCACTGGCCGATTCAATTCCGATGCTGGTGATTTCATCCGTCAACCACAGCTACCAACTGGGGTTGGGCGAAGGTCGTTTGCATGAGTTGCCTGGGCAGAATCGCCTGATCGCCGGTGTATCGCGCTTCAGCCATACCCTGGCGCGGGTGGATGAACTTCCCGCAGTGTTAGCACGGGCCTTTGCGGTGTTTGGCTGTGAACGGCCAGGCCCGGTGCATATTGAAATACCCTTGGATGTGATTACGGCAAATGCAGACCACATTGATAAAAATGCCCTGCCAATTCCCTATTTACCAGGGCCATCACTGACCGGCATCAGTCGTTGCGCTGAAATACTCAAGACGGCGAATCGACCCTTGCTGATCATCGGTGGTGGCACAATCAATGCGCAATCCGAGGTCCTTGCGCTGGCGCAGAAAATCGACGCTCCGATCATCAATACGGTCAATGGCAAGGGTGTTGTTCCTTACAGTCATCCACTGTCCGTTGGCGGGTCCGGTTCGTGCCCTGTGATCCGTGGAGAACTGCAAAAGTGCGATGTCGTGTTGGCTGTCGGGACAGAATTTTCAGAAACAGATTACGATTTTTTCTTCAGTGGCGATCTGCAACTGGATGGCCAGTTAGTGCGCATCGACATCGACGCTGCTCAATTGACTCGTAATGTTCGTGCGGATGTGGCTGTCTGCAGCGATGCGGGACTGGCTCTGGCCGCCATCACTCAAGCCCTGGGGGACTGGGAAATGCACTCTGGCAGTGGTCACCAGCGAGCCCGGCAACTGCGGGCGCAACTGCAGGAAACCCGCGATCCAGGCTATGAGCAATTTTTTGCGGCGATTCGCGAAGCATTACCCGATGTCATCATCGCCGGTGATTCCACGCAGCCGGTGTATTACGCCTGGATTCATTATGAAACAGAACAACCTCGACGCTATTTTCATTCGGCATCAGGGTTCGGTACGTTGGGTTACGCCATCCCGGCCGCAATCGGGGCAAAACTGGCACTGCCGCAAAGTCCAGTGATCGGTTTGATCGGGGATGGGGCAACACAGTTCACCGTGGGGGAACTGGCGAGTGCCGTGGAAGCGAAATTGCCGGTCATTTTCCTCATCTGGAACAATTCCGGCTACGGAGAAATTAAACGGTTTATGGCAGAGGCGCAGATTGAACCGATCGGTGTCGATATCCATACACCGGATTTTGTTGCCCTCGGTAATGCCTTCGGGGTGCTGGCGAAACGGGTGCGGTCGTTAGCTGAACTAAAGACTGAATTGATTGCAGCACAGCGGCAACATCTGCCGACGCTGATAGAAATTATGCAGGCCGATATTGTTGCTGGTTATCCACAATTGTGAACTTCACCGCTGCGTCGTCAGGGCATCCCCGGCGAGCTGGCCAATGGTGGCGATGGCAGATTTGATGCGCTCATCCCAGGGCAGTCCGCAGGCCAGGCGAATGTAATTCTTGAATTTCCGGGTGGGTGAGAACAACGCCCCGGGAATGATGCTGACCCCTTCGGCCAGAGCTGCGTAAAACAATTGCTCACCATCAATTCCGCCGGGCAGTTCGAGCCACAGAACGAAACCGCCCTGGGGTCGGGTGATGCGTGTGCCTTTAGGAAAATAGTCACACACGGCATAGCGGGCGCGTTCGAGTTGGTCGGCATAGGTATGGCGGACTTTACGCAGGATTCGATCGTAATTTTCAGTGGCTAGAAATTCAGCAATCGCCAATTGCGGCAATGAGGCCGATACGCCGGTAATGCTGCGTTTGATCAAAGATGCACGGCGCGCAAATCGTCCCGGGCACAACCAGCCGACCCGATAGCCTGGGGCGATGGTCTTGGAGAACGATGAGCAATACAGAACATTATCGCTCGTATCAAATGATTTCATCGCCCGTGGCCGTTGTTCGGCAAAATGCAGATCACCATAGACGTCGTTGTCGATCAGCGGAATTGAACGTTGCGCCAGCAATTCGACAATGCGTTGCTTTTCCGCGTCGGGGATCAGCGAACCCATGGGGTTACTGAAGTTGGCAACAGTAATCACGGCTTTGACATCAACACTGTTCAGCACCCGCAGTAAGGCTTGTGCCTGCATGCCTTTTTCGGCATCAGTTTTGACTTCCACCGCCAGCATGCCAAGCCCTTCGATAAGTTGCATCACTTGGAAGTAGCAGGGCGATTCCACTGCCACAATATCACCATGCCTGGCAACGCATTGCAGGGCAATGGCCATCGCTTCGGTGGCGCCATTGGTGATAATGATTTCATCGGGTGTAATGCTATAGCCCATTTGCGGAGTGCGGTAGGCGATCTGCCGGCGTAGTTCGCCGATGCCCTGGGGGAGTGAATAGCGTACGCCGGCTTGCCTGCGGCGTTGGTTGACGCGAATCAGTGCGCGACTCAGTGCCTTGGTTGGCAGTAGTTCCGGGGAAGGATTGGCCACGCCCAGGGAAGTCACATCTGATTCATGGGCGCTGGTCAGTATCGTCTCAACAATATCACCGACTTTGACTTTGCGTGGCCGTGTGCGGGGGTTGGCCGAACGTGGAATAGTGGCTTCCTGTGGGCGCCTGCGACAAACATAAAATCCTGATTTTGGCCGCGATTCAAGAAAGCCTTTGTGCTCCAGGCCGAGATAGGCCTGCATCACTGTTGCCAGGCTGACGCGGGCCTGCTGGCTCATGCGCCGCAGGGAAGGGGCTTTGTCACCCGGCTTTAAAACCCCGGTTTCAATTTGATCCCGAAGCCGCTGTTCAACCTGCTCGTAGAGATAATGATCCGCAGAACGTGACACAGTTCTCATCTTGCGCTCAATTTTAAACTGTTATGGTTAAATTATATAAATACTGTAACTGTTATGGTAACAGTTATGCAACTAAAGTGTTGCCCATCGATGTTGAGGGACTGTTTTCAGGTTCTTTGCATTGAGTTGCAGAACAATCTGGTGACGGATAGTACTGCGAATAAACAGGTTTCTTTTCGATTCAATGAGGATGCAAACATGTCAGCTTATGCACTGCGCGATTCCAGCGTACTCCATGGCAGCATCCAGGGTGCTGCCGAAGACTTCTCCCTGGGCGATCGCCTGACCACCTGGGTTCGAGTGCTCAGTAGTCGCCGCCGCCAACGTTTGGCCCTGGCGAATCTTGACGCGCGCCTGTTGTCCGATGTCGGCATTGACCAGGCACAGGCACGGCAGGAGTATGAAAAGCCGATCTGGCACAGCTAAGGGCGTCAGGCACGGTTCCTCACAGGACGATCTGCGGAGCCTTGGCCGTTTCCAGTTCTCCTCCTAAAGACGAGTCGGCAATATGCCGAATTCAACCCGGTCCCAGTGCCGGGTTTTTTTTGCCATGGAGTTGATCAACTGGCAAGTTTTCTAACATAGTGACTCCTGGGTGCATTTATCATTAGCTCCGAATAGGATCGGCATGGCGACATAACCTCAGGAGCAGCAGCGGGTATGAACAGTGGCGTACATCGATTTCAGGGCACGGGTCAGGAACTGGGCTATGCCATAGGCCGGCAGTTTGGCCGCCAAATTCGTGAATCCCTGGCGGAAAATACTGAGTTGGCTGATCGGTTTCGTCCCTATCATCAGAGCGTACCAGGGCGGCGTCTATATGCCCGTTTATTGGCCCTGCATGAGCAGCACTATGGGGATTATGTAGCGGAACTTCGGGGTTGTGCACAGGGCGCGCAAGTGCCCTTCGAGGATCTGTGGTTGATCAACCTTCGTGGCGAATACCGTGGCTACGCAGCTGCCGGTGCTGAGGCGGATATCGGAGAATGTTCGACGTGCTCACTCATGACAGCGGATCATGCCGCTTTCGGACACAATGAAGATGGTGCGCAATATTATCTGCACCGCAGTTATCTGATTCATGTCCAGGCTGCAGGCAAAATTTCATTTCTCGCCTTATGCTATCCGGGGTTTTTACCCAGTAATGCTTTCGGCGCCAATCAGTGTGGGCTGTGCTATAGCATTAATAATGTTCGTCCAAACCGAATTGAGGAGGGGTTAGGCCGGCATTATCTGGCACGTTCACTGCTGCAGGCGACATCCCTTGATGATGCGGTGGCATGTCTTGGCAAGGAGCCGCGTGCGGCGGGATTTAATTTTACTCTGGCCAGCATTGCAGAACGAAAAATACTGAATGTCGAAGTGTCACCAACCCAGATCCACCAGCAGGAAATTTCCGGACGCTACTTCCACGCCAACCATTACCGCCATCTTCAGCTTGATCAGCAATGTGAGCCATCCAGTGTGGCCCGCCAGCAACGCGCGGCATCGATATTGGAAAGTGGCTGTCCGGCCAGCGTGGATGGCGTTATAAAGGTGCTCCAGGATCAGGCACATCCACAGTTGCCAATCTGGCGTCGGGGTCAAGCGCCGGATCCGGCAATAACCCTGTTGAGCGCAGTATTTGATCTGGATGCCCCCAGCCTGAGTATTTACCCCGGACCACTGGCGGGCGCTGAAGACGTATGCCAGGCGACGATCAGCCTGTCACTTGATGCGAATAATTTTGCTGATGAACTATCCTGATACCCACGACGAAAATTTATCTATGTTTAATATAACTGACAGGGCGGTCATTAAATGACAACGTCGAATCGTGATCTGGTGGCGACGACAGCAGAATTTCTCTTTGTCGCATTCCGTCGTTATGACCTGCAGTTTAATGAAATTACTGCACGTGCGGGTCAACGGTTTTCGCAACAGGACTGGGTTGGAGCCAGAACAGATTTGGCCGCACGCATTGAACTGTGGGAGCGGGCCGTGTCTGCGGCAGTCGAGGGTGTCGGTGAACGACTTGCCGGGAAGGCACAAAGTCGACACTTTTGGCACCACCTGAAGGAATATTATGGTACCCGGGTAGAACGATTTGCGGATGCGGAATTTGCCCGTACATTTTTTACCTCCGTGGCCCGGCGCACCTTCAATAATTCCGGCGTCGATCCGTTAATTGAGTTCGTCC
Organism: uncultured Ectothiorhodospiraceae bacterium; assembly: GCA_964488985.1. Classification (GTDB taxonomy): domain Bacteria; phylum Pseudomonadota; class Gammaproteobacteria; order HK1; family HK1; genus CAZAWX01. The sequence goes on from CAZAWX010000176.1 coordinate 5,549, forward strand.
TGGATCTGGAACCTTATCAGCCGGAGCGCGAATTCCCCCCGACCCGGGTGCATATTAACTGGGGTAGTCTGGAGCAATTGTTCACCGATATCTTAAGTCAGGTCGATCTGGGGGTCGTACTGGCTGACAGGGACGCATCGGTAAAGTTAATCTGCACAGAGGTTGAAAAATTAAGCCGCCAGCATTATCGGGGTGCGCAAACTTTACTGCGCATCGAACTTCTCGTTCCGGTCTTTTACCAATCCAACCAGGCCTATCTGGTCGGGCGCATCGATGGGGAATACTGGAGTGCCCCGATTGCAATAGGCTTTCAACACAATGCCTCTGGACTCGAAGTCGAACGGATCTATATGTCCGAGGAACAATTCAGTGTGTTGTTCGGGTTCACGCGGGCTTATTTCTTTGTCAATCTGGATACAGTCGGCAGTGTGGTGGGATTTTTACACCGATTGCTGCCGGACAAAGCGGTAGATGAGTTGTACTCAGTGCTGGGCCGGGTCCGGCAGGGCAAGACCGAACGCTTTCGTTATCTTGCCCGGCATTTGAAACACTCCCAGGACAAGTTTGTCACAGCGCCGGGAGATCGCGGCATGGTGATGGTGGTCTTTACACTGCCGTCCTATCATTTGGTATTCAAAGTCATGCGTGATGATTTTGGATTTTCCAAGACCGTGACCCACAAAGATGTCATCAACAAATATCGGTTAGTGGCAAGGCATGATCGCGCCGGACGACTGATTGACACCCAGGCTTTTCGCCATATCGAGTTTCCCATTGAGCGATTTTGTCCAGAGGTGCTGGAGGAACTTCTGGCTGAGGCGAGTCATAGCGTCAAAGTTCGGGGCAATCGAGTCATCATCAATCTGGTTTATATGGAGCGTAAACTAAGGCCTTTAAACTTATTTCTGCGTGAGGCCAGTGTACTGCGCGCAAAAGCCGCAGTGTATGATTATGGCCAGTCCATTAAAGATATGGCGGCGGCAAATATTTTTCCCGGTGATATGCTTTTGAAAAATTTCGGTGTTACACGACACGGACGTGTGATTTTTTATGATTTTGACGAAATTTCGCTCCTCACCGAGTGTCGTTTTCGATACTTGCCCACAGCCAGGGATGATGAAGATATGCTGATGGCGGAAACCTGGTTCCACGTCGGGAGCAACGATGTTTTTCCCGAGCAGTTCGAGCATTTTCTGGGCTTACGCGCCGATATGAAAAACGATTTTTTCGAACATCATGCGGATTTGTTATCGCCGGAATACTGGCGCAACGCTCAATTGCAACACCAACAAGAATGAAATCATCAGAAGAGAACAATTCCGATTCCTTGCCTCTGCAAGGTCTACGGGTCATTGAGTTTGTGCACATGGTCATGGGGCCCAGTTGTGGCTTGATCCTGGCCGATCTTGGTGCGGAAGTGATCAAGGTGGAGCCGATTAAGGGAGATAATACCCGACGCCTGGTGGGGGCAGGGGCGGGCTTTTATGTGTATTTCAACCGGAATAAAAAGAGCCTCGCTATCGATATTAAATCGGCTGCCGGTCGTGAGGCCATTTTACGCCTGGTCGACAGCGCAGATGTGATGACTGAGAACTTTCGCCCTGGCGCCATGGCGGCATTGGGGTTTTCTTACGAGGCCATGGCCAAGCGTAACCCACGCTTGATTTATGCAAGCTTGAAGGGTTTTTTAGAAGGTCCTTACGCACAACGCACCGCCCTGGACGAGGTGGTGCAGATGATGGGTGGGTTGGCCTATATGACCGGACCTCCCGGGCGGCCTTTACGTGCTGGTACCTCGGTCAACGATATCATGGGGGGCATGTTTGCAGTGATTGGCATTCTCGCCGCCTTACGCGAACGGGACAGGACCGGCCAAGGGCAATCGGTTAAAAGCGCTTTATTTGAGAACAATGTGTTCCTTGTTGCCCAACATATGATGCAGCAGGCTTTAACCGGACTGGCTCCAGCCCCCATGCCCGAAAGAATTTCCGCCTGGGGCATTTATGATGTGTTTGCTACACGCGACGATGAACAACTGTTTATTGGTGTGGTTACCGATACACAATGGCAGCAGTTTTGTGAACGATTTGAGCTGACCACCTTGCGCGATGACCCTTCGTTGCGCAGCAATAATCAACGCGTGGCGGCCAGGCAGACGCTGATCCCGACTCTGGCGAAGGTGTTTAGACATTATGACAAAGCACAGCTTATGGCTATTTTTGAGGCCTCAGGCCTACCGTTTGCACCGATTACGCGGCCAGAGGATTTGTTTGAAGACGCTCACTTGATGGCTTCGGGTGGTCTGCTGGACATCAAGCTGCCTGATGGTCGGCAAAGCAGGGCAGCCGCATTACCCCTGGAACAAAATGGCCGACGTCTCGGCCTGCGTATGGACGCACCCAAAATCGGTGAGCACAACGACGAACTACTGCTTGACCTGGGTTACGACCGTGAGCAAATTGAACACCTGCGCAAAATGCAGGTGATTGCGACAGGCGAGGCGGATAACGGGCCTTAAATCGCCGGGCAAGACCCAATGATCTGGATAGATCATAATCAATGCAGCCGAGGGTTTACAGCAGCACGTTGTCAATTGGCTCGGCGTCAATAAGCCGGAATTCATATCAGATCTTAAGCGCAACCCAGTGGAATCGATGGGTGTTGGTGGAGGAAGTGTATGTGGCAGGGATGCCACATCCAAG
>CAZAWX010000177.1:0-8250 GCA_964488985.1 uncultured Ectothiorhodospiraceae bacterium
TGTAGGCGTAGTTGATCCACACGACAAGTCGATACTTGTTCCCCGCAATATTGAAAACCACTCGGCCATCTTTAAGGATGCTGGCATTCCTGAAGTCCTGCTTTACCTCGGCAGGTGAACTCCAGTCGGCATGCAAGGCATGACGGTACCAGACCAATGTTGGCTCCTTGGCATCTTGATACACCGGGTTCTCTACCCAGAAAGCTTTCAGCGCCGACAGTGCGATGATTCTCATGTAGCCGATATAATAGTCCCAAAATGGGACTTTTGCGGCAACTTCTGTGGCCATACGCAGTGATAGGTACTTATAGTGTCTCCAATGATGCCATGGGTACGTATAGCTTCATGGGGTTGTCTGTTAACGGTAAGAAAAAGTCGAAGGATCGGTAAAAGCCCAGCGCTTCCTGATCGAGCACGTCCAGAACGGTGCCCAGAGCAGGTATGCCATTGGGTTTGCTGGCAATCTGACAGGCATGTCTAAGTGCGTGAACCAGCGTTTTTGCGCCCAGGCCTTGCCGGTGGAACCGTCGGTCGATTCCAAGTTGAGCGAGCAGGATCACGGGAACAGGGTAGCGCGGCAGGCGGGATGGATCAGGCAACTGTTCACGAACCAGGCTCTGATGGGCCAAGGTGTAATAAGCAGCCACATGAGATTTGCCTGAACTGTCTTCGGATGCATAGGGCAGAACAAAGGTCCGGTTGAGGTTCAATGCCATATTCTTTGCCGCGTAGCGACGCAGATAGGTGTTAATGGCATCCTTGCCGCAATCGAATGATTTAACATTGATCGCACTGGGATTCAGTGGTGAAAACTCAGTGGTTGGCATTCAACACGAAGCCCTCTTGGTCAAGTGCTTCTGCCGCCTTACGGAGTTTAGCCGTTGGTGCTGGCGGGTTGTCACAAGCCTCGCAAAAGGCATCGAACTGCGCGTTGGTCAGTTGAATACTGCTGTAGGCTTCCAGTGCCTCGGGCGCATGTTGTTTCACCAATTGAGTGACATAGGCCTTGATACTGGTTAAGCCGGACGCGCGTGCAGCACGCTCTGCCAGCACATACGTTTCCTCATCCCATTGCATTTCATAGCGTAAAACTTTACGCATGTTAATCTCCCAGCACCAATTACGGAAAATCTCCGTAATTGGTAAAAATATTACGGAATTTATCCGTAAAGTCAAATGGTTTGCTATCAAACCCATTGCAACTTTACGCCATCGAGCCAGGTTCCTTGCTGCCAGCGATATTCAATATTTTTGCGTTGTGGCATCTTGGCGGACACAAGCAAATGGTATTGTTAGACGACAATTAACTTGTCCGATTCTGATTTTCGTTTCGTATTCTGTTCAGATGGCCATATCTATGTTTTGTCAAGCTATCCGAGGCCGCGGCTACCAGGTCAACAACCCAAGTTGATTTGCAAAATAAGCGATTTATATGAGTTGCAAGGCAGTTAAAATTTCCTCATACGGTTGAAGCCGATTAGTATATATGCAGTACATTTGAAAGCTATTTCCAAAGCCCGAGGTTTACCGATGGCAGAGACAAAATCCATAACCCTGACCGTGCGCATACAACCTGACGTTAAGGAAGGGCTGCGCGCCATGGCCGAACGAGAACGGCGCAGCCTGGCCAATATGATAGAGGTGATGATTTTGGATTATTGCGGGAGAAATGGGATCTCGGTCGCGGATTCAATGAGCTCGAAAACCGGAAAAGCCGAATAGCGCTATGTGGCAGGATGTTTAGTTCTGATATGGCGTTCGCACTAAATTCAATGAAAAACGACGAGCTTACAGCTTATCAAAGCCAATTCTTCGCCTGGGAACTCACCCGGCAGGCTTCTGGAGACTCGATTGAATCTCTTGGCTCGACCCTGGTTGATGCCCAGGTTGATCTCAATCCGCATCAGGTCGAAGCGGCGCTCTTTGCCTGCAAGAATCCGCTATCACGCGGGGTCATACTGGCGGACGAAGTCGGTTTGGGAAAAACCATCGAAGCCGGTCTTGTGCTATCCCAGTTCTGGGCCGAGCGTAAGCGGCGTATTCTCATCGTCGTACCCGCAAACCTGCGTAAGCAGTGGCATCAGGAACTGCTGGATAAATTCGCGCTGGATGCAGTCATTCTGGAGACCAAGAGTTACAACCAGCTCAAGAAGCAGTGCAAGGGAAACCCATTCCATACCCCTCAACCGGTCATCTGCTCCTATCAGTTCGCCAAGTCAAAAATTGACGATGTGCGCGAGGTCCGTTGGGACCTGATCGTTTATGACGAGGCCCACCGGCTGCGGAATGTCTATAAGAAAAGCAACGTCATCGCCAATGCACTGAAAGAGGGCCTGTCTCACGTGCACGCGAAGGTGTTGCTCACGGCGACACCGCTACAAAACTCGCTGCTTGAACTGTTCGGCCTTGTCAGCATCATCGACGAGCGTGTGTTTGGCGATCTGGACAGCTTCCGGTGGCAGTTTTCCCGCCTGAACGACGATTCAGTGTTCCAGCAGCTGCGCAGCCGCATCGCCCCCCTGTGCAAACGCACCCTGCGCAGGCACGTAGCGCACACCATTGCCTATACCAAGCGCATTCCGCTGGTGGAACAGTTCACGCCGACGCGGGACGAGCAAAACCTTCGAGCCTTGGTGGCCGACTATCTGCGCCGACCAGAGCTTAAGGCGCTGCCCAGCAGCCAAAGGCAGCTCATTTCCCTGGTGCTGTGGAAGTTGCTGGCATCATCAACCTTCGCCATCGGCGGGGCATTGGGCACCATGGCTAAGCGACTGGAGAAACTGCTGGCGCAAGCCGACTATGCAGAATCCCTGATCGAGTCACTGGATCGGGATTACGAAGCCCTCGATGAAGATGCCGAGGAGAGGGCGGCAGAACTTGTCGACCAGCTCCTCGACGACAAAGACAAGGAAGCCATCCGCAAAGAGATCGCCGAGCTGCGCAGCTACGAGACGATGTCGAAGCAGATCTGTGATAACGCCAAGGGGAAGGCGCTGCTCACAGCCTTGGAACGTGCCTTCAGGGAGTTGGAAACTCTGGACGCCCCGGCAAAGGCGCTGATCTTCACCGAATCCCGTCGCACTCAGGACTATCTCCTTTCCCTGCTCAAGGACACCCCATACGGCGACAGCATTGTTCTGTTCAACGGCACCAATAACAGCAAGGAGGCCCAGCAGATCTACAAGGACTGGTCGGCAAAGCATGCCGGTTCAGATCGGGTAACCGGTTCCAAAACCGCTGATACCCGCGCCGCACTGGTGGAGCACTTCCGCGATAAGGGCAAGGTCATGATCGCCACCGAGGCAGGGGCGGAAGGTATCAACCTGCAGTTCTGTTCCCTGGTGATCAACTACGACCTGCCCTGGAATCCTCAGCGGGTGGAACAGCGCATCGGCCGTTGCCATCGCTACGGGCAAAAGTTTGACGTGGTAGTGGTCAACTTTATCGATCTCAGCAATGAGGCAGACCGCCGTGTTTACGAATTGCTCGATCAGAAATTCCAGCTCTTCAACGGCGTCTTTGGTGCCTCGGATGAGGTGTTGGGGGCCATCGGCTCAGGCGTGGACTTCGAGCGTCGCATCGCCGAGATCTACCAGCGCTGCCGTGACCCCGAGACCATCAAGGAAAGCTTCGAGCAACTTCAACTGGACCTGGGCGGCGAGATCAACGAGGCCATGGTCAAAACCCGTGACATCCTCTTCGAGCACTTCGATGACCAGGTGCTGGAGAAGTTGCGCATCGACAGTGAAGAGACCCGCAGCCGCTACGAGCAGTTGTTCATGGTGCTGACGCGAACCGAGCTCAACGGCAATGCCCGATTCGATGGTGACAATGGCTTCACCCTTGAAAGTCTGCCGAATCCATCCCTGAGTGGAAAGGTTCCCCTGGGCCGCTACGAGTTGCCACGCCGCAGCGGCGATGCCCATCTCTATCGTCTTGGTCACCCCCTGGGCGAATACGTGCTGGAGCAGGCCAAGTCACACCAACTGCCACCGGCCCGTCTGATCTTCGACTATGCCGCCTATACCGGGGGACGCCTCAGCACCCTGGAGTCCTGGCGAGGTAAAAGCGGTTTGCTCAAGGCCGAACTGCTGACTATCGAATCCCTCGGAGGAATAGAGCAGCACCTGGTGGTCTCTGCCGTTACTCATACGGGCGAGGCACTGCTTGAAGATGATCCGGAAAAGCTGCTGCGCCTGCCTGTACGGCAGCCAGCGGCATCCATCGAAAACACAGAGATATTGCAACTCGATATCGATCTGTCCGAACGCAAAAATCGTTTGGCCGAAAGCGTCAATCGGCGCAATCTCAGCTACTTCGAACAGGAGGTGCAAAAGCTCGATGCCTGGGCGGATGACCTCAAGGTCGGCCTGGAACAGGAGATCAAGCAGATCGACCGCGAAATCAAGGAGGTTCGCCGCACCGCGGCAACGGCTCCTACGCTAGAAGAAAAGCTCAGCTGGCAAAAGCAGCAACGCGAGCTGGAACACAAGCGCAACAAGCTAAGGCGCGAGCTCTTCGATCGACAGGATCAGGTGGAAGGAAAACGCAACAACCTGATCAGTGACCTTGAAAATCAGATTGAACAGAAGGCTAAAGTAAAGAAACTATTCATTATCGAATGGATGCTGACTTGATTACAATAAACGAAGGGGTATAGGAGGGGGTAAGATGGCAAGTGGAAAACTATTGAGGCAACTGATTAACACCGGGGTGCGTGGAGACTCGGAAGGGTTTCGTACGGCTTCAGAAGCTGTGATCAAGGAAGAGCGGCAGAAAAAACATCATTTGTTAGCTAATGACCTTGAACGTCTTCTGTATGGAACTGAATCCAACAAAGGAGTGGTAAGCGTACTTGGTAAGCGTGAATTTTCCAAGTTCCCAGATAACAAAGAAAATGGGATTCCATTGCTAGAAGAGAGGCCTGTAGTCCGGGAAGAGAAGGATATTGTTTTATCAGATAATACGCGTTCTACCCTGGACGAAGTTTTGCTGGAACATGGTAAAGCCGACTTATTGAGGTCGTATGGTTTGAAGCCCTCTCAAAAGCTCTTGTTTTGTGGTCCGCCAGGTTGCGGAAAAACCATGGCCGCGGAGGTTGTGGCAAACACGGTATCGCTGCCACTTGTTTTGGTGCGTTTGGACTCGCTTATCTCATCTTTTCTTGGGGAGACCGCCTCTAATCTGCGAAAGGTGTTCGATTTTATTGCCGAGCATCCTGTGGTTGCCCTGTTCGACGAATTCGATGCCTTAACCAAAGATCGCGGTGATGCCGCCGATCACGGTGAACTGAAGCGTTCCGTTAATGCGGTGCTGCAAATGCTGGATGGCTATCGTGGCGAAAGTATCTTGATCGCAACAACCAACTACGAGTCTCTTCTTGATCATGCTGTGTGGAGGCGATTCGATGATGTTGTTCGATTCGAGATGCCCAATCTTGAACAGATCAAGCGTTTGCTAGAAGTAAAACTGGCGGGGGTGAGGAGAAACTTCAATGCCGACAGCCGAGATGTGGCTGGTCTCTTCAAGGGTTTGTCGCACGCGGATCTTGAACGTGTTCTGCGGCGGGCAGTAAAAGAAATGATCCTGTCTGGGCGTGAATTCCTGGAAGAAACCCATCTCAAAGACGCGCTATCAAGGGAATATCGACATAAACAACAATGAATGGAGTGTAAAGGAAGACCATGCCTTTTGAACACCTTCCGTTCAGCCGCGAGGCGCCATTAACGGACAGACACCGCCGTCAGGACAGGCGTGCCAGATATAGCCCAGCAGACCCCAAGGCCTTCGGGCGGCAGTTGGGAACACGACTAGAACGAGCTAAGCAGCGATTCGAGCAGGAACGCCCCGTCGGCTTCGATGACCGTCTGCTGTTTAAAATCGAATTACACGAAGGCGAGCAACTACCTGATTTGAGTCAGATACACCACGGCGTGGAGTTTGTCAGCCAGGAAGGCAAGCAGGTGGTGCTGGCATTTCTCGACGCAGATGGTCTCGCCGAAGTGGAGCGACGCCTTGCTTCACTGGCGCAAGAAGGTCGCACTACAAGGGCACAGTTACTCTATGCTCTGGAAGACTTTGATCAGTGGTCGCCCGAGGACCGCATCGGGCCTGCCTTGAGGCAACAGGGTTTGCCGGATGCCGATACTTTCCTGGTTGACGTCGAGTTGTGGCCTCAGGACTGGCCAGAGCGCCGCGTGGCCATGGTTAAAAGTTTCAGTGAGTGGATCGAGGAGTATCACGCTGCAAAGCTCGATTCCCTGGTTCAACCCTCATTAGTCATGATGAGGATTCGCTGCGACCAAGAATTTCTGGAAAAACACTTACTACATCATCGGGATGTTCGTACTGTCGATCTGCCTCCGCGTGTTGGCGTATCGATCAACCTCCTGACCACAGATATCAACGTCCTGCCAGATCCGGAGCCGCCGGAAGAAAACGCACCCGCCATCGCTGTGCTTGATTCCGGTATTACCAGCGCTCACCCTCTGCTGGGGGCGGCCGTAGGAGATGCGCAGGGCTATCTGGAACCCTATAGACATAGCGCCGATCAAACACCCTGGCATGGCACCTTTGTCGCAGGCGTGGCCCTGTATCAGGATGTGGAGCAACACCTGCAAAGCGGGCGCTTCACCCCGCTGCTACGGCTATTCTCCGGCAAGGTGTTCGAGGATGGTGGACGGGATCAGACAGAGTTTGTGGAAAACGCTGTAGAGGCTGCCGTCCAGGAGTTGAACGCGGAATATGGCTGCCGCGTTTTCAATTTCAGCTACGGTGACCGCAACAAGGTCTATGAGGGCCGCCATCTGCGCGGACTGGCCTATACCCTTGACCGACTCAGTCGGGAACTGGGAGTACTTTTCGTGGTGCCCAGCGGCAATCTGACGCAAAATGAGTTACCGGCCAATCCACGCGAAGCCTATCCTAACTACTTGTTGGAAAACGCATCTCGCCTGCTGGATCCGGCCACCGCGATTAACGCCCTCACCATTGGCGGCATAGCCCACACAAATGCCAGCCGGGACAGTCAGCGCCACCCTGAAAGCATCGAAGACCTCCCCATTGCCGCCGAGGGCCAACCCTTCCCGGCCACCCGCAGTGGCTTCAGTCTCAACGGAGCCATCAAACCCGATCTGGTAGAGCCTGCAGGCAACCTGGCCATAATGCGTAGCGGTGGGGGCACGCGCAGCACGGGGCTTGGTCTGCTTTCCCTAAATGGCGGATTCGCTGGTGGCTATCCCTTTGCCGAAGACATCGGTACAAGTTACGCCGCCCCGCAGGCGGCACACAAGGCGGCCCGTATTCTGTCCGAGTTGCCCAATGCCTCAGCCAGTCTATTGCGCAGCTTGATGGGGGCGCATGCTCGATGGCCTGAGGCCAGTGTGCAATTGCTCAACCCCAATAGCAACGCTGCGGGCGGTGAAAATCTCTTGCGTCTTTGTGGTTACGGCCAGACTGACGAAGAGGCCCTGTTCCGCTCGCTGGACAATACCGTCACCCTCTATTCGGAAGACAGGATCGACAATGACCGCTGTCATTTTTACGAGCTGCCTATCCCGGATGAATTCTGGCGGGGCGGCAGGCGGTCGCGTTACATCAGTATCGCCCTGGCTCACACCCCCGAAGTACGTACGACACGCCTGGATTACCGAGCGACGCGACTCTGGTTCACCCTTGTGACGGCTAACGGGCTGGACGAAGTGGAGCAGGCTTTTCAGCGGAACCGGGAAGAAGGTATGGGTGAGCGGCAGAGTAATCGATGGATCGCTAATGACAAGCGTAAGAAGGGTAGCTTGCAGGTGTCTCGTTGGTCATTCCGTGGAGGCTTGCGTAACTCGCAGAAGGTCTTTGTCGTGATCACCCGCCAGGACAGTATCTGGTCGAGTGTTAAAGACCAATCCGAGCCCTATGCGCTGACCGTGGTACTGGATGACCGAGAAAACAACGAAGCGCAACTCTATGCACAAGTGCGATCACAGCTGCAAGCTCGCGTGCAGGCCAGAGCGCGTGCGCGTGTGTGAGAAATAGAAGTCATCTTATGAATAAAAAACAGAAGCTCCAACTGACCTGGATAGGCAAGGAAAAGCGCCCCAAGTTGGAGCCACGGATTCTGCTGGAAGACCCGGAGAGGTCCTACCATGCTAAGCAGCGGGTGACAGAGAACGACATCTTCGATAACCGCCTGATCTTCGGTGACAACCTGTTGGCGCTGAAGGCGCTGGAGCAGGAGTTTGCGGGCAAGGTGAAGTG
>CAZAWX010000178.1:0-8212 GCA_964488985.1 uncultured Ectothiorhodospiraceae bacterium
GTCACTGCGGGTACTGTGGCTTCCGTTTCTGAACCGGCCAGCACCGCCCTGGTACTGGAAAGTCTGTTTCTCGGTTTTGTTTTCGGTGCTGGGCTAAGGCGTCGGAAGTTGAAATGAATGGTGCCCGAGGCCGGAGTTGAACCGGCACGATCTTTCGATCGGCGGATTTTACTTACCACCATAGCTTTCACTACTGCCACCGTTGCCGGTGTCATTTGTGGTCTGGACTATCCCTTCACCTTATGCACTGCAAACGAGTTGCGGTGTACGTAGGCGGGAGCCGTCTAGTCTCTACACTTTCCACGTTCGCCGGTCGTGAGCGTACGGGCTTAGCTCGGGATTGCCATCAGCCTGGCTGTTAAGGGTTCCCCGAATTTGACTCCTTTGCACCTGCAGGTTTCCCTGCAGGGGACCCATCGAGTCCGCTGCGTCTACCAATTCCGCCACCCGGGCATTGAGAGGTTGCGGTAAACGCGCTGCGCACTATCAGCGCCCTGAGTAATTACTTCGGGCACAGGTTCAATTGTCCTAATAATCACATCGGTAACGCAAGCTTTATCGACCCTGGCAATATTTGGCGCCGGAGTAAAAATCAAGCGATGGCTCAAACAAGGGCGCTACATGCCTTGTCGATGTTTTCGCAGGCCTGCTCCAGTTCTTCCATTGCTGCGGCATAGGACAGCCTGAAATAAGGATCAAATTCAAATGCGCTGCCCGGCACCATGGCAACACCGGCATTGTCGAGCAGGTAGATCACCACAGCAGAGCTGTCGTTCAGACGTTGCCCTCCAGGAGTGGTTCTGCCGAGCAAACCCGCACAGGACGGGTATAGGTAAAAGGCCCCTTCCGGTGCATGGCAGCTTAGACCGTCAATGGCGTTCAACCTGGGAACCAGATAATCGCGGCGCTGCTGGTATATCGCTGCACGTTCGGGCAAGGAGTCCTGGGGACCGGTGAGCGCTGCAAGCGCCGCAGCCTGACTGATGGAACTCGCGCAACCGGTACTTTGCGACATGACCTTCAATATGGCCTTAATCAGCACTTCCGGTCCTCCCGCATAACCAATTCGCCAACCCGTCATGGCATAGGCTTTGGAAACACCGTTCAAGGTGAGGGTTCTGTCGTAGAGTGCTGGCTCAACCTGTATTGGATTAATGGCAACAAAATTACCAAAGACGATGTGTTCGTAGATGTCATCGGCCATGATCCAGATATCGGGATGACGTAACAGGACATCGGTCAGGGCTTTCATTTCTGCGGCGTTATAGGCGGCGCCGGTCGGGTTTGACGGCGAATTAAGCAGGATCAGCCGGGTTTTGTCGGTGATGGCCTGTTCCAGATCCGCAGCCTGAAGCTTAAAACCATTTGCTGCGGGACACGCGACCAACACTGGTGTAGCCCCGGCCAGTTGTACCATACCAGTGTATGAGGTCCAGCAAGGCACTGGCAGAATAACCTCGTCATCGACATCGAGCATGGCCTGCATGGCGTGGAACAACAGCGGTTTGACCCCACTGTCGATCAGGATCTGCTGTGGCGCGTAATTGATGCGGTTTTCACGCTGAAATTTTTCACTGACGGCCTCACGCAACGCCATGGAGCCGGCAGAGTTGGTGTACTTGGTGACATTGCTGTGAATCGCCTCAATGGCCGCCCGTTTGACGTGATCCGGAGTCATGAAATCGGGCTCGCCGATGCTGAGATCGATAATCTGGCGCCCCTGGGCTTTAAGTTGCGTACAAAGGCTGAACATTTCACCAATGGGTGAAGGCTGAAATCGCGATAGTGCGGGATTTAAACTTGGCATGGTGAGTGGGTCTGTTTGCGGTTAATGTGAGGGCGCAATATGCGCAGTGAACCACCGCTGGTCAAGTGATATGGCGTTATGACTCAGTGCCACAGGGTTTGTGAATTCAAGCAGTTCGTTCTGGTCTTAAAAGATGACGTATTCGGCCTGTTCATAAGGGTTGGTTTCATCTCTAATACAGACGCCTAACCCGTCGCAGAACAACAAATGTCCAACGCTGAATGTTGTTGACTCGTGACGTAGAACCCAATTGATTGGGCATGACTGAAACAAGATCCGGAATTCAGGATCATGGAGTAAAACGTCAGGTTGGTAGTTGCATCGCTGTAAGGTGTGCTACATTGAAGGGAGGAAAAGCATGAGTGAAGGATCAGCGCGGCACCGCCGCGGACGGCATCGTCGGGATGTGGCCAAGGCAGAACGTGAGACAGGCATCGATCAACTACCCTGGCAGCAGGTGCGCCTGCCCTTCCCTCCCCAGGAACTGCTCTCGGCAGATGAACTCGAGAGCATTCACCTGGCATCTTTACAGATCCTCGAAGAAATGGGCATGGATTTCATGTCCGAGCAAGCCCGTGCACTGCTGAAAAAAGCCGGCGCGGATGTTCGCGACGATGCGCCCAGAGTCCGGTTTGATCGCAACATGGTGCTTGAGACCATTCGCAGCGCTCCCGCTGAATTCACTTTACATGCCCGCAATCCGCAGCATCATTTGCACATTGGCGGCAACTACATGGCCTTTGGCAATATCTCCAGTCCGCCCAATGCCTCAGACATGGACAATGGCCGCCGACCCGGCAATAGCAAAGACTTCAAAAACCTGCTGCGCCTGTCCCAGTATTTCAATTGCATCAACTTTATTGGTGGCTACCCGGTTGAGCCTATCGATCGCCATGTCTCGACCCGCCATCTCGAATGCGTTCGAGATATGATTACCCTGACGGACAAAAGCCTGTACGGTTATTGCACGGATCGCACGCGCATTCTGGACAGCATCGAGATGGCACGCATTGCCCGGCAGATTGATCCCGCGCAACTGCAGCGTGAGCCCTCCATCATGTCCGTTATCAATACCAACTCACCCTTGTTGTTCGATGGGCAAATGCTCAATGGCGTTATCGAACTGGCCTCCAGGAACCAGGTGACCTGTGTGACGCCCTTTACCCTCGCCGGTGCCATGGCGCCGGTGACCCTGGCTGGCGCCCTGGCGCAACAAAATGCCGAAGCCCTGGCGGGTCTGGTCATGACCCAGGTGGTACGCCCGGGGGCACCGTTTATCTACGGAGGTTTTACCTCCAATGTGGACATGAAATCCGGCGCGCCTGCCTTTGGCACGCCTGAGTATATGAAAACGGCCATCATCGGCGGTCAACTGGCGCGCCGCTACAAGGTGCCGTACCGGACCTCCAACACGTGTGCAGCGAATACCGTCGATGCCCAGGCGGCCTATGAATCGGTGTTTTCCCTGTGGGGTGTGGTAATGGGGGGTGGCAATCTCATCAAGCACGCCGCTGGCTGGATGGAGGGTGGCCTGGTGGCTTCCTTTGAAAAATTTATTCTGGATGTGGATCTCATTCAGATGGTGACGCGATTTTTGCAGCCGCTGGTGGTTGATGACAGCACCCTGGCCCTTGAAGCAATCAAGGACGTTGGGCCTGGAGGTCATTTTTTCGGCACACAACACACATTGGACCGCTATAGCAATGCTTTTTATGCGCCCTTGATTTCAGACTGGCGCAATTACGAATCCTGGGTCGAAGCGGGTGAACCCCATGCCTGGCAAAAGGCCAATCAGATCTGGAAACAGGTGTTGGCCGAGTATGAGGAACCTGAATTGGACCCCAGTGTGCGTGAGGAAGTGGATGCTTTTGTAGCGCAGCGCATCGAGGCAGGCGGTATCGAAACTGATTTTTAATGGTCGATTTAGCTGCATAAATCATTATCCGGCACTGTGGCAGTGAGTCGCTGCAACGCCGCAATAAATTTTCAACTGTAAATCCTAAGGAGCAAACCCGATTATGAAATCACATGTTCAGGTGGCCGTGATCGGCGGCGGTGTTGTTGGTTGCAGTGTGTTGTATCACCTTACCCGTGCCGGGTGGAAAGACGTGGTGTTGATCGAGCGCAGCGAACTGACTTCGGGGTCCTCCTGGCATGCGGCCGGCGGTATGCACACATTGAATTCTGATCCCAATGTGGCGGCGTTGCAGCAATACACGATAGATCTGTATAAGGAAATCGAAGAAATTTCCGGGCAATCCTGTGGTGTTCATCTCTCCGGAGGCGTGCTGCTGGCGGATACGGCTGAACGAATGCAGTGGCTGCGCAGCATGCATGCCCTGGAACGCAAGCGTGGCATGGAAACTGAAATTATCAGCGTAGCTGAAGCCCGGGAAATCTTTCCCCTGCTGGAAGAAAAGCATTTTGTCGGCGCCATGCATGAATCGCTCAAAGGACACGTCGATCCATCCGGCGTGACCCACGCCTATGCCGGTGCCGCGAGAGTAAACGGCGCGGAAATCTACCGGCAAAACCGCGTTGTGGAACTTGTGCAGCAGGCCGATGGCGAATGGGATGTGATTACCGAAAATGGAACCCTGCATGCCCAACATGTGGTCAACGCCGGTGGCCTGTGGGCCCGGGAAGTTGGACGTATGGTGGGCCTGGAATTGCCCTTACTGGCCATGGAGCACATGTATTTGCTTACCGATGAGATGCCGGAGGTAACACAGTTCAATGCCACCAGCGGCAAAGAAATGCCCTCGGCCACTGATTTCGGCGGGGAACTGTATTTGCGCCAGGAAGGTAAAGGCATGCTCATGGGCACCTATGAACAGGCCTGCAAGCCCTGGTCGCCCAAGGACACACCCTGGGATTTCGGCCATGAATTACTGGCCGCAGATCTGGACCGCATTGCCCCGTCCCTGGAGGTGGGTTTCAGTCACTTTCCGGCGTTCAACAATGCCGGTATCAAACAGGTGATCAATGGCCCGTTTACCTTCGCCCCGGATGGTAATCCGTTGGTCGGGCCGGTGCGGGGGCTTAAAAATTATTGGGTGGCCTGCGCGGTGATGGCCGGTTTCAGCCAGGGCGGCGGTGTCGGTCTGGCCCTGGCGAATTGGATGACCAGCGGCGATCCTGGCTTTGATGTCTGGGCCATGGATGTGGCCCGCTATGGCGACTGGACTTCAATGGCGTATACCAATGCCCGGGTGCGGGAGAACTATTCCAGCCGGTTCAAGATTGTTTTCCCCAACGAGCACCGCCCCGCCGGTCGGCCGCTGAAAACCACCCCGGTCTATTCCCGTTTGCAGGAGGCCAACGGTGTGTTTGGTGCAGCTTACGGCCTCGAAAATGCCCTGTGGTTTGCCGCGCCTGGAGATGAACCCCATGAGCAGGTCACCTTCAAGCGCTCCAATGCGTTTCCTCAGGTGGCCAAAGAATGTGCGGCCGTACGCCACAGCGCGGGCATGATGGACATCTCAAGTTTTGCCAAATACGACGTATCGGGTCCCGGCGCCGCCGACTGGCTGCGGATGATGCTGGCCAACCGCATACCGCGACAGGGCCGGTTGCTGTTGAGCCCGATGCTCAATGACAACGGCAAGTTGATCGGCGACTTCACCCTCGCCCGTCTGGGCGCAGATCGGTTCATGATCTTCGGCTCAGGCATCGCCGAGGAATACCACATGCGCTGGTTTGAATCGCATTTGCCGCCAACGGGCGTGGTACTTAAAGCCAGGGGATTATCGCTCACCGGACTCTCCGTCGCCGGGCCAAAATCCCGCGCCATCCTGCAAAAACTGACCGATGAAAATATCTCTGGCAATGCCTTCAAGTTCATGGATATCCGCGAAACACATCTGGGCATGATCCCGGCGTTGGTCGGGCGGATTTCCTTCACCGGCGATCTCGGTTTCGAAATCTGGACCGCGCCGGAATACCAGATCCCACTGTTTGACCAACTCATGGCCGCCGGAGAAGAATTCGGTCTGCGCCTGTATGGGTCCCATGCCCTGGCCAGTTTGCGGATGGAGAAATCATTTGGCACCTGGGCGCGGGAGTTCAGACCGATTTATGGCCCCTTTGAAGCCGGACTCGGGCCCTTTGTCAAACTCGACAAAGGCGAATTCATCGGCCGTGAGGCCGCGCAACGAGAGCATGATGCGCCGCTTGAGAAAAAACTTGTGACTTTCACCGTGAACATTGAAGACGCCGATGTCATGGGCGATGAACCCATCTGGTGCGGCGATGACATTGTTGGCGCGGTCACCTCAGGCGCCTATGCCCACCACAGCGCGGTGTCGATGGCCATGGGCTATGTGCAATCTGAGCACACGGCTAACCTTGCCGAAAATGCCTTCGATATCCAAATCCTGGGGCATCGCTGCCCCGCTACAATCATTCCGCAGGCGTTGTTTGACCCTAAGGGTGAGCGGATGCGGGGTTAAATGCGGGATAAATCTCTCAAACTTTGGTGATCAGTTCGTAAAGTTCGCAAAGGGTAGGATCACACGGCTGTACTGGGAGTAGTTGAAATCGCTGCGGAGCAAGTCGGCGAGGGACCAGATGCAGGCGGCGGTTTGGGAGAAGTTGGCCGTCATGCAAGTGGGATTGCGGGTCAAAAATTCTTGAGTTGTTGCTGTAGATCGTTAGCGGCCACGAATATGAATGCCCGGCTACTCTTCCTCTTCTCGAGCAGGCCCAGTTCATTCAATTTGAGCAGATCGGTTCGGGCCGTATCGTAAGTGACGTTGTGCGCACCACGGTGGCTGGCGATTGTGAAAACAGCATCACTGTTTTTCGCTGCCCTGTTGAGGATCGCCAATTGTCGATGGTTGAGTGCGCTTTGCAGCTTTGCAGATTTTCTGACGAGCACTTCCAGATCTTTGATTTCATCAGATTTGCGTTTTAGATAGTCAAACAACTCATCAATTGCGCGTTGAATTATGGTCAATTGGTGAAGGATGAAATACGTTACGTCGTTATCGTCCGTTTCCGTATAAAGATAAGATCGTGTGTACTGAGCGGGTGCGCTTTTCAGTATTCGCGATATCGACACAAATTTCATTGCCCAATACCCTTGTCTTAACATCGACCAGTAGAACAGGGCCCTTGCCGTTCGGCCATTTCCATCGCGAAAAGGATGGTCATAAGCCAACAGGAAGTGCAGTACAATGGCCCGAATCACTGGGTGTAAGAACATCTTTGTGTCTGATGCGTTTGCGAATTTGCAAATACTTTCTAGCCGGGCGGGCAGTTCGATGGCATCCGGTGGAACGTAGATAACGGTTGAGTCTCGTTGATCACTAACATATATGTCGTCCGTTGTACGGAACCTGGCGACGGCGTCGGGGTTTTCCAAAGTGTCGACCGTCAATATTCGCTGAAGTTCGAGAATCAGATTGGGCGTGAGATCTTCGTCGGCAATTTCGTTGATGTATTGCATTGCCCGATAGTTGTTGACGATCATTTTTTCTGATCGATTTTTGGGTTTGCGCTTCTGGCGTAACATTTCTTTGGCGACTTTTCTTGTGGTGGCAGCACCTTCTAATTGGCTTGAGGTTATCGCCTCTTCAATTAGTGAGTTGATGAGATAGGCGTCCCTGGTATTCGGATTAGCTACCTGTGCATTTGACTTTAATCCGCCGCCACCGTGTATATCGACCTCATGGAGTAGCCGACGTGCGACATTGGGTTCCGCGAATACGAACGGAGTGCCATCTTTAGCTGTATGAGGAAGTATTTGATACAAGGAACGGCGGGCGGTTTTGATCGCGAACCACCACTGTCTATGGCTAAAGTTGCCAGGCGGCGTTTTCAGGTGCCGCAGCTTGTCCCAGTGATGATAGTTTCCATTCGGGTCAGGTGGGACTCTGGCCGCTAGTACCGCCAAGAATTTTTCATGCCCCGCCGAGATGATTTCCTGGGACAACTCCAGAAAGCCTGGTGGGGTTTGCGGGATTTCCACTTTTTACTTACCAATTTTATATTAATCGGTATTACTGTAGCATCGATGACGCCAATTACCAATATTGGTAGTTATTGGTAATTAATTGGTAGTTCGGGAAACTCGGAATATTTACTTGGAAAACATGAGACGAAAGGCAAGGCGACGGTCTTCATTGATGGGCATTTAATATAATCCCCAGTAGCGTAGCGCAACCATTTCAGTTATCGGCACTTACATCTGGGTTGGTGGCAATGTGCTGTAAATAAAAAAATGTGCAACCACCGGGCGGGGTCACGTCGATTTCAAGGGACGTGGATTATTGATGACGTACTGCTGGAATCGGAACGCACGTGAGGTCCAATCGACTTACACCTGCAACCCGTCGGCGGACAACAAACCGCAAATGGCATCACTGTAATCCATGTCATAGCCGTCCCAGGCCGATTCACAGG
>CAZAWX010000179.1:0-8177 GCA_964488985.1 uncultured Ectothiorhodospiraceae bacterium
CCTTCCCTGGGGTCGTCCGCTTCCGCAGCCGGGTGTTCATGAATAATGCAGGTTAGTAGACCTCTACGACTGACGCACCTTCGAGTCCGACAACGCCGCGTTTCATGCCGCCACCGTTAAATGGCATGGCAATGTTGCCCTCCCGGTCCACGGCAATCAGGCCTCCGTCGCCGCCCAAAGTGCCGATGGCGTCAATCACAGCCTGGCTTGCACTGGCCACATCCAGACCCTGGTACGCCATACGTGCGGCTACATCGTGCGCCGCACACAGGCGCAGATAAAATTCACCCTGTCCGGTTCCGGATACTGCGACCCGGTTGTCCGCCCAGGTCCCGGCACCGATGACGGGTGTGTCACCGACCCTACCGGGCAATTTATTCAGGGTCCCGCCGGTCGAAGTGGCCGCAGCCAGTCGGCCGGATAAATCCAATGCCACGGCACCTACGGTGCCATGGGTGAGGGGGCCTGAGTCTGTTGTGGTGAATTCGCTGCCTGTCAGTTCCACGGCTGCCCGGTAATAGGTCTCGGGATCACTGATTCGTTCAAGCTTCTGGCTATCGGCAAATAATTCGGCACCCAGTCCCGCCAGGAACACATGCGGGCTTTGCTGCAAAACGGCTCTGGCCAGATAAATCGGGTGTTTGACATTACGTACCGCAGCGACAGCGCCAGCCTTCAGATCGGGGCCATTCATTACTGACGCATCCATCTCCACATCACCGGCCTGATTCGCACTGGAACCTTTACCAGCAGTGAACAGGCCGCTGGCCTCCATCGCCGCGACCATATCCACCACCAGATCCAGGGCACTTTCACCGGCTCTGAGCCGGTTACCGGCCTGGGGGAGAATTTCGCGCATGAAGTCTGCTGGTGCGGTGTAATCGTGGCCCGGCATGACACCGGCCCCACCGTGGATGAGCAGTTTAGCGTTGTGCGGTGTTTTCATCTGTTGCAAGTATCCTTGAGTAAATTGAGCCAAGTCAGTTTAAGGGCTGTATTGTATCGGTATCGTAGACATCAGGTGTGTCTGAATCTTCTTCCATAAGGCATGTAGCACATGAAAATTAAGGGCAAGGCAGCGAAAGTAGATCGCAAGACTGCAGAAATCCGCAAGATTGTGACCAAGTATCTCTCGGGAAAGGGGTCCCTGTACACCGAAGATCATATACGGACGTTGCTTGAGAGCCTGGGTAAAAAAGATCGTAACAAGATTATCAATGTCGCCCTGCGCAGCCATTTCGATGGCGAAGTACTGAAACCTTATCAGGCGGAACTCATCAAAATGCAGGCGCATCTGGAGGCCACTGGCCGTAAGGCCATCGTCTTGTTTGATGGTCGTGATGCTTCAGGCAAGGGAGGGACGATCAGACGTGTAAGCCGCTACATGAACGTAAAACACTATCGGGTGGTGGCGCTGGGTAAACCGAGCGTGCAACAACGTACCGAGTTGCATATGAAACGCTATATTGAGCAATTTCCCCACGCCGGTGAAATCGTGTTCTTTGATCGTAGTTGGTATAACCGGGCGATGGTTGAGCCGGTCATGAATTTTTGTACTCCGGCGCAATACCGGGAATTTCTGCGTAAGGTCAACGATTACGAAGATAGTTTTATCAGTGATCGAAAAACCACACTGATAAAACTGTATTTCTCGGTTTCCAAAAGCGAACAGGCAGTGCGATTCGAACGCCGACTCAACGATCCATTGCGGCAATGGAAACTGAGCGAAGTGGATCTCCAGGCCCAGGAATTATGGGATGAATTCACCGAAGCGAAATACCGGTTATTGAAAAAAACCCACACCAAGGATAATCCCTGGTACGTGATCCGATCCGATGATAAACAGCGTGCTCGTCTGGAAACAATGAAATTAATTCTTTCCACCATCCCATATCGAGGCCGCGCCCGCAGCCTCGATATGGGACGTGATAAAAATATCATTATCACGGGTGATGAGGAAATTATCAGAATGGATAAAGAACGCCGTAAACACGGCAAATTTTTTAGTTGAAAACTGATGTCTGTTTGATGGCAGGAGGTGCCCCATGGCTGGAAAAAAAACCAGAAGCCGTACAGCACAGAAGAAAACTGTGCCAGAGAATTTAACGACCCAAGGTAACGGAGAAAAACGGAATAAAATAAAAAACAGCATTTATGAGGCCGAACTGGCCCGACTGCAGATCGAGTTGGTTAAATTACAGGAATGGATAAAACACGAGGATCTCAAGGTGGTCGTGGTCTTCGAGGGCCGGGATGCTGCGGGGAAGGGCGGATGTATCAAGCGCATAACCCAGAGCCTCAATCCTCGTGTGTGTCGAGTCATTGCCTTACCGGCACCGACAGACAGGGAAAAAACCCAATGGTATTTTCAGCGCTATGTTCCGCATTTACCTGCTGCAGGGGAAATGGTCTTGTTTGATAGAAGCTGGTACAACCGTGCCGGGGTGGAACGGGTTATGGGTTTTTGCACCGAGGAAGAGTACCGTGAATTCTTACGTTCCTGTCCGGAGTTTGAGCGCATGCTGGTGCGGTCCGGAGTTCTTTTGATCAAGTATTGGTTTTCAGTAAGTGACGATGAACAAGAACGGCGGTTCCAGGGCCGGATTCATCATCCGACCAAGCATTGGAAACTCAGCCCGATGGATTTGGAATCAAGATCCAGATGGCTCGAATACTCCAAAGCCAAGGACGAAATGTTCGCCCATACGGATATTAAACAGGCGCCCTGGTTTGTGGTTCACGGTGATGTCAAAAAGCGTGCCCGCTTGAATGTAATTTCCCATTTGCTAAGTCTGATTCAATATGAGGATTTATCACCGAAGCCGGTGAAACTACCCCCCCGGCAGGATCATTCCGGCTATGTGCGCCCACCGCTCAGCGATCAGACGTTTATTCCTGAAGTGTTCTAAAGATAACAAGAACAGCGAGATGTTACCCGGTGTGCCGGGTGACCACACCATTGTTATCAAGGTAATTCGGCTTCGACCGGTTTGCGGGATCTGTTGTTCGTCAACAAGCCAAAGCTGAAAATTGCCAGGCCAGTCCAAATGCCGATAAAGCCGAGCAATTTGTTGGTATCGAAAGCTTCGTTCATCACTACAGTGCCAATCAGGAACTGTAGCGATGGCGTAACATAAAACAGGATGCCAACGCTGGCCATCGGTAACAACCTCGTTCCTGCAGTGAAAAATGCCAATGGCAAAACAGTGACCGGCCCAGCGAGAATAAGCCACAGGTCAATGCTGGGATCCAGGTGGAGAAAGGCAGCTTCGCCTTCGGCCTGCAACCAGATGACGTAGCCGAGAGTAAAAGGCAACAGGATCAACACCTCCATCAACAGGCCGGGAACTGCGTTGGTATCCATTTGTTTACGCATTAGCCCGTAGCCCGCGAAACTTATGCCGACGACGAAGCTCACCCAGGGAATGAACTGAGTGCTGAATATATAGTAGGCAACTCCACCTGCCGCGATAGCGATTGCTATTTTGCTCAAGGGATCCGGTCGTTCCCGGAAAAATACCATTCCACTCAGGACATTGAGCAGCGGAGTAAGGAAATACCCCATGCTCGCTTCGACCACTCGATGATGAGTCACCGCCCAGATATAAATGCCCCAGTTGAGTGTGATAAGAAGTCCGGAACAGCACAACCACCCAAGTTCACGCCTACTGTGCAGAGCTGCGCTGAACTGACGCTTTCGCCGTTGGCTGAACAACACCAGAATTGTCAGTACAGGCACTGACCACAGGATACGATGTGCCAACACTTCGGTCGGATCGACCCGGGAAAGCAGAGCCCAATACAGAGGGAATAATCCCCAGCTGATGTAGCCGGTGAGAATGATCGCATAACCCTTGTTCATCGAAAACGGTGCCACAACAAAGGTGTCAAGTCTAACATTTCAACATTGTCGTAGCCCGAAAAATCATCGACAACGAACCAGCAATGCTGGAATGTCATGCCTGATACCACTTCAGTACGGGAATGCTGTAAAGGATTGCCAGTCATCGACGGCATTGGCCGCTCGCTGGATGAGTGCAAGGTTATCGGTGGGGTCCATCATGCCGCCTACGGCCAAAGTGACGAGCATTGCTTCGAGTGGGTAGACCAGATGAGCGCGATAGCGCTGTAGCAGATTGTATGATTGCTCAAGTTGCACGCCTTCATTGAGCAGGCATTGCGCATAGTACGCGATTAAAGGTTCTTCGATCTGGCGCCGGACATGTGTCGTCAGCGCGGTCGCGCATAAATAGGCGATATCGCCGATACCTTCGCCTATACGCACCAGTTGCCAGTCCAGCAGCCCAGGTTGGTTGTCATGCCAGTAAAGATTTCCTGGATGGCAATCGTGATGCACCAGAGTTTGTGGTCCCTGGCCAAGGAAGGCCATTGCCTGGCGGCGCCGTGTGGCATAGGCAAGGGCCGGGCCGTGTAGCGTTACAGGCACGTGTTTGGTGGCCAGACGCAGTCCCCGGCGCATCAGGCTCGGCGCCAGTACACAACCAAGGCGGTCTTCGAGGTGCCGCACGGGTGCTGCGAGCCATGGGTAATCCTGGTGAAGCTGAGGTCGAAGTAAATATTTTGCATGCAACCGGGCCAGTATTTGAATCATGTGTTGCGCCTGGTCCGGGTTTAGATGATCACCCGTGTGGGTGGTTCTGGCGCCGTCAGCGAGGACATCTTCAAGAATAACAATGGCACCATGCCAGGGCCGATGTTCGGTGGCCATGAGTGTCGGGTGTGGTATGGGCAGGTCCGGGGCGATTTCATTGTAAAAACGCACCTCGCTTTGCAGTAACCGGGGCAGGGCGGTGATCAGGCGTGCCCGCAGGTGGTGGGAGGGCAGTTTGACAAACCAGTGACGGGGTAGATGTCCAGGGCCGTCATGGGCGACGGTCATTTTGATGCGGGTCGTCGTCCCTGTTGTTACAGACAGGACTCGAGTCGCATTGACGATCACCCCAGGGTGGCATGTGTCGATGACACGTTGGGCCCAGTTAGAGGTTAGTTGTGCTGGGTTGTGGACGAGTAAGCTAGCCTGCATTATTCATGAACCTACGGCTGCGGAAGCGGATTTGCCCGCATCTACGGCGTTGCACGAGGAAATTTCCGCTCAACGTACAGACAGTACGCTTTCGCGAAAATTTCCTCGTGCGCCTTGTATCTACAGGCATTTTCACTCCCTCCCTCGCACGTTCATGAATAATGCAGGCTAGGGGCCGAGGTCATCTGCCAGTGAATTATCTTGAAAATAACGGACCATTTTGACGAGGCAGTCTTGGGTGTCGGTAACATAACCGACACGATGGATGGGTGGTCTTACAAGACACGCCGTGAATACGTCCATGCAGGCTCGGGCGAAGCTCTCTGCTGCGCACGGCCTTCAGTGGCCGTGAAATTCGGGCTTGCGTTTTTCCATGAACGCTTTGCGGCCTTCGGCGTAGTCTGCACTGGCAAAACAGGTGTCGATCAGTTGCTGGCACAGATCCCGATCACATTGGGCATCGTCTTTAAGGGCCTGGGCGACGATCTGTTTCACGGCCTTGACAGTCAAGGGAGCGTTTGCAGCGATGCGTTCGGCTTCGTTTTGAACGTGATCATCGAGTTCTGCAACGTTCACGACTTGATTGACAAGGCCCATGGCCAGTGCCTGATCAGCGCTGAAGCGATTCGCGGTGAAAAGGATCTCTTTGGCTCGGCTTGGACCTACCAGTTGTACCAAGGGTTTGAGGCTGTCCAGGCCATAGCCCAGACCAAGTTTGGCCGCCGGGATACCGAATTTTGCATCGCTTGCAGCGATGCGCAGATCACAACGTAACGCCACGCCCATGCCGCCACCGAGACAATAGCCTCTGATTTTCGCGATGGTGGGTTTGTCGATGCTTTGCAATGTGTTCTGAGCGGTAGCTACCGCAGCGTTGTAAATTGCAATCGTGTCCTGGCTCCCACGGTTTTTGTCGAACTGGGAGATATCCGCACCGGCGGAGAAGGCGCGTTGTCCGGCACCTTCGATGACGATGATTCGCACCGCGTCATTGTTCTGGAAGGTATCGAGAGTGCTGGCCAGACCTTGCCACATGGCCAGTGAAATGGCGTTATGTTTTTCCGGCTGATTGAGCACGATGCGGCCGATGGCTTTGTCGTGGCTGACGATCAGTTGAGTTGTTGAATCCGGCATCGGTTTCCTTTGTGTTTTAAATAATTTCGTCTTTGCGCAGTTTTGCCACATCCTCGGCGCTATAGCCGAATTCGCCGAGCACCTGCTCGGTATGTTCGCCGCGGCGTGGAGTGGGCGTATAGGGGATTTGTGGTGTGTTGCTGAGTTCCAGTGCATTGCTGATGAGATCAAGTTTTCCTAGATCCGGGTGCTCGACGCTATGCACCATGTTCAGGTGCTGGACCTGGGGATCGGCAAACACCTGATCGATGGTGTAGATGGGCCCGCAGGGCACGCCTGCCTTGTTCATTGCCGCAACCCAATCCTGTGCACTGCGCTGGCCAATATATTCCTGTAGCAAGTCATTCAATTCATCGCGGTGAGCAAGGCGCCCGGCACCGTCGGCAAAGCGGTTGTCGGCGGCAATATCCTCTGCGCCAAGGACGTCGCACAGGCGGGCGAACATCCGCTCTCCTGTCACGGCGATATTCAGATAACCGTCAGTGGTTTTAAAAACCCCGGTGGGGATGCTGGTCGGGTGGTTGTTGCCAGCCTGGGGTGGGATTTCTCCGTCGACGGTCCAGCGTGCGGCCTGGAAATCGAGCATGGCGATCTGCGCCTGCAGTAACGATGTGCGCACCCACTGGCCCTGACCGGTTTCGTTACGCTCGATAAGGGCAATAAAGATCCCCATGGCGGCGTACAGACCCGCGGATAAATCAGCGATGGGCACACCGACCCGCACCGGCCCCTGGCTGGGCAAACCGGTGATCGACATCAGCCCGCCCATGCCCTGGGCGATTTGATCGAAGCCGGGGCGTTGTGCGTAGGGGCCGTCCTGACCAAACCCGGAAATGCTTGCATACACCAGGCGCGGGTTGATGGCCTGCAGTGTCTGGTAATCGATCCTCAACCGATGCTTGACATCGGGGCGGTAATTTTCCACCAGCACATCCGCATCCCTGGCCAGGCGCTTGAGTACGGCGACACCTTCCGGGTGCTTTAAATTCAAAGTGATGGCGCGTTTGTTGCGGTGTAAATTCTGAAAATCAGGACCCCTGCGCGACCCTCCCATTCCCTTGGAACTGTCAGCGGATTCAGGTGCCTCGATTTTAATGACATTCGCGCCCCAGTCCGCCAGTTGCCGTACGGCAGTGGGGCCGGAACGCACACGGCACAGATCAAGAACAGTAAGATGCGAGAGGGGGCCTTTGCGTAGTGTCACGAATCTGCCTTTGTGCTCAGGGTTCGGGTCATGAATGCTGCCATTTTAGCAGCGATTCTGGCAATCTGGTATGTGTCGGCCTTAGGTCAGTTCTTAGGTCAGTTCTTAGGTCAGTTCTCAAGCGGATCTGTGTACAAGGGCTGGGTACGGTGCGAATAGGGTATTGAAATACCAGTTTTACCCATCAAAACACTTGAAGAATCATACCTGCGATTACGCTATTATTTGCTTACTAATCCACCCCTCCTTTCTGTAGGCATGGCAAGTTGATTGGCAGATGTCTGCCGCAATATTTTCGCAGGCCGGATCCGCCTGCCACTACCTTGTTATCTATTGAGACATAGTTATCACGGGCGTTTTATGCGATAATTGCTGTATGTTATGACAGCCATCGAGACCTCCCCATGACCGCCATCACAATCGCTCAGCACCCCAAACAAAACCCCGAGCAAAACCGTGAACACCTGGCCCGCCAAATCACTGAACTGGCCGCCCACATCCATGCCGCCACCTACCGGTTGCTGGTGCTCATCGGTGAGTTCGACGCGGCCAGTGGCTGGGAAGGCTTCGGCATGCTGTCCTGCGCCCACTGGCTGAACTGGCGTTGCGGCATCAGTCTCGGTGCGGCCCGGGAGAAAGTCCGCATCGCCCATGCTCTGCCTGCACTGCCGCAAATCAGCACTGCTTTTTCTCAGGGGACGGTCAGCTACTCCAAAGTGCGCGCCATGACCCGCGTGGCAACACCGGAAAATGAAGCCGAACTGATGAACATCGCCCTGCACGGTACTGCCGCAC
>CAZAWX010000180.1:0-8129 GCA_964488985.1 uncultured Ectothiorhodospiraceae bacterium
TCTGAACACAGCGCCCATAGAAAGCATCAGACAACGATAAAATAACGTTACCTTTTGACACGTTTTCTCTTACACTGGGGGCCATGAAGCGGCCGCGACAAAAAATTCACTATCTCGACGCAGTCATTATTGTGTTTCTGCTCGCTGTTCTGTTGTTTGCCTCCCCGGTGGTTTTTTTATGGACCGCTCGACAAAGCCCCTGGTATATCCCCTATCTACTTTGGCTACTCATCATTATTGCCGCGGCACTGGCCGTGCGCCTGCGCTCACGCCATGAACTTTGAACTCAGCCAACTGTTTTTCACCGGCATCATTTACCTGATGCTGCTGTTCTTTATCGCCTATGCAACGGAACAAGGCTGGATCAGCGCCCGCATAGCCCGGCACCCGATGGTCTACACCCTTTCACTTGGCGTCTATGCAACCTCCTGGTCGTTTTACGGTAGTGTCGGCTACGCACAAACTCAAGGTTACAATTTTCTCAGCATCTATCTCGGTGTCACTCTCGCCTTCCTGCTCGCACCCATATTGTTATCGCCCATCCTGCGCATCATGCGAGATTATCAACTCACCTCGCTGGCCGATTTGTTTGCCTTTCGTT
The DNA here is from genome assembly GCA_964488985.1 of uncultured Ectothiorhodospiraceae bacterium. Lineage (GTDB taxonomy): Bacteria > Pseudomonadota > Gammaproteobacteria > HK1 > HK1 > CAZAWX01. Next base: position 602 of record CAZAWX010000180.1, read on the forward strand.
ATCAGAGCCAGACCGCCGGAGTAATCGTGACATTGTTTATGCTGGCCGGTACCTTTCCCTATATCGCATTGCAAATTCTTGCGGTCACGGAATCAGCAAGCATCCTGACCCAGGAAGCCCCGCCCAGAACTCTGGCACTGGCCTATATCCTCACCTTGATGCTGTTTGCAATCCTGTTCGGCGCCCGCCATGTCACGCCCCGGGAAAAACATGACGGACTCGTTGTCGCCATCGCCTTCGAGACAATGGTGAAATTGTTCGCCTTGGGATTGGTCGGCATGTATGCCCTGTTCGTCGTTTTTGGTGGGCCCACAGGGCTCGACGCCTGGCTCACGGCCAATCCCCAGGCATTGGAAAACCTATACACACCGGTCCGGGCAGGTCCCTGGTACACCTTGTTATTTTTATCTTTCAGCGCCGCTTTTCTGTTGCCCCGGCAATTTCACATGGCTTTTACTGAAAATCTCAATGAACGCTCGCTGCTCACCGCTGGCTGGTCCTTTCCACTGCTGCTGCTGCTCATGAACCTGTTTATTCCAGTGATTCTCTGGGCTGGAACATCATTACAAACGACCACATCGGCAGATTACTACGTGCTTGGCATCACGCTTGACAGTGGCATCCGCTTGTTGCCTTTCGTTGTATTTATCGGCGGACTGTCTGCGGCAAGCGCCATGATCATTGTCACGACGGTGGCGCTTTCCTCCATGTGTATGAACCATCTGGTACTGCCGGCCAGCACTTATCCGGATCCCAAACTAGATCTGTATAAATGGATACTCTGGGGTCGGCGCACATTGATCGTTCTGATCGTTACTGCAGGGTATGGTTTTTATATTGTCCTGGGCCGCAATCAGGGGCTGGTACAACTCGGCCTGATCTCTTTCGTTGCCGTCGCGCAATTTCTGCCAGGAATGTTTGGGGTGTTGTTCTGGCCTCGTGCAACGCGCCCGGGATTCATTTCAGGTCTGCTGGCCGGTGCCTCGGTGTGGGCCGTGACCTTATTGTTCCCGTTACTGGCACAATCGGGAATTATTGCCGATGCGCCCCTGTGGCAGGTATTGAATCAGCCGCCCGGAATCAATCACCTGACATTCGCCACCCTGGCCTCACTCATCATCAACAGTGTGTTGTTTTTTATCGTCTCATTACTCACTGAATTGGATCCTGAACAAAGTGACGCTGCGGATTCCTGCCGGGCCACAAGCTTTCAACTTCAGGGGGGTGCAGTTCTCGGTGCCACCTCACCGCAACAGTTTAAAGAGCAATTGGCACGGATCCTCGGCGATCAGGCCGCCAGCGAAGAGGTGCGCAGGGCGCTGACAGATTTGCGGCTAAATTATGACGAGTCTGATCCGGTGCAACTCAGGCGCCTTCGTGAGCGCATTGAGCGTAATCTTTCCGGCCTGCTGGGGCCGATGTTGTCACGCATGATTGTTGACGAACGGTTACAGATGGATTCAACGGCAAGCACAGCCCTGGCGGATAATATTCGCCTGATTGAAACGCGCCTTGCTCTGTCCAAGGATCAGATAAAGGGCGTGGTCGGCGAGCTGGATCAGTTGCGCCGTTATCACCAGCAGATCCTCCAGGATCTGCCCCTGGCTGCCTGCGCAGTGGATGCCAATGGCAATGTTGTCTCCTGGAATCTAGCCATGGAATTGCTCTCGGGTCTGGACAAATTACAGGTTCAAGGCCAACGACTCGGTGATCTGAGACCACCCTGGTCGAGCCTGCTCAGTCGTAGTTTCCAGGCAACCGATAATCATTTGCATAAACTGCAAATCAATATTGACGGACGTCGACGCTGGTTAAATGTGCACAAGGCCTCAATTGATGAATCCTCGACCAACGACCAGTTTGGCGGGGTCGTCATACTGCTTGAGGATCTGACGGATGTGCACAACCTGGAAGGTGAGTTGGCCCACGCGGAGCGCCTGTCCTCTATTGGTCGTCTGGCAGCCGGGGTCGCCCACGAAATTGGCAACCCGGTAACGGGTATTGCCTGTCTTGCGCAGAATCTACAATCGGAAACTGATGATGCCCAGGCCCTGGAAGCAAGCCAGGCCATTATTAATCAAACACACAGGATCAGTAATATTGTCCATACCCTGGTCAGTTTCAGCCATGGTGGCAGTATCGCTGCCGGAGAATTTACCTCTGTCCCGGTCCACGAGTGTATCGAAGAGGCCGTGCGCCTGGTGCGCCTGAGTCATGCTGCCCGGGAGACTCGATTTACAGAACACTGCAGTAGCAATTTGAATGTTCGTGCGGACCGGCCCAGGCTGGTACAGATCCTGGTCAACCTGTTATCCAACGCGGTAGATGCCTGCGCCGAGCACACCGAGGTCATTGTGGAAACCCGTGTGGAGGGGACGATGGGTGTCATTCGTGTGCGGGATCAAGGCACTGGCATCCCGGTGAGTCTGCAGGACAATATCTTCGAACCCTTTGTCACCACCAAAGCACCAGGTAAGGGTACCGGTCTGGGACTTTCCGTGGTGTATCGCATCGTTCAGGATCATGGCGGTCATATCGCCATTGAACACTCAGATGAAACCGGCACCACCATTGCCGTTCGTATCCCATTGGAGTCAGAGGTAATTTTAGCAATGCCAGCCATGGAGCCCAGTACATGAGTCAGATCCTGATCATTGAAGATGAAGCGGTCATTCGATCTGCGCTACGACGCCTGCTGGAGCGAAATGGCTACGATATCGCCGAGGCCTCCTCTGTTGAAGAAGCCGTCACTGGACAACGCCTCGATGGCCTCGATCTCGTTATCGCTGATTTACGTCTCCCCGGCGGTGCAGGAACAGACATTATTGCCCTGGTAGATGATGTCCCGGTACTCATCATGACCAGTTATGCCAGCGTCAGTTCCGCCGTCGCTTCCATGAAACTGGGCGCCATCGATTACATTGCCAAGCCGTTCGATCATGACGAACTGCTGCTCAGTGTCAAACGAATCCTCGATCAGTCCCGCTTACAACGGCAAAATGCAGCACTGAAATCCGATGTCCAGCGCGACTATCCCGTCAGCGGCATGGTAGGTAATTGCCCTGCGATGCGGGACATACACAGGCGTATCGAAAAAGTCGCCCCCACCAACGCAACCGTGCTGGTCATCGGTGAATCCGGTACCGGCAAGGAGCTTGTTGCCCGCGCACTGCATGAGCAAAGTCTGCGCAGCAAAGGCCCGATGATCACCATTAATTGTGCCGCAATTCCCGAGAGCCTTATCGAAAACGAATTGTTCGGGCACGAAAAAGGTTCCTACACCGGGGCTGAAAAATCGCAACTCGGTATGATCGAAAGCGCTGATGGCGGCTGCCTGTTTCTGGATGAAATTGGTGAATTATCCGCCAATGCCCAAGCCCGATTGTTACGGGTTCTACAGGAGGGGGAAATCCGTCGCGTTGGCTCTACCCAGACCAAACGGGTGGATATCCGGCTCATCGCGGCCACGCATCGGGATCTGCCTTCGCTGGTGCGGCAGAATAAATTTCGTGAAGATTTGTACTTCAGGTTACGGGTAATGGAAATTCACTTGCCGCCACTGCGTGAACGCAGTGAGGATATTCAAACGCTGGCACTGCTACTGTTGGATCGGATCAGTAATCGTTTACACCGGGGTGGAATGTACTTCGATGATCAAGCTCTGGCCGCCATCATGGAATACCCCTGGCCAGGAAATGTGCGCGAACTTGAAAACGCCATCGAACGGGCCGTCATACTGGCCGAATCATCCACCATCAACACCGAATTACTGGCACTGCCCAAACTGTCTGCCGAGCCAGTGAAAAATACCGCACAGGTAGATTTGAACTTGTCTCTGGAAGATTATTTTCGAACGTTTGTCCTTACGCATCAGGATCATATGACTGAAACTGAACTCGCCCAACAACTCGGAATCAGCCGTAAAGCCCTGTGGGAAAGACGCCAGCGTTTGGATATCCCACGAGCTCAACGTGGCACAGATAACAACAGAGAAACGACCTGATTCGATCCACGCGGCACAAAATTGCTGCACTGCATTAAGACGACACTGCCCTAAACTCGACAGACCTGGCGGAGTAGTTGTGAACATACGGGACAATTCATCTGTTACGCGTCGTAACATAATCTCGACAACATGCTTCAGTCTGGTATACCAAACCATCACTATCCTGATAAATCGTAGAGTTACAAAACAGGCACGGGTCTTGCATTTCATGTGACAGGGTTCACAGTTCAGTGCGCACAAGGGGACTGTGGCCCGCTTCATGTATCGTAAATTGTTGCAGTGCAGAAAAACGCAACATCGCGGTACTTTCAAAAGTTGATCGACATTGAGGAGGGGAGAATATGAGCGCTAAAGTTATCTGGTTGTTCGTATTCGTCGCACTGTACTGGTCTTACTGTGTTTTCTGGGGCATCAAAGGTGCCATGTCAGCCAAGACCGCTAGCGACTATTTTATCGCCGGACGGCGTTTGTCTCTGTGGGTTTTTGTACTCGCAGCGACGGCGACTTCATTTTCCGGTTGGACGTTCATGGGGCATCCGGGTCTGCTGTATCGGGACGGGTTTCAGTATGCCTACGCTTCGTTTTACGCCATTACCATTCCATTTACCGGCGTCATGTTCCTGAAACGCCAGTGGATGCTGGGCAAACGTTTTGGTTTCGTTACTCCAGGTGAAATGCTTTCCACCTACTTCAAGTCGGATCTAATCCGGGTTCTGGTAGTGCTGGTGGCACTGGTGTTTTCCGTGCCCTATCTTGGCCTGCAATTGCGCGCCTCGGGCTTTTTGTTCAACGTGCTCACCGATCATGCATTGTCTGTTGAAGCAGGCATGTGGATGTTGTCAGCGGTGGTGTTCATCTATGTCGCTTCCGGCGGCCTGCGTGCTGTGGCCTATGTGGACACCATGCAGTGCATTCTGCTGGCCGCAGGCATCGCGGCGATTGGGGCCTACGCCCTCAGCCTGGTGGGTGGTTTCGAAAAACTCAACCAGGGCATTGCCGCTCTGGCGCAGTTTGATGCCAAACGTACCCCGGATGGCTATAGCCACTACATTGCCATTCCTGGCGTGATTCAGATGGTATCGGGAGTCAAACATACGGTGGGCGGTGCCTGGACCGGGATCATGGTGTTGACCTATATGTTTGCGTTGATGGGCATTCATTCCGCCCCGGCGTTCTCCATGTGGGCCTTCGCCAACAACAGTCCTGCGCCATTCGCACCGCAACAGGTGTGGGCCTCATCGTTCGCGATCGGCTTTATCCTGTTCGTGTTCACGGCCTTTCAGGGACTGGGCGGGCATATGCTCGGTGCTGATACCGCGTTCATGGCGGCACATCCGGAAGCCGTTAATAACGTCTTCGGGGCCGGCCTCGGTGGTACGGATTTAATGAAGTCCGCAGGTAAACAGGGCATGCTGGTGCCGCAGTATATATTCCTGGCACCATCATGGATGAGCGGCCTGCTGGCCGTGTGTGCCCTGGCGGCGATGCAATCGACCGGCGCGGCGTATATGTCAACCGCCGGCGGTATGCTGACGCGCGATCTTTACAAGCACTTCATCAAACCCAATGCGGGTCATAAAGAGCAGAAAATGTTCGGTCGCATCGGCGTTGGCATCATCGTCCTCGCAGCGTTGATGGTTGCAACGCATGCCACGGATGCACTGGTGCTGCTCGGTGGTCTGGCCGTCGCTTATGGCTTCCAGATGTGGCCTTCGTTGATGTCCGTGTGCTGGTTCCCATGGTTTACCCGTGCCGGGATTAGTCTTGGACTCATCGCCGGCCTGATTGCCGTGACCTGCACTGAGAGTATTGGTCAGAACCTTGGCATCACCGCCTGGGGACGTTGGCCATTGACCATTCACTCCGCCGGTTGGGGAATTTTCTTCAATCTGGGTACGGCCATTGTTGTTTCGGCCATGACTCAGAACGCCGCGGACAGGGCGCATCGGGAAACATTCCATGAGTTCCTGCGTGAACATGCCTCACTGCCGGCCGCCAAAAAAGGACTGGTGCCGGTAGCCTGGATTATCACGTTGCTGTGGTTCTTCTTTGGCATCGGCCCGGGTGCGGTCATCGGTAACACCATTTTTGGTAACCCCAATGACTACAACACCTGGACCTTCGGCATGCCGTCCATCTGGGCCTGGCAGTTGCTGTTCTGGGCACTGGGCGTGTTCATGATGTGGTTCCTGGCTTACAAGATGGAAATGTCGACAGTTCCCGACAAGGAAGTCCAACCTCTGGTCGAGGATATCGGCGACAAGGAACTCGCCAGCTAGGAAATTTAGAAATAATAATAATAACGATCCTTAGGGGAGGGCTTGCCCTCCCCTTTTTTCTGCCTGCAATATCCACAATCCGGTATGATGAGGATTGGCTGGCCTGGTAGCGAAAAGCAGGAAATTTCAATGTCCCGTGAACTTGCATTTTTTATCTGGTGGCTGTTGCTCTCAGCCCTGTTGTTTTACCCTGTGTTCAAACTGATCTGGATCTTGAGTGTACGCCGCCTGCAAAAAAAGCTGGCCCGGGAACTTGATGCGGAAGAAATGCTGGGGCAAAAACGGCGCGCCCGGGTACTGGCGGTACTGCTGGTGATGTTTTTCTCCTTTATGTACAACATTCAAACCATTGGACTGCCGAATGGATGAATCCACCTACCGGTTTCTGGTGCGTACAGCACTGGCACTGACTGTGATTTTTGTCGCCGTGAGTATTTACGACTGTGGCATCAAGGATACCCAACCGGGCGATTTTGCCTATCAGGAAGCGGACAATTTTTTTGAAGATGGCCGTTACGATAAATCACTGGAAAAATACAACGAAGCACTCACAGCAGATTCCGCCAATATAAATGCGTTACGCGGCAAAGCCCGAAGTCTGATGCAGTTAAAACGCTTCAATGAGGCGCTCAAAAGCTACGATCTGGCCGTCACATTGGAACCCGGCTATGCCGCCACCTACGCTAACCGGGGGATACTCCATGATCGCATGAGGCACTACCAAAAGGCCCTGGCCGATTACGACAAAGCCCTGGAATTGGATCCGAAAATCAATGAAGGACCACACTGGTTGACCCGCTTCATGCGCAACCAGCCGGAAAAACCGCCCGGCGTAACTGATCGCGCCAATTACCTGCGCGAACAACTCACCAAGCCCGAAAATGAGCGCTTGCTGCGGGTTCCTGAACTGGATTCAAAACAGCGCAGCTATAAACAGTAAACTATTGTGCCAGGAGCCTGTCAGCCTTAGGACTCCTAGACCCAAACTTCCAGCACATCGACCAACAGAAACCGGAAGAAAAATATGAGCGCAATACAGCCGAACAATAACCGCACCCAATCCGAGTTTCCCTCCTCGTCACGCCAGGTCAGGCTATGAAAGGCGATGAAACCCGTACCCACGAGTAGCAAAATATTTATCGCCAAGGATCGCTTCCCTCTGTTTAATACGGCGCCATGGATGCCGAGTGTTTTCAATACTCAACATTGTAGGCGTAGAGAATCAAGGCGTCCATTCACTGCA
>CAZAWX010000181.1:0-8094 GCA_964488985.1 uncultured Ectothiorhodospiraceae bacterium
CTTGGATGTGGCATCCCTGCCACATACACTTCTTATACCCACACCGGCCTGTCTCACACCGTTTTCGCTTAAGGACTAACCTATGATGTGCAGCTATTTAGGGTCTGAATGAGTAAAAACCATTTTCAGTGACTGCGCCATCCAGTGGGACGTCCCATTGCTGGGGGTGCAGACGGGGTTGTAACTGCAATTGAAATCCTACACCAATCAGGCGTGGCTGCCGCCAATATTGCCGTTGGCGCAGGTAGGCAAAACTGCGGTCATAGAAGCCGCCGCCCATGCCGATGCGGTTGCCCTGTAAATCGAAGGCCACCAGGGGCATCAACACCATGTCCAGGGCTTGCAGGGCGATCCGCTGTGAAGCGCAACTGCGGGGTTCCGGGATACCGTAACAATTGTCCAGCAGCCGGGTTTGTGGGCCATAGGGCTGAAACCATAATCGTGGCCCGGGAATGACGGGCAGGTAGGTCCGTTTGTGCATTTGCCACAGACGGGGAAACAGATATGAAAGATCCACTTCACCGTCATTGGGATAAAAAACGGCCAAACGACAGGCGCGCAGCAGCCAGCCAGAACGGACCAGTTGCTGACAAAGCTGATGCGAGCGTTGTTGCCGTTGAGTCGTATCCAAGGCTCGCCGGGCGGCTCTGACCTGTTTACGAATCGAAATTCGTTGGCGGCGTTGTTGCGCGTCAGTTGGCATTAACTGAAGGTCGAATGAACGGCTGGAGAATTAATCGCTGAAAAAGAGGACACCTGCCGTAGATGACGGTGCATACCGTGACCCTCGAACCAAGTTGGTTCAATTAGGAGACTTTTACTGGATTCATCAGGCTTTCCACTACGAGGCGGACATGCACAACAGTACCCAGAATCGATCCCCACGGGCGTCTAATTAGGCTCAAGAGCAGACTAGATACGCTATCGACCACCACAGCAGGTGTCCAGTGGTCAGTCTACTGCTTTCACTGATTGGCGTCGAGGTATGGCTGCACGGATTTTGGCTTCCAGACGCTCAAGTTGTGTTGTGGCACCGGAAATTATTTCATTTTGTGTGGATTTTTGGGTCGAAAATTCATGGATCACATTGAGTGCGGTCATAACGGCCATGCGTTCTGTACCCAGAACCTTGCCGCTTTCGCGAACCTCACGCATGCGGCTGTTGAGTAATTGTGCAGATGCAATAAGCGCATCGCGCTCTTCGGCCGGGCACGAGACCATGTATTCCTTATCCAGAATCTGGATGGTGACGGGAATGATCGCATCGTTCATGAATTCACCTCCATGGCCTTGAGGCGGGTAATCATTGATTCCACTCTGGTGCGGGCCAATTCTGATTTTTCGATTAAAGCTGAGCGTTCCGTCATGAGTTGCGCTTGCTGGTTGCGCAGCGTGTCATTTTCAACGGAGATTTCCGCAATAGCCTGAATCAGTTCATCAATTTGCGCTTCGAGTCGATTCAAATCCAGTGAATGGAGTGTCTCGGAGCCGTTGTCAGTATCGCTCATAGGTCAATCGCGCTCTCATGGCGGGCAATTCGACGATGATAGGTTCAGCTTGGGCAGGGGTCAAACGGCTGTTGCTGGAATTGCTGTCGAGGTACCGGCGGCTTGGGTACGCCAAGCCTGAGTGCTAGGATCCACTCCCTACATTTTTCAGGCTCTCCGGGGCCGGTTTCTGGTGATTCGATGCACATGAACTATCTTGCCGGCCAGGCGGCACTTGAATCAGCTCAGGCGGATCTCAGTATTGCCGAATTTCACGGCACTTTTTGTGCGCTCATCTGCACCCGATCACCGGTTGACAATCGGGCCTGGGTTAAAGAAGTCGTGGTACACGGACGGGTGGCTGATGATCCTGATGACCAATTGTGGTGCGAGTGCCTTGCTGAAATCGGAGATATTGCCCGCATTGCCTTCGAAGAAGGGGTGTGTGACCTGGAAATCCTCTTGCCCGATGATGAGCAGCCATTGGCTGAGCGCAGTCAGGCATTGGTCGATTGGTGCAGTGGGTTTCTGTATGGCTTCGCCCTGCAACCTGAAGCGGTGCGCGAGAGAATGTCACCGGACGCCAGGGAAGTGATTGACGATATTGTCGAATTCACCCATATCGACGTTACCAGCGGGGTGGATGATGGCCAGGTAGACGAGCGTTCCTTTGTGGAACTTGTAGAATATCTGCGGGTTGGTGTGTTGCTGATCTATGAGGAAATCATTCGTGGAGCAACACTCGAAGTGGCAGACTCCGGTCCCCTGCATTAGCCTGCATTCAGCAATAAGAGGTCAACAGCGTGAAACAAAAGGAATGCCTACGGCGGCGTCGGGAACTGATGGATCTCATGGAGTCATCGAGTATTGCGATTGTACCAACGGCACCAGTTCGCCAACGCAATCGCGATGTGGAATACCCATACCGGCCGGACAGTGACTTTTATTATCTGACAGGTTTTGCTGAGGCCGAGGCTATGGCGGTATTAATCCCTGGGCGTGCCCAGGGAGAATATGTGTTGTTCTGTCGGGAAAAAGATCCCGAAGTTGAAAAATGGGATGGCCCACGTGCCGGACTTGAGGGTGCATGTGAGGCCTATGGTGCAGACGATGCGTTCCCCATAGGGGATATGAATGAAATTCTACCGGGCCTGATGGAGGGTTGTGAGCGGGTCTATTACGCTATGGGTTATTATCAGGATATCGATCATCGACTGCTTGAGTGGGTTAAAAATCTGCGCCTGCGTACCCGTGCCGGAAGCCAGCCGCTGGCAGAATTTGTCGCGGTCGATCAGCTTATTCATGAAATGCGGCTGTACAAAAGTCGTGACGAAATCAAAACGATGCAAAAAGCCGTGGCAATCAGCGCCAAGGGCCACGAACGGGCAATGCGCTGTTGTCGACCTGGTCTGCGTGAGGACCAAATCGAAGCTGAGTTGCTGTACGAGTTTACGCGCGGCGGTAGCCGGTCGGTAGCCTATCCGAGTATCGTCGCGGGAGGGGCGAATGCCTGCGTCATGCATTACGTCAACAATAATGCAACTTTGCGCGATGGCGATTTATTGTTAATCGATGCTGGGGCGGAATACGACTGCTACGCCGCAGACATCACCCGGACCTTTCCCGTCGGTGGCCGGTTCAGTCCGGCCCAGCGTGATCTATACGAAATTGTCCTGACTGCCCAGGCTGCGGCCATTGAGGCTGTGCGTCCTGGTAATCACTGGGATGATCCACACCAGGCAGCGCTCGAAGTGATGGTGGATGGACTGTTTAATCTGGGGCTGTTGAAGGGGCGGACACAAACACTGTTGAAAAAACAAAGCTATCGAAAATACTACATGCATCGCACCGGCCATTGGTTGGGGATGGATGTCCACGATGTCGGCGATTATAAAATCGGTGGTATGTGGCGGATCCTTGAACCAGGCATGACGCTTACCGTCGAGCCGGGTCTGTACATACCTGCAGATCCTTCAGTGCCGAAAAAATATCGCAATATCGGTATCCGGATTGAGGATGATGTTCTGGTGACACGCCAGGGCCATGAGGTTTTGAGCCAGGCTGTGCCAAAAACTGTAGATGAAATCGAAGCATTGGTGGGGCGTGCCTGAGCTGATTGTAGATGTATCGTCGATTAAAAGTTCAATAGTCCGGCTGTGACAACCCTGACATATCCCGTTGCTATTTCCGGTGCAGGAATTACTGGCAGTGTTCTGGCGCTGGCTCTGGTTCAGGCCGGGGTACGGGTTTGTCTTATAGAATCGCGTCCCGCGGCAGAAAATTCCCCGGGCCCTCGTGGCCGACGACCCATTGCCCTGTCATTGGCGAGCGTACGCATATTCAAGGGTCTTGGGATCTGGCAAGCGATGGCGACTCACGCAACAGCCATTCGGACAGTACAGGTCAGTGAGCGGGGAAAGTTTGGAGCGACCCGAATCAGCGCCGAAGATTACACCGTCAAAGCGCTCGGTTATGTCTGTGAAGCACGCCACATCGAGGCTGCGCTTGGTTCAGCGTTAGCAAAATTTAAAGGTTCTGATGGACCGTTACAACAATTGAATTCTACGACGGTGAGCGATGCCAAGAGTACGGATCATGATGTACGTGTGCATTTAGCGGTAACTGCGGGTCGGCGCGATGTGGCGAATCCACATTTTATCAAGACGCAATTACTGGTCGCTGCGGATGGTGCTGATTCCACGCTTCGCGATTGCTATCAGTTGCCGATTCTGGAACGTGAGTACCATCAGGTCGCAGTGGTGTGCAGACTCAAGGCAGACAAACCACATTTGGGCTGTGCTTTTGAACGATTTACTGATCAGGGGCCCGTTGCTTTGCTGCCCTTGTCTGAAAATCAATGTGCGCTGGTTTGGTCGTTGCCGCGTGAAGCAGGCGAGGCCATGGCCGGGTTGGCTGATGAAGAATTTGCAGTTCAACTGCAGCAGCAGTTTGGACGACGCCTGGGGCGATTAAGTGAATTTAGCCAACGTAGCTGTTTCCCTCTGAAGCTTGTGCGTAGTTGCGAGCATACAGGCCCGCGTTTTGCTGTGGTGGGTAATGCGGCACAACAGTTACACCCGGTGGCGGGCCAGGGATTAAATCTGGGTCTGCGTGATGCGGCTTGGTTGGCAGAGCTTATCTTTGTCCGCTTAGGCGTCGACGGTGATCCCGGTGATCGTGAATTATTGGCACAATACTCAGCTCATAGACACAGTGATCAACGCTGGGTGGTAGGCCTGACTGATGTGCTGGCCCGGGGGGTAACGCCCGGCTTTGCCAGGCTCTCGGCACTGCGTGGGTTGGGTTTGCTGGCGGTGGATATGTTGCCTTTTGTGAAATCCCTTCTGGCGCGGCACACCATGGGGCTTGCCGGATACCAGTCACGTCTGGTCCGGGGGCTACCCCTGGACGGACATCGTGTCGGGGGTCTGCAGTCATGAGCGATACATTTGATGTCGTCGTTGTTGGTGGTGGATTGGTCGGAGGGACATTGACGCTGGCTCTGGCTCGTGCCGGGTTAGATGTCGCTGTAGTCGAAGCCCGGGAGTCCCCGCCGCTACCGTGTCGGGATTATTATGCACAGCGTGTCAGTGCGATCAGCCCTGCATCCGAGAATGTCCTGCGGGCATTGGGCGTCTGGCAACGGCTTGAACGACAACGAATCTGCGCCTATTCGCGGATGCAGGTCTGGGACCAGGCCGGGCGCGGTCAGATCCAGTTTGATGCCGGACAGGCAGGTCTGCGTAGCTTGGGGACCATTGTTGAAAACCGTGAACTGGAATGGACACTGGATCAATGTATCGGTCATCGGCAAATCGCTCAATTTCGCCCGGCGCGGCTTGAACAGTTTGCGCAGCGGGATAATTTTCTGGAGTTGAGCCTGGATCAAACGATCATCAGGACCCGACTGCTCATTGGTGCCGATGGTGCGCATTCCCGGGTCAGGCAGTTGGCGGGAATTCACACTCTGGAGCAGAATTATTCACAGCAGGCCGTGGTTGCGGTCGTGCGCTGCCGTGAAGGCCATGAAGATATTGCTCGCCAGCGATTTCTGTCGACAGGCCCGTTGGCTTTTTTACCCTTGCCTGATGGCTACAACTCTATCGTCTGGTCGAACAGCAACACGCTGGCTCAGGCGTTATTGAAATTAGATGACCCGCGTTTTTGTAAGCAGCTGGGCGAGGCCTTTGAATATCGTCTTGATGAAGTTGAAAGCGTAGGTCCGCGTGCTGCTTTTCCGTTGCACCGCATCCTCGCCCAACGCTATCTCGCCCCCAGAGTCGCATTGCTTGGGGATGCGGCGCATACCATTCATCCCCTGGCAGGTCAGGGAGTGAATCTGGGTATTCTGGATGCTGCCGCGCTGTCCCAGGTCTTGCAGACCTTGCATGACGATGAGCGTGATATCGGACTGATGGCTAATTTGCGCAGTTATGAACGCTGGCGCCGAGGCCACAATACGTTGGTGGCGCAAGCCATGAGCGGTTTTGTCACATTGTTTGGCAGCGAATCCCGAGCCATTTGTTTTGCCCGCAATCTGGGACTTGAGGCCTGTGACCAGGTGTTGCCTGTGAAGCGTCAATTCATGCGCTATGCCTCAGGCCTGGCGGGACAGATACCACAACTGGCAATGGGCCAGGATTGAGCCAGTGCGAATCATTGAATTCAACAAATCCAAGGAGATTTCGAATGTCCCCTGAACGTGAACCCGTATTTGAATCGAATCTGGGCAGTCTGGAATTGCTGCACCGGGGTAAAGTGCGAGACGTGTACGCTATCGACGAGGCGCATTTGTTGTTTGTCGCCTCGGATCGCCTGTCTGCTTTTGATGTTGTACTGCCGGATCCAATTCCAGATAAAGGCCGGGTTTTGACGGATGTTTCATTATTCTGGTTTGACTACCTTGCCCCCGTGGTTCGCAATCATCTGGCTGATATTGCCCTGGAACAGGTTTTGGATGGAGCCGAATTGAATTCAGTTCAAGGCCAGGCCCTGGTGGTCAAACGGCTACAACCCTTGCCCATTGAGGCCATCGTGCGCGGCCATCTGATCGGTTCCGGCTGGAAAGATTACCAGCGCACAGGCGCTGTTTCAGGCATACAATTGCCCAAAGGATTGCGCCAGGCTGATGCGTTACCGGAAATTATCTTCACGCCTTCCACCAAGGCGGCGGCAGGCCAGCATGACGAAAATATAGATTTTGCCAAGATGGTCAATCAAGTCGGTACCGAGGTGGCCAACCAGGTTCGCGATACCAGTATTGCCATCTTTTCCAAGGCGGTCGCCTATGCAGCAGACAAAGGCATCATCATTGCGGATACCAAGTTTGAATTTGCCGTCGATGCGTCAGGTGTGGTGTTGATCGATGAAGTTTTGACGCCTGATTCTTCACGTTTTTGGCCGATGGATCAGTATCGGCCAGGGACGAGTCCACCGAGTTACGACAAACAGTTTGTGCGTGATTACCTGGAATCTATTGGCTGGAATAAATCACCGCCAGCGCCACAATTGCCTGCTGAGATAATCGACAAAACCGCAGCCAAGTATCGTGAGGCCCGGCAGCGGTTACTCACTTGATTTCACTCATATTCCCTCAGCAGACAACCATCGTACGTGAGCTTTTGTGAGCGTGGAGGCAGGCAACGAGGTCCCGTTTTACGGTCTTAACCCTGATGTTATTCTGGATGCGGTGGAGGCCTTCGGATTATTACCCGATGGTCGTTTGATCGCCCTGAACAGTTATGAAAACAGGGTCTATCAAATCGGTATCGAAGAACGTGGCCCTGTTGTCGCCAAGTTTTATCGCCCGGGACGATGGACCGAACAGGCCATTGAAGAAGAGCACGCGTTTGCTCTGGAACTCAAATCCCAGGAACTACCCGTTGCAACACCGCTGCAGAATTCACAAGGCACGACACTTTTGCAGCACCAGAATTTCACCATGGCGCTGTTTGAAAATCTGCCCGGCGACTGGCCGGAGCTGGATCGCCCGGGCCGCCTTGCCTGGTTAGGACGTTTGTTGGGCCGGATTCATGGGGTTGGCGCAGTTCGGGATTTTAAGTATCGCCAGGTACTGGATGTGGCTGTGCTGGGAGATGCGGCGCGGGAGTATTTACTGGGCGGAAATATTTTGCCCATGGAACTGGAAAGTCGCTACGCTGATTTGAGCGGAAAAATCCTCAAACTGGTGACTGCGCAGCTGGATGCTGTCCAGTGTACGTTCCTGCGTCTGCACGGCGATTGCCATCCGGGCAATGTGCTGTGGTCAGCAACCGGGCCGGCATTTGTTGACCTGGATGATTGTCGAATGGGGCCGGCGGTTCAGGATCTGTGGATGTTATTGAGTGGCTCCAAGGATGAGCAGCGCGGGCAGCTTGATCAGATACTGGACGGTTACTGCCTGTTTTATGATTTTAACTACAGAGAACTTGAACTGGTTGAGGCGTTGCGTAGCCTGCGCATGATTTACTACTCGGGTTGGTTGGCAAGGCGGTGGCAGGATCCCGCTTTTCCCATGGCATTTCCCTGGTTTGCCGAGCATGCCTGGTGGGGTAAACATCTGGATGACCTGGATATTCAGGCGCAATTGCTTGAGTGTGGCTAAGGA
>CAZAWX010000182.1:0-6353 GCA_964488985.1 uncultured Ectothiorhodospiraceae bacterium
CCCTTCATCTTCGCGTCCATCAACTTCTTGACGCCGAGCGATCCCTGGTTTCTCAAGAGTTCGTCACGCGAGATCGTGATCGGAACTTCATAATACTTCCAGTTAAACTCGGCTGCCGTGACTTGATCTTCCGCGCTGACATCAAATTGCTCGTAAGGTCGGTAAGCCCCACCCTTTGAGAATTGATACATCAGCGGTTGCAAGATGCGTTCACCCGAATCAGGGCGTGTGCCCTTCTTCATTAGTTTTTGTAGCAAGTAGGACTGGTCAAAAACCAGTTGTGGCAATTTCGGCATGTAGTACCGATGGGTGATTGCCTCTACTTGATCGTAAGTCAAAGCCATAATTTATGGCCCCTTTCTTACCCTACCGGAAATACTCTTGCTCGATGCCGTTCAGAATCGCGTCGTCTGAAAAGTCGTTCGCCGGAGCAGCAGTCGGTACAGCAGCAGGCGTCACGGTAGAACTCTGAATGTGTTGATCCACATTCTTCGTCGCCGCCTCTATGCCCTTAGCGTGTGCGGCTTTCGTCGCATTCGCCACCATGTTCGCGCCATTCATTTTCCAGAAATGCGTGGTCGCGTCATAGCTACCGTCCATCTGTGCCCTGAAAGCCAACTCTTTCATACCTGCCGCGTCCATCACACCGGGGTTCTCCGTGTTCAGGCGGTCGATGTCGCTATTGAGTTGCTGCATGTTCATGCGGTTCTCCATATCGGCCATCTTTCGCGCCATCGGGTCCAATGCGTTAGACGCAGGGTTATTCTGCCCCTCATGGAAACTCTGATTCGCTTCGTTCATGTACGAGCCGTATTCAGGATTCGTCGCCACCTGCTGTTGCATCGACTCAAATCCTGACATCTTCTGCTTGTACCGACCGAACTCATCTGTTGTCTCAAGCATCTTGTCGCGTGCTTCGCCGTAGCCTTGCAAGACCGCTTCGGCAGACATGCCATACAATGCCTGTGCTTGTTCCTCAAGAGGTTCTATCTGTGGTGGTGGTTCTGCTGCCGGTGCAGGTGCCGCAGGCGCGGGTGCGCTTACGGGTTCTGCTGGTGGTGCAGGGGCCGCCACTACAGGTTCGGGCGTCGGGTCAAGAATCCCGGAGGATTCTATTTCGTTAGCATTCACTTGTTCTTCAAAATCTGACACGTTGGTTCCTTTCGCTTATCGCGGAGGCTGGGGTACACCTTCCGGCGCAGATCGTACATCCGCAGCCGGGGGTAATGGCCCTGCTTGTCCTTGAGGCTCCTGGTTTGTTACGTCTTTCCCCATTTCCATCAGCGTCGATAGCATGGACATAATCTGATCCATGTTCTCAGGGGGGATGGAGTCCCCCATTTCTTGTACTTTCTGTACAAACATCGTTATCACTTTTGAGTTCTGTGGCGACGGGTCGTCGAGATACATTTGGAGCATCTGCGCCAGCATCTCGCCCATGTTCGCGTGCGGCTGTGCGGCTGCCTCAATGATCTGTTGCGCTATCCCTATCAGGGGTGACGATGCGCCTTGTTGCTGCTGACCGCCGCCCTGTGGTAGTTGCGACGGGTCAGTACGAACTCTCATGCCTGTTTCTGACGCGCGTTGCTGTGATGATGCCGCACTGTTCCCGCCGCTAGTATCGCTTGCATTCATTACTGTCCGCCTATCGGAGTTACGTTACCGCCCTGTGGCGCACCTTGAGGGTTTTGCATTGGAGGCGGCTGTGCCGACCTCACCTTCTTCATCAGCATATCCTTGTTCGGGAATGCAAGGTTGTCCACGATGTATTCGGGGTCGATTCCCGGCAGACCAACCGATGCCGCCCACTGAACGAGCTGCTGCTCCATCGCTTGTGACTGTGGAAGGTTCACACCTGCCGCAACCTCAAACTCAAACATATCGTGCTTGATGCCCCGCAGGTCCACTTCATCGCTGTAGTGTACGCCCGGCTCGTAGAACGTCCCGATCATGTCGGTTGTGTACTCAAAGAGTCTGCGGAACGCATCTTCCATCATGCGGGTCTTGAGTCGTAGCCGCGTTTGTGACGCCTGCTGTAACTGCTCGACCGCATAACCGGACCGGACATCGCCCGGCACTTCGCCACTCATTACCTCGCGCACACCCGATACAACCTCAAACATGCGCATATACATCTGAATCATCTCGAAGTTTCCGGACCCGACGTTGCCGTAGTCCAGCACCTTGATGCCCATGACATTATCAACCGGAATCATCTGCCCCGGCGCATTCGTGTACGTGGAAGGGTCGAATCCGCTTGTCTCATCGTATAGAATGGTTTTGTGATTCGTGAAATTCATAGAATCCACAAGTTGATTCATCCTGATGTCGAACTGTTCCTGCAATGGCCGTAGCAGCTTGGGTTCGCTCACGCCATACGGATGGCCGGGAATGTAGTAGTTCTCGAAATCCAAGAACGGGAAGCCGGGAAACTTGCTCACGCGGTCCTCAAAGGTCACGCCACCCGAAAACATAACCATCCGGCCATACGGGTACTTCTGTCGCGTTTCCTCTGTGACACGCCCATCCTCGCCCTCTTTGACGTGCTGATAGGTCGCCTCGTCACGGAACCACATCTCAATCAGGTCAATGTACTCATAATCATCAGCAAGGCCGCTTGATACATCCATGATGTAGGGAACGCTGGTGGTGGACGCCGACGCGCCCGGAGCCGATGCATTGAAGCCCGAACCGAGGTCCACCGTCTGCATGTCCTTCGACGCCGCGTAATCGCTCGTCTTGTTGGCCTTCTTGAACAGTTTGTCAATATCGCCCTTCCTGCTGCCGTACATACTGAGCAGGGTGAGCTTGTTGACCTTGCGCTTGCGCACGACATAATTGGACGACGCGACGTTCTCCTTACCAGGCTCCAAGTACACCTCGCGGGTGTCGGGCGCGGTAATTCGTATGTCGCCTCTGCCGCCCATTGCTTTCTGGTCCCACTGTGGCGACAAGAAGGCTTTGCCCATGAGCAGGGCGTTGGTTGTTGCCTGCTGGTTTACAGGGATGATGCCGCTTCTGCGGATCATGCGTGCCTGTATCACTTCAAGGGCTTTGGCTTTTTCTTTGAAGGTGTCGGTGACGCCGGTGATACGCACTGTCGGGGTGCGGTTTGAAAGGATGGGAACCATCGTCATAATCTGCGAGAACATGACGTTGGTCATGGTGCTTGCGAGGCGGTTGTGGGCGTATATCTTGCCTGCTTCGTTGCCTCGGTCGCCCATCACCCATTCGATGTCGGTCTTCCACTCGGCGTCGTATTGCTGCTCTCGCACGCGGATAGCGTACTCAGCGATAGGCGCGAGTTTCTTTGCTATGTCCGGCTTGAGATTCTTCTTCTGCTTCTTCTGCTTCTCTTTTTCCATTACTGTTTGTCCCAATCGTCGTAACCGTTTTCGATTCGGTATGCGGCTCTTGCAAAGGTTTCCTCTGAAACGGCGGTGTCAAATGCTTTTGACGGGTCGGACACAGGCATGTCGCGGGGGTCTTTGTAATCCCCTGCGAACTCAAACCCATTTTCCTGTGCGTACTTGTGCATCTCGCGTTCGCTGGTGAAACTCTTGTTGAGCATCGGGACGTATCCCGCCACAAAAGGCCGGAAGTTCGGGGCTTTTTGCGCATTCCAATTCTTGTCCAGCGTAGCGGTAACGGGCTTGCCGCAGTTGTCGCACTCGCCATCGAGGTCGCGCTCGTTCTTGCCATACAGATCATCTTCGTGGCCGCATTCAGGACACTTGTAATCGTATAGGGGCATCGCTACTTCTTCGCTTTGGCTTTGGTCTTTGCTTTGGCTTTGGGGGTAACTTCTTCTTCGGGGACGGCCTTGGCGACCTTGGCTGCCCTGGCTGCCGCGACTGCCGCCGCTCTCTTTTGTCGGCTTGATTGCGTATCCATCAGTATCTCCTTGTGAAAGTGTTCTCTGATTCAGATATACCGTAATCACGTAAGATATATCTGAAAAGGAGAACAAAGAGAATCCGATTGGTCGCTACGCTATTGTTTACCGAAGTGTTTCCAGTCGCCGTCGCCTTTGTCGTATCGGTCGCCTGCGAGGGTGAGTTTCCTACCCTTCTTGTGCAGGGATTCGACATGGCGAACGAGGGGCGTCTTGACGGGCTTGTAGTGGGATGAGGCTGCGGGTTGCGCGATGGCGACCACGTTGCACATATTGTCCATACCGTCGTCGGTGACGGAGTTGGGGAAGGTTTCAAGTTCTTCTTCGTACCATTCCAGCCCGGCACAGTGAAATATCTTCCCTGCTTTGTAGAGGGGCTGGAGGCCGACCTCTATTCGGTCGTTCTTCTTCTGTCTTGTGGGGTAGGACACGTACTCGTAGTTGATTCTCTCGCCGACGTCAAAGAAGTGCTGACGAATCACGTCGTCAATCAGGCTCCGGTCGAACTTCTGGAGGACGGTGCGCTGCGACTTGAACTTCTTGGCCTGCCGCATCATCTCTATTATAGCGTCTTTCTTGTCCACCCTGGATCGGAACCACTCTACTATATAGTAGTTCCAGAAGGAATCGACTGCGACCGTGAACACGGTGGTGTAATCGGCTTTCTTGAGTTCTCCCGTATCTATCCGAAACTGCTCGGTATAGGCCATATCAACGCTGGTGAAGAACCTGAGATTCTTGGTGAGCGTGAAGGATTGGGGGATGGGCTGGAACCACTCCTTCTTGAACTGTCGTTCTTCGTCGGAGCTTGGATTGAGCATGTACTGACAGTTGAAGTGGTAGGTGCTCATCTCCATTTTGATGGCGTCGATCTTCTTTTCGGGGAAGATAGAGGGGAATGTGGGCACGCCATCGACCTCTACGGGCTGGATGATAACGCGGTACTTCTCATCTTCGGGCGCGAACTCGTTTCGCTTGAGGATACGGGTGTAGATGTCGTCGTGATGCCATCTCGTACAGGTAATTTGACGGATCGGTTCTTTGATAACGGGAATACCGGAAGGTGTGTTGGTGAGATGGGATTCGGTGGTGATGTTCAGGAGCGGGACGGTGAGTTGCCAGAACCTATCCACCTTGTCGATGATGTCTCTGGTGGCGGATGAGCGTTCGGCCTCAAGATCGTCCATGAGCAGAACATCATAGTGGTGTCCGGTACGGGGCGCGTCGATTGCGATGGTCGATACGGTATATTCCTTGAGGGTGTGCTTGGTCTTGTAGCGGGACATGAATTGCTTGTCGGTCCATGTCTTTCGGACCTTGCGGTCGCCACGATGGTCGCCAAACAGGTCGCGCCACGTATCATCAAACTCCATGATCTGCATGATCGAGCGCACAAACGCCTGCGCGAGTTCCAGAACCTCGGAGCCGATCAGGATGCGGATATTGCAAGTGCCGAGAAGGGCGTATTCGCGTGCAATCATCCATGTTGCGAGGCCAATCGTGCCGATGGAGGACTTGTAGCTACCCCGAAACGCCTGAATCATGCGCTTTTCGGTGTTGAAATCAGCCACAGCATCAATGATCGGCGCATGAAAGGGGTCGTATATCTCCATATACCCCAGAATGTCCCGTAGGTAGTGCCGGAACCCATCATCGGACGTGTATGCGCGAGACAGGGCGTAGTTGACAAGGCTCTCGGCGGCCTTATCCGCTTTCAGGCTTTTTGCCAGGTCCATCCATGTCTGATATGAGTTGGCTGGAAGTGCTCTGAGCGTTGACACCGCTATTTTCTGATTTTCCACTGTCCTCTTTCTGGTGTTTCATCATGTCCAGCAGGAATTTTTGGTGTTCAAGGGGGTCTTTGTCGCTCTCCTCCGTCAAAACCTTGTGCAAGGACTTGAGCATCATCATCCCCTTGAGGGCATCCTGATGGTCGGCCATGAGATTGTGGTAGAACTTGCCGGGGGTTTCAACCATGTGGGGCAGCAGGGCCGAATCTCCCTGTGTGGCGATCTGCGCAAGCTGAACAAGGTTGCCGATAACAGGCATCAAACCAAGCATATACTCGGAATCACGCGCATTTGCCCCACTCAAGATTTCTGCAATTTGTTCTTGCGCCCCGCCCGTTGTTGTGGGCATAGTTACCCCATGATTAACATCTGGATGGCTATCATTGTCGGGCTTCTTATCGTCTTGATTCACGTTGCTCTTGATCTTCTTCGTCATGTGCGAAAAGATAACACCCCATTGTATGGCAGTACAAGTCAAACTCGCCCTGAGCGGGGGAGTTATACGCCATCGGAGTGGTTATTGGGTCAGCGAGACAAGATAGCGGACATGGAACAGTGGAGGCCGGAGCAGCTTGAGGGCGCACCATCAATTCCGCAGGAGCACTTGCCGGACACATGGGGGGCTATGACGGAAGATGCGAAATCGGACTGGATCGTGGCGTATGTAC
>CAZAWX010000182.1:6453-8089 GCA_964488985.1 uncultured Ectothiorhodospiraceae bacterium
AACAAAGGAGCAAGGAATGATGTACCGCAAGTTTTTGATGCACAGTTTTCTGTTTTTATTGGGGGTTTTCATGGCCCTGACGCTGCTGATGTCGATAGCGGGGTGTGGCAAGGACGATAACAGTACGAGGGCGACGATCACGGTGGTGGCTCCGGTTGACCCCCCTGTGGATGAGCCGGAGTGTACGTGCGAGTGTCACAAACATGGGAAGTGCAAGAAATGAGAGTTAATATTGATAGCTGCGCGGGTTGCCGATTCTACCGACCCTTCTCAGAGGAAGAATCAAAGGCAGCGGCTTCGGCTCTTAGGGTGATAGAGGCAACATTCAAGGATGATTCGCCGGAGTTGGGAGGGGTTGTCGCATCACTTGTCGCGGCTTTCGGGGTTCAGTCTGGTGTGTGCCGAGTAAATGCGCCTACCCTCGGAGATGATGGCAAGTTCTGCCAACCCCCCACCAAAGAAGATGGGTGGTGCGGAAAATGGGAAGGTGGTGTCAGGACCTACAAACAAGAGGGGCCAGTCTATGAAACGCCGTAACTACAAGCGATTGACGCCGAGGCGGATATTTATTCGTATTCAGCATAACGCGGGATGGCTCGACATAAACACAATAGCGTACACATACACAAAGAAAACCCGACCAGCGAAAAGGAGTGAGCGATGAGTGCGTGGACGCCTGACGAGCCTACAGGAGATCAGTGCCAAAAGAACGCGGTCGTATTTGAGGACGAGCATAACATCGGGTATGCCGACTTCTACCCCCAGATGGGCGGGTATTGCGGCTTCTGTGTTGTGGTGATAAACAAGAAAGATATGGGGGGTGGGTGTTTTGATGTGTGGGTGTGGCATGACGGAGAGTTTCCCTTTAGCGAAACAGACGGTAGCCCTGCAAGGCTCCATCACTGTATGGCCGAGCAATTCATCAAGTTCGGCAAGACGGTGCGAGACTTCAATCAGAAAGAAAAGGGCGCGTACATCAAGGACGGGGACATTGTTACGCATAAATACGGCTCTATCTTTACGGTGACGATTGACGGGACACACCCGAAACAGCGCGACGGATTTGTGTCGGCATACTCACATACCGGCAACAGAGATTTAACATACGTGGAATGCAAAGACCTGAAATTCGGGAATCAAAAAGTTCTAGGATACAAAAAGGAGTGAGCGATGAGAACGATAGGAAAGCAGATACTTGTAACGATTGGCGCGATACAGGCAGGCGGGGACATTAATGATCGGGTGCTTGCGAGGGAGCTGTACCGTGTGGTTCATGCCCATGCCACGAAGTACATCGGCAAGCCACGAAGGAAACAGGATGCGGCCCTGGATATGGTGGTGGACTTGATTAATGAGCCAGAAACGAGCGCACCGGCGTGAAGGAGCCTATCTATATGACGAAACCCAAATTGGCCTCACACCGTCCCTTCAAGGATGATGAGAGCGAACCCATGCGGAAGTGTGAGTGCCCTAATCTGTGGGGCGCGTCGGTTATGATTAAGGAGCGCAAGAAGGGGTACTACACGATCTGTACAGGGTGTGGAGGAGTGGTGCATATCCATGACAATCCTTGAGATGGGTCCGAGGGACACCTATCGGTACTTGCGGCTCTTGTGGTTGGTGTGGAAGCGCAAGA
>CAZAWX010000183.1:0-8050 GCA_964488985.1 uncultured Ectothiorhodospiraceae bacterium
CAAGACCGGCGTGAGCAAACTCCAGGATACGCCCATTTCCATATCGGCTTTTACTGAACAAAACCTGCGAGATACCAAGACCTTTAAACTTACCGATCTCACCCGTTTCATTCCCAACGCACAGTTCGACATCGATGGTCCGGTCATAACGGGATATATCCGCGGGATAGGAACATCGGACACCTTTATTGGCGGTGAACAGAACGTGGGCTTTTATTTAGACGGTGTCTACCTGGAAAAAGGGTTTGGCGCCAGAACCAATTTCGTCGATGTGGAGCGGGTCGAGGTGCTTCGTGGCCCCCAGGGTACGTTGTATGGCAGAAACTCCACGGCCGGCGCGGTTAACATCATTTCCCGTTCGCCAACGGACGAATTGGATATGAGGTTCGATGTCGAAATTGGGAACTATAACAAAAGACGATTCGACGGCACCATCAGCGGGCCGCTGGTTGCGAACAAAGTCAAAGCAAGATTGACCTTTTCGGACAGTTCTCATGACGGCTATGTGCATAACCTGGGTCCAGGTGGCGATCTTCTGGACGAAGATTACACCGGTGTTCGCAGTGAAATACAAATCACGCCCTCACAAGACCTGGACATCCGCCTCGCGGCAGATTATATGGACGCCAAGGCCCATTCGATGTCCGGTAAATTATTGACCCGTGATGGCTTGCTCGGCACCGTATTCGGCCCGATGCAGGGCATTGGGGTTGATTCGATGGTCTTTGACGATCACTGGACCACCGCCCATGGCGACGACAACAAGGAGACCGTCAAAAATTGGGGCGTTTCCGGCAAGCTGACCTACAATCTCAATGACGACATCGATTTTCGCTCCATCACGGCATATCGCGAACTGGATCTTAAGTGGCTCGTCGATATTGATTCCACCCTGGTAGACCTTTTGACATCCAACGGCGGTGTCGATATTAGCCAGTTTTCCCAGGAACTACAGTTGAACGGTACCCACAGCAGATGGAACTGGGTGACGGGACTCTACTACTACCACGTGAAAAACGACTATCCGGACATTTTGATTGAACATGCCCTGATCCCGCCCGGCCCGGGACAGGGGATTATTTTTGTTTCTGACACCGTGACAAATGCCTGGGCCGGTTTTGCCAATGTCAACTATGCCCTGACCGATAAGCTCTCACTTGAGGCGGGTTTGCGTTACAGCTCTGAAAAAAAGACAGTGAATCATTTTCAGACTTTTGCGATTCCTCTCGGCCCGCCCATCGATCTTCACAAGACCAAAACATGGGATGATTTTTCACCAAAACTCTCAATCCAGTATCACCTTACCCATGATGCGCTTGTGTACGGCTCGATAAGCAAAGGCTTCAAAAGCGGCACCTATGCACCTTTAAATCCCCCGGGAAGCAGTATAGATATGGATCCGGAAAAAGTCTGGTCCTATGAGACCGGTTTTAAGTCCGAGTGGCTCAACCACAGCTTACGGCTAAACGGGACAGCTTTTTACATGGTCTACTCCGACATGCAAACAGAGACACAGGAAGGGCCATTTGTCCTTTTAACCAATGCATCACAAGCCCAGATCTATGGCCTTGAGTTGGAGATGGCAGCCACACCGGCCGAGGGCTTTACACTCAACGGCTCAATGTCTTATCTACATGCCGAGTATTCGGATACGCTCATCGTCGCCGACTCCAACGGCACGCTGGTGGACGCCAACGGCAATAGACTACCACGCTCTCCGGAATTTAAAATCGTGCTGGGAGCGCAGTACCGGATACCCGTAAGCAATTTGGGCTTTATTACGTTTCGCGGCGATCTCAGCTGGACGGATGACTATTACTTCTTCCCCCACAATGACCAGATGCAGAATGATTATTCAATTGTCCACGGTATGGTCCGGTTTGAAACAGCAGACGGTCACTGGAGCGTTGAAGCCTATGGCAAAAACCTGACCAAGGCCAGGTACTTCTCCCTGATTGGCCCTCTGTTTGGGTCTCGGGATGTGATTGCACAATCAACAGCACCCAGAACATTTGGTATTCAAGTGAGCTACGAGTATTAACCCGCATATTGCAATATGCAGGTTAACGCTCCGGAGTGAACCGGTTTACCGCCAAAAATAGATATAAGGTTTGGGAAAATGTCAAAAACGATTGTAACCGCGGCAATTACCGGGAGCATTCATACCCCGACCATGACCCCCTATTTGCCGATTACGCCAAAGCAGATCGCTGATGAGGCAGTCAGGGCCCACGAGGCCGGGGCGGCGGTGGCACATATTCACGTAAGAAACCCTGAAACCGGCATGCCGACATCCTCTTTGGACCTCTATCGCGAGGTGATTGAAGATGTCAAGTCCCGCTGCAACATGATCCTATGTCTGACCACCGGAGGTGCCCCGGGTATGACACTGGATGAGCGCGTGGCAACGGTGACCCGTTTCAAACCAGAACTCGGCAGCTTTAATTTCGGCTCGGTAAATTTTGGTCTTTTTGGCCTGGTCAATAAGTATGAAGAGTGGCAATTTGACTGGGAAGCAAAATTTCTTGCCGCCACCGAGGAAAACGTCTTTACCAATACCTTCAAAACCATGAAGGATTTCAGCCGGGCGTTCAAGGAAAGCAATTCCAAACCGGAACTCGAGATCTACGACGTGGGAATGATCAATAATGTGGCCCATATGGTCAGGCAAGGCCATCTCGAACCACCCATCTACCTACAATTTGTCATGGGGATCCTGGGTGGAATCCCGGCCAGCATGGAAAACCTGGTGTTTTTGTGCAAAACGGCCAGGGGTCTACTGGGTGATTTTAAATGGTCGGTATGTGCCGCCGGGCGTGCCCAGATGCCCATGTGCACGGGTTCATTGATCATGGGCGGCAACGTCCGGGTCGGTATGGAAGACAACATCTATCTTGAGAAAAACCGGCTGGCCACCAGCAACGCCGAACAGGTAGAAAAGATCGTCCGGATCGCTCACGAACTCGGCATTGAGCCCGCCTCGGCTGACGAGGCCAGGCAGATCCTTGCTTTGAAGGGTCTGGATGAAGTCAATTATTGAGCTGCGGTAACGCGTAGGCAAGCACGTAGTCACCGGTCTGGGTATGGTACAGCGGGTGACCACCCGCGGTGAGCACGACGTACTGGCGGCCATTGGCTACGTAGGTCATGGGTGTCGACTGCCCGCCCGCCGGCAGGTCAATTCCCCACAACTCCTCGCCGGTATCCAGATCGAAAGCACGAAACATGTTGTCCATCGTTGAGGCGACAAAAATCAATCCGCTGGCCGTGATAATCGGGCCACCGGCAACGGGGGTGCCAAGATTCCATTTGAAACGCAACTTCAGCGGTGTCATAAGGTGGATGGAGCCTAGCGGAACATCCCACTTGATCGTTCCGGCGTTCAAATCAATCGCACTTAGCCCACCCCAGGGTGGTTTGGTGCACGGCGTACCCCAGGATGACACCGGGAAGGAGGTATCAACTTTGTATCGGGATCCGGATTGAGGGAATAAATAGCCACCCCTCGAAGACTCGGCGTTGCCCGCCCTGTCTTCAGTCTCGCTGGCAGGGATCAGCTTGATCATCGTGGGAACACGGGTCGAGTTGACGATCAGCATACCGGAACCCGGGTCAAAAGCCCCACCACCCCAGTTGCCTCCTCCTGTCAGGCCGGGCTTGATGATGGTGCCCCGCAGGCTTGGTGGCGTGTAAATACCGCCGCCTTTTAAGCCCTCGAACTGTTCACGACAACTTTTCTTGTCAATGAAGGTAAAACCCCAGGCATCATCGGGCGATACCCCCTGCTTTACAAAGGGTGGTGGCGCAACCGGGAAGGGCTGGGTCGGTGACAACCATTCACCTGCTACCCCGTCGTGTGGGACCGGACGCTCCTCGATGGGAAACAACGGCTCACCCGTCTCGCGATTGAAGATAAAGACAAAGGACTGCTTGGTAATCTGGGCCACGGCCGGGATTGTTTTACCATCCCGGTGCATCTCAAAAAGGATAGGCTGTGACGGAATATCATAGTCCCAGACATCGTGGTGGGATATCTGAAAATACCAGGCTACCTCGCCACTGGCGCCCCGCAGTGCCACGATTGAATTGGCATAGCGATTATCACCCGGGCGACTGGCGCCGTAATAATCATTTGACGGACTGGTGGTTGGCAGGAACACGAGGTCGCGCGCTTCATCCACTGACATGATGGACCATACATTGGCTGCACCAATTGTCTTCGCCGCACCACCCCAACTGTCATGCAAGGGGTTCTCCGGATCCCGTGGCACCGGGTCGAAGGTCCACCGGGTAGCACCCGTGCGTACATCAAAAGCACGAACCATCCCACTCGGCCCGTCAGCACGAACGCCATCCACAATGGCTGAGCCGACGACGACAACATCGTTCACAATAGCGGGTGGGTCAGCCAGTGTTATTTCACCCGGGAATACGGGTTGCTTATCAAGCGCAATTTTAACGGTGCCGTTGAGGCCGAATTCCTTGCAAGGCCGGCCGGTCTTGCCATCGATGGCAATCAAGCGAAAATCCGCAGTACTCACCAGGATACGTGTACGGCATGCCTTGTCGAGCGGCGCTTTTTCGTCGGTCCAGGAGGCGACACCCCGGCACTTGTAGGGTAAGGCGCCCGTGTAACTCAGGTCGACTTCAGGTTCAAATACCCAGCGCTCTGCGCCTGTTTCCGGGTCCAGGGCAATGATGCGTTCAAACGGGCTACAGACGATAAGGGAACCGGCAACCGTAATCGGCGTGTTCTGAAAACTACTTCCGGGAAAGCTTTTTCCACGACGCTCTGCCTCACCGGTCCGGTAAACCCACGCAAGCTCGAGATCCTCGACATTCGAACGATTAATTTCGTTTGCCATGGAGTACTTGATCCCACCCTTGGTGGCCCCGTAGTCAGCCCAGTCCTGTGCCACGGAGCCGGTGACCCAAAGCAGACAAAGCAGGCCACAAACAATCGGTGCGGCACGGGTCATCCGGGTGAAACTATCAGTCTTCAATATCTGGTTCATATTAAATCCTCACCTGATCAGATACTAAGCGTGGCACACAGTCAAATAGCGCCGGCCCCAAAAAAATCCCTGAGTGTATCGGCCACCAGTTTCTGCCCCTCTTTGCCCGCGTCGATCACACCATCAAACAGAAAAAACGGGTGAATGGTGTTTTCAAAACACGTGTAGGTGACTCGTACCCCATCTCCCGCCAACCGCTCTGCATAGTATTTAACCTCATCCCGGCAGGGATCGTAACCAGCCGCTATCACCAGCGCGGGTGGAAAATCACGGTAATGGTCCGCGTAGATGGGTGATACCAGCGGATCGCGCACGTCATCTTCGTCGCTCAGATAGAGGTCCCTGAAAAACGCAAAGTCATCCACCGAAATAAAATATTCCCCCGTGCCCAATTCGCTGCGCGACGGAAACTCCTCACCATCCGTCATCGTCAGTGCCGGATAAACCACCACCTGGAAAGCGACCTTTGGGCCACCTTTTTGCCTGGCAAGCAAGCAGACACTGACAACCAGGGAACCACCAGCACTGTCACCCATCAGTGCTATCCGGTGGGTGTCGATACCGATTTCATCGGCATTTTCAGCCACCCAGCACAGTGCGGCGTAGCAATCTTCCAGACCGGCGGGAAATTTATTTTCCGGTGCCAGCCTGTAATCCACGGCAATGACCGTCAGGTTGGCGTGCTTACACAGGTACCTGCAAACGTGGTCATGGGTGTCCAGGTCGCCCAGATACATCCCGCCACCGTGAAAAAATACCACCGCCGGTGAGGTTTCCCCATGGTTTCGGGCGGCATGCCGGTAGATGCGGACAGCGAGTTCACCTCCGGGTCCGGCAATGGCACGGTCTTCGCTTGCAAATACATCCACTTTTGGGGCAGCCATGGTGACGGCCATTTGCGTCAGACCGGTGCGGGAAGCCTCAAGGGGGATTTGACTCGCGGGCTTGAAACCACCTTGTTTCATCGACTCGATCAGGGCCTGGGTTTGCGTATCAAGTGGCATGGTTGTGAACTCCTTCATGAATACATGATCTTCGTAGTTGTTTACCTCAGGCAAGAAAAGTTGGATAGCGACTGCCTCCGTCAACAACCAGTTGCTCCGCAGTGACGTAAGCGGAATCATCCGAGGTGAAAAACCACCGCCGTGATTCATATCACTACTGACCCGGTGTGGATCAATGGTAGCAACTGCACATGCATATAGCTAGAACGTTTGTTCTATTTTGTATTATAATTCCAACAATTGTTCCAGATCAAGTGGCCTTTGTATTGGCAGCACGCACCACGCAAGGAACAGATTGCCGCAGCCCGCTCTGAACCAGACTATCAGACAAAGGAAAACAAAATGGAAATTGAAGGTATTGACCGTGTCGTGATAGGGGTAAAAGACCTGGATAAAGGTATCGAATTTTTCTCCAGGCTGCTTGAAGTGGACTTTGAGGAGATGACCGGCCCTGCCGCTGAGGCCGGTGGTGTGCGCTTCGCTGTCAATCTGGATAAGCACATAGAATTGATCTCACCTGTATACCCGCTTAAAGATGCCAATCCCCCCAACCCGAAAAAACTGGCAAAACTTCTTGATGAGCAGGGTGATGGTGCGTTATTTGCGCTCGCTTTTAAGGTTAGTAATGCGACCCAGGCTGCTGCAGACCTGGAAAAAAATGGGGTTGGTATTTTAAAGACACTGACAATGGATAATTGTCCTCCTTTTACCCGATCCAGATTTATCGAGGTGTTTACAAGGGACGAGGACACGTTTGGAGTCGGAATGGCATTTTGCGAGTATGAAGCTATCAGCAAATCGGTGGGTAGCGCTTTGGACAGTCAGAGCAAAGATGGACCTGAAGGTGTCGACCGTGTACTCATAGCAGTGAAAAACATGGACAAGGCGATTGCCCTGTTCTCTGATCTTTTCGAGGTTGACTTTGAAGAAATAACCACAGGTCCCATCAAGGAATCTGCCCTGGCGAGGGTTGCCATCAGATTCGACAGGCAAGTGGAGTTGATCTCACCCGTTTATCCTCTTAAAGATGTTAACCCCCCTGATCCGAAAACAATGGCAAAACGTATCGAAGAACAGGGCGAAGGCGCACTATATGCCCTGGTTTTAAAGGCTAAGGATGCATTCGATACCATCGCTGAGACAGAAACAAAAGGTATCCGTGTAGCAGCCACCCTGGAACTGGAGAGTATGGCGCCCTACCCGTTTTCCAACTATAAAGAAGTTGTCCTGGACGAAAAAGACACGCTTGATATCAAGATTGCATACGCTTCGTACGAGGCAATCAAGAAGGAATAGAGTGTGATATGTCAATCTGAAAACCGAGACCCACAGAAATTCATTCTTTTGGAACCATTAGCAACTGAATTCCTGGCAGCCTGCAGAAAAAGGAGACAATGAGACTATGAGAGTGATCGATTATTTTGACAAAGGTGTTGAGATCGCACCAGATCGTGCGGCAGTCATTGCCGGTGATTTGAAGTATAGCTATCAGCAGGCACGGGAATTAACCCATCAAATCGCCGCCGGACTGTGGGCGGGCGGTTTCAAACTGGGGCAACGGGTCGCGATCTATTCCGGCAACGATGCCCAGGCTTTTTTGTGCATGCTCGGGCTGTGGCGCGCCGGTGGCGTGTGGGTGCCCGCCAATGTGCGTAATGCGCCGCAGAACAACATCGATTACTTCAACGACGTCGGTGTTCAATGGCTCTTTTATCACAGTGAATTCAAAGCCGAGGCGGAAAAAATACCCGCCGCGGTACCCAGCCTCAAACACCTCTACTGCCTGGACAGCGAAACCACCGGCCACGCCTCCTTAGGTGAGCTGATTGAAAACGGCAACGGTACATCGGTTCCTGACTGGGGCGACCCCTATGGCAACCCCGATGACCTGATGGCCTTGTGGCCGACCGGCGGCACCACCGGCCGTTCCAAGGCCGTGATGATGAATAACACCAGTTGGGGCACAACCACTGAAATCGCCGCACGGCACTGGCATTGCGACGACCTGCCGCCGGTGTGCCTGATGGTCGC
>CAZAWX010000184.1:0-8047 GCA_964488985.1 uncultured Ectothiorhodospiraceae bacterium
TCAAAAAACGATAGATGCCATCCAGTAGAGTATAGGGATGGGGTGGGCATCCTGGTATGTATAAATCCACAGGAATCAAGTCGCCAATGCCATCATTGGCCTCGGTATGGCCAATGTAGGGTCCTCCAGAAATGGCGCATGCACCTGCTGCAATGACGATTTTGGGATCGGCCACAGCAGTATAGGCGGCAATGAGCGCTTCGCGCATGTTTGCGGTGACTGGGCCCGTCACAAACAGACCATCCGCATGGCGTGGCGAGGCGGTAAATTCAATGCCAAAACGTGAAACATCGTAGATAACATTACTCAGCGCATTAGCCTCCGCTTCGCAACCGTTGCAACCACCTGCGCTAACCTCGCGCAATTTGAGAGAGCGCCCCAGAATGCGGTGTAGTGATTCGGCCATCTGTTCAATGGTAGGCGCCATATCACGGCCATAGACATGTAGCCCATCGCGGGATGTGCTGGCCAAGCGATGATTGTGACTAAAGGTGAGTGCCCCATTTGGACAGGCGCTTTCACATTCGGTACAAAACAAGCAGCGCCCAAGATCAATGGTCAGCGCCTCCGGCGTCATGCCTATCGCGCCTGTGGGGCAGTTTTCCTCACATTGCGCACAGCGCTCTGGACAAGCCGTACGATCCACCGCCGGCAAGCCACGGAAACGCCGGGGTAAAGGGGGATTGTCAATAGGAAACGGTACAGTACGTTTGCCTTGACGCAGGCGTGCGATGAATGCATCAATCATAAATCATGGCCACAATAGGACAGATCAAAGCTCTTGTTACACACCGGGAAATCCAGAATCGGTTGGTCGCGCATTGCGACTGTTAGGCCAAACCAGTTATGAAACGAGGGGTCGATGATCTTATAACGCTGGAAATGGCCAGCTCCATCAGTTAACGCGATATGGCATATCTCTCCCCGCCATCCTTCCACCAATGATATGACAAGTTGGTCTGTTGCCAGGTCAGGCAGAGCACCTGAAAGAGCACCACCTTGCTGTGGTTGCATGTCCCCATAAGCATCTGACCCAAAACTTGTTGTCCCCGTTTTTTGCGCCAGGGCTCTATCCAGCCACCGGTTCAGTAGTTGATGTGATTGTTCAATTTCAAGTGAACGTTGGCGGGCACGGGCAAAGACATCACCTCTTTCATCTTTCTCGACCTGAATGACTGTAAAGGTCTCATCACGCCATGCTTCCAAAGGATGGTCGCAGCGCACATCCAAGGCCACACCACTGGCACGAGCGACAGGGCCCACCATGCCAAGTAAGTGGGCTTGTTCGTTTGTTACCATGCCCACTTTTTTAAATCGGGCGCGCACCGAAGCTGAGGACCAGAGTAAATCCACTGCTCTTTTTGTGGACTGCAGCAAGGTGCCCAAACGCAGACGTAATTCACGCAGCGTGTTCGTATCAACAGCAAAGTTCATCTCCGCCGGCCTGATGAGCCCTCGCCCGAGCCGACTGCCACACAGCATAGCAGTCAGGTTGAGATAATCTC
Source organism: uncultured Ectothiorhodospiraceae bacterium (assembly GCA_964488985.1). GTDB lineage: Bacteria > Pseudomonadota > Gammaproteobacteria > HK1 > HK1 > CAZAWX01. The sequence goes on from CAZAWX010000184.1 coordinate 1,506, forward strand.
CACGCAATCCACCACACAAAGAAGCTGTTGGTAAAAATCCCACATCACCGCTCATGCTCCCAAGATTGCCAACGTGATTGGCCAGTCGCTCCAACTCAAGCGCAATCGCCCGACAGTACGCTAACTGAGGCGTACACGGCACGCTTGCCAATGCCTCCAGGGCATGGCAATAGGCCAATGTATGACCCACCGATGTATCTCCGGCCAGCGTTTCCATGTAGTGAATAGTGCGCCGATCAGGGCCGCCGATCAGGGCGCGTTCAATACCTCGATGCTGGTAACCCAGCGATAGTTCCAAATGCAATATCTGTTCGCCATGACAGCAAAAGTGGAAATGCCCCGGTTCAATAATACCCGCATGGATCGGCCCCACCGAGACGATATGTGTTTCCTCGCTTTCAATATCCAAGTAATCTGTCTTGCCTATGCTCGCTTGCTGTTCACCCGCCGGGAAACGCACCGGTTTTAGCCACGGATGATGGCGTGGCTGCAGGCTCCATTGTTCACGCAGTTCACGCTCAAAATAATGGGCTTGTGGACATTCTGGGGTAATGGCTGGGTATGCCCCGGTAATATTACTGGCCACTATTTCCAGACTGCCTGCGCCATCATCGGCCAGCACTGCCAGCACCTTCACCCCATCAGCCTCCTTGTGAATGCCGGTCAGGGCTAACAATCTTTTGGCATTATTAACACTATCAATAATGAACTGCCGGAAATCTTCAACAGCCAAGACAGGGACGTCCTTCCAGGCCACGGCTTCGCCATTCCTGCAGCTGAGGGCTTGTGCTTTCATTCCTGGCAACTCCACTATCCGGCTACGACCATTGCTGCCTGTCGCATCAAGGTCAGCAACGGCGATGGCAACCACAAACCCAGCAGTAGCAATAGACCAAGTATCAGGCCCACCGTGCCTGCCGCGCCCACACCATCCCGGGCAAGCACAGGCTCAGTTGATGGCGCGCCATACAATATCTCGATGACATGACGCAAGGCGGAAATGAAAATAATGCTGCCCGCCACCACAAACAATGTCAACACCGTCCACTGGTGCGTGGCGATTGCGGCGCGCACTATTTGATATTCGCTCATGAATATCGCAAAAGGGGCGACCCCAACCAGGGCCAGCATACTACCGAGTAGCGCCATGCCCCAGAGCCTGTCCACGTGTATTGCACCCCGGATCCTGGCCATGTCATGGGTACCATAGTGCTGCCCTAACCGACCTGCGGCAAAGAATGCCAACGCCTTACACAGGGAGTGGTTTAAAGTATGAAATACGGCGGCAAAAGCGCCCAATGGTCCCAGGCCATAGCCCAGCGCGATAATACCCAGATGCTCAATACTATGGTAAGCGAGCAGACGTTTGATGTCTGTCTGAAACACAATGAAGGCAGCCGAAACCAGCAAGGATAGCCCACCGAATATCAATAATAGGGTGCTCACGAAATATGATCCAACCGCATGTGACAACAAAGGCACATAACGCAGGATACAATACAATGCGGCATTCAACATAAAACCTGAAAACATGGCTGAAACCGGTGTGGGCGCCTGGCTGTGGGCATCGGGCAACCAGGAATGTACTGGTGCCAGCCCTGCTTTAACGCCATAGCCCACCATCAAAAATGCAAAGGCCAATTTGATCAACTCCGGATCAAATTTGACAGAGGGCTTAGACAATGCGGTCCATAGCATGCCGCTGTCACGCATCGCAGCGGTGTGTTCCACGGCAACTGCAGCCAACAGCGTGCCCATGAAGGCGAAGGCGATACCAACCGAACAGATAATGAGATACTTCCACATCGCTTCGAGCGAGAGACGATTCACAAACAGTGAAATCAGAAATGCGGTCAATAATGTCGTGCTTTCCATGCCCACCCACATGACGCCAAGATTGTTAGAGATTAACAGTAGGCTCATAGTGCCCAGTGCACTCAGCCACAAGGCACCGAAACGCCGCGCGACACGGCGGCTGAAACGATGGCGGCCATGCTCATTGGAAAAATAGATACGCGCAAAGATAGAACTAAACAGATATACCAGAGCCAGCACAACAAGGTGAAAGACGGACAGAGCGTCTAAAAAAAGCCAATTGTCAGCGCCGTACATGACGCCATGTGCCAACACCCGACGGGTGGCAAGGAGTGTCAGAAGCAAATGTGCCGCACTGACGCCGATGGTCACGCCATGGGTCATCCTGGGTGTTACTAGACAATAAACTGCGCCGCAGGCCGGTAACAGCAGTAGTAGCCAGAGAATGAGTGAATCGAAAATCATGTCAGCCGCGTAAAGAATCGAGCTTGTCAATATCAATATCGGAGAACTGGCGGTTAATCCGGTATACCGCCATGCCCATGACAAATACAGCCACAAAGGCATCCAGTAATACCCCGAGTTCCACCAGCAACGGTACGGTCGCGACAGTGCTCAGGCCGAACACAAAGATGCCATTCTCGAGTACCAGATAACCTAATACCTGCATGACGGCCTTGCGCCGGGTGATCATCAGAAACAGGCCATTCAGAATCATGAAAACCGCCATGTCCAATGCTGCAAATGAACGCCCGGACAGGCCTGTGTTGATGTAATTTGCTAACCAGATGGAAAAAGCAAGCGCTGCAATGCCGAATAACACAGAACCGACAAAACCAACAAAAGACTCCACTCCATTGTGGAAACCTCTGATCCCCCTTAAACGTTGCAACATCCAGGGAAAGAGGAATCCCTTGAGTGCAACATTGGCGGCGACCAGCAGTCCCATGTGCCAGTTCAGCGGCGTATCCAGCAACAGTGCAGGAATCGAACCGATGAGAATGCCTTGCAACGCCAGCCATACGATACATGTGCCCACACGACCTGTGCCGAGGAGCGCGAAAATTGTCAGAATGCTGATAGCCTGAGTCAGGCCGGAAAGGATATCCACTAAGGTTGCCTCCACATCTGTTGCGTTGGCGTCGATAACCATGCGGGGGGCTGCGTATATGGCTTACAAGTTGTGATCATTAACGTGCTGCCATCATTAGCGCCACGGCGGATAATGCCCCTGCACCCACAATCAAGGGTGGGGTGCTGTGCAAATGTATGCGCGCCATGAACGCACCGAGCAGCCCGATAATGACAGCCAGTACACCCATCCCGGCCCAACCGATAATTGCATCGAGCCACAAACTCCCGGTATTGTCGGGGGCAATAATACCGACGACAAGTGATCCCAGCAGCCATAGCTTGAGGGAAGCAGCGTAAAGAATGAAACCCAGGTCGGGGCCCGTATGATCCAGCACCATCACCTCATGGATCATCGTCAGTTCTAAATGAGTGTTTGGATCATCCACCGGCATACGCGAATTCTCAACTAAGGTCAAAATCAGGAAAGAGGCAGCTACCATGGTCAGCATTGGTGCCGTATGGCGCCACAAATCAGCGTCAATTGCGGCATAGGCGGCGGATAGGGATGTATTGCCAACCAGGTGTGTCAGTGCCGCCAGAGTGAGGAATAACGAAGCTTCTGCAAGTGCACCGAAATGCGCTTCACGACTTGCCCCCATACCTTCAAAACTGGAGCCGGTGTCGAGTGCAGCCAGCAGCGTGAGGAAAACACTTAAGCCCAACAAGCCAGCGATAACGATGGCATCGCCGCTAAATGAAATGGGTGCGGCAACGCCACCAAGCGGGGTCATCCACAAGGCCAGGATGAGTGCAGATAATCCAACCACCGGCGCAATGCGCAGCACCCAGGTACTGCTCTCGCTGTAGATGGCACCGCGCATCATGAGTTTGCGTAACTCAAAATAGGGTTGCAATAGCGTGGGCCCCTGGCGTCCAGCCACCCATGCCTGGGTGCGGCCAATAATACCCTGCAGCAGGGGTGCACCAAGCAATGCCATCAAGGGCAGCAGTAAGGAAATCAGTGAATTCATGGCTGGATTTATCTACGGTTACTGCCGGCTCGTTCTGAATGTCTGGTGAATTTCATAGATTTATCGCGATAACAATGGACAGCAACAGGGACAGAGCTAAATAAAGTACATAAATGTGCGTATGCCCTCGCTGGATTATTTCTGCCCGGCCGAGCATTTGTTTAAACCAGATAAAAACAGGCTCAAACATCAGCTGATGGAATGGATCAGTACTATGAGTTGCCAAGCTTGGCGTAGTGTGCGGAAACAATCCGGTAGGATGCGCGGTATGACGTTCAATATGTGCCAGAATGCCAAATTGACGGTTAAGTGGATCGGCAAATGAGGAGGCGGAATATTGCATGCGCGATGTGATATAAGGAAAGCCACAACCCCAGGTTGGGCCGCGTCGCACACCCACTGCCGCCAGGTGGTGATTACGCCAGTGCCAGAGTATGCTCGCCATTCCTGCGACCAGTACAAATACAACAATTGCATTCATCAATACCTGGCCTATAGCGGACAGTGCAGGCTGCACTATTGCTATTTCCACACCGCTTGCCTGGACCACTGGAACCACCATGATCACCATGATGAGAGGCGCTGCCAAACCGAGCAGAATGCATAGACCGGCTAGCACTAGCATCGGGCCAAGCATGCCGCCTGGCACTTCCCGAGCCGAGCTCGCCGCAGCGGAGCGTGGCTCACCCAGATAAACCACGCCCACGGCCTTGGCAAAACAGGCTGCTGCCAGCCCGCTGATCAGGCTCAATGCAACCAGGATCACGATACCACCCGCAGACATCTCTACGGCCGTTCCGGCGACAGCATTAAAACCGGCGATAAAGATAAGAAATTCGCTGACAAAACCGTTGAATGGAGGCAGGCCTGTGATGGCTACCGCACCGATCAGGAAAGCCAGACCGCTGATTGGCATCTGCTTGAGTAGACCGCCAAGGGACTCAATCGCCAAGGTGTGTGTACGCGTTTGCACGGCACCAGCACCAAGGAACAATAGCCCCTTGAAGATGCTGTGATTGAGTACATGCAATAGACCGCCGGTAAAACCGAGCACGGCAATCACGGGGTGATCTAACGCTAGTCCCAGTGTACCGATGCCCAAGCCTAACACAATAATGCCAATATTCTCCACGCTATGGTATGCCAGCAACTGTTTCAGGTCGTGCTGTGCAAGGGCAAAAACTACACCCAGAATACCGCTCAGTGCCCCTATACCGATCAATAGCCAACCCCACCAGGCGGAAGGAGGCCCCAGCATTATCAACACCCGGACTAACCCGTAAATGCCAACTTTCAGCATTGCCCCGCTCATCAGTGCCGACGCATGGCTGGGTGCAGCCGGATGCGCTTGCGGCAACCAAATATGCATTGGCACAAAGCCCGCTTTGGATCCAAAACCGAACAGCGCGAGTATAAAAATGACCGGAACCCACTGCGGATGAGCTGCCAGTGCGGGTGAAAACCCGGTGAAATCGGAGCTTCCGGCCAGCGTCGCTAAAGTCACAAACATGACCAGCAGAAAAACAGCGCCCAGGTGAGATGCAATGAAATAGATCCAGGCGGCGTGGCGTGAGGATTCTTTTTCATCCTGGTAGTTGACTAAAAAAAGCGGCGCCAGCGCCATCACTTCCCAGGCCAGCATGAACATCAAGCCATCACGTGCAATGATCACCGCAGCCATCCCGAAAATAAGCAGATTAAAGTGCAGCCACAGCGAAGCGGGATGGCCGTGGCCATTGTGGAGTTGCAGGTAAACTCGGCCATAGATAGCGCACAGCAGACCCAGGCCGAAGACGGGGAGTAAAAAGAACGCAGAAAGGGCATCCATGCCCAGGCGCATGGTGCCACCTGGCATATTCCATGGCAGAACCATTTCTGCAGGGACAGTCTGGAGTAGACCTAAAATTGCCACGGCCAAACCCAATAGACAGCCCATAACGGCCCCTGCCTGCCCAAGGCGCTGTGCCAATACCGGTCGTTTATAGCCGGCCAAGGTAGCAAGCACCGCCCCGGATAGCACCACGCCGAGTGCTACCAGCAATAAGGGTAATAACAACCAGCCGGGTATGTTCATGTCAACGCGTGGTCTGTGCCTGTATGAACCTGACGCCGCGTCCTTGGCACTGGCTTACAATGTTTTCTGCGATGAGTTCAACACCTGCGTTTTGAAAGACTTCAACGACCTTAACCAGTGACTCCACATTGCCGCCCACAACTTCGTCTGCCGTTTCCATACGCTGGATCGTAGGCAACGACAGGCCAGCACGTTCCGCCAATGTTGTGCGATCCATATTCAGGAGCGCACGCGCCGCCCTGATTTGACCGCTCGTGACCATGTTTTATACCTCAAAATTGATTTATTTCATATTATGAATGATATAATTTATATTATATTGGATGTTTAATGAAAGAGCCACTTTTTTCTGTCCCTTGCATGTTTTATTGCCTAAGCCCCGGATTTTAGCTGCACAGTGCGCAAAACCGATTTTATTTGGGTCGATTTCACCGAAAAGTGTCTGGTGAATGGATCTCTGCCCACCAGCTCCCCCACCGGCCGCTGCGGAAGCTGACAGTGCAGAACACTTCTACGTCACAGCAACAACCTCCGGTGTCGTGAGGGTA
>CAZAWX010000185.1:0-8035 GCA_964488985.1 uncultured Ectothiorhodospiraceae bacterium
CTGCTCACGGTCTTGTCAGTGACTTCTCCCCTCTTACTGGCTACAGTGATCTGGAGTTATGCGCACCTATTTAGAAGCGCAATCTTAAGGGCTCTGGCTCCGTAACCGGCCCTTCTGGGGCGTTATTCTCCCCCGCCTGAATATCTCTATCCTACTCTCCATCGAGAACAGGTCCACCTGGAAGTCAAAGCCGGAAGCTCGCTCAGGGTGCTGGGTGGCAGAGTTCAATCGTCAAATTTTTCGAGCATTTTGAAGGATTTTCTGGATATGAGTATGGTATTTTTCATGGCATTAGCCTTTAGCAGGAAAATAACCCATTGAATATAAATGACCGCAGTGAGTGAAAACCTGGATGAATTCTGGATGCGCCAGGCCCTGGATTTGGCGCACAGTGCCGCTGCGGCCGGTGAGGTTCCCGTCGGCGCCGTGCTGGTGAGTGGTGGCGTGGTCGTTGGCACGGGCTATAACCAACCCATTAGCGCCCAGGATCCGAGTGCCCATGCTGAGATGATTGCGCTTCGCAGTGCGGCGCAACAACTGGGCAATTACCGCCTGCCGGGAACCCACCTGTACAGCACTCTGGAGCCGTGTCCGATGTGCGCCGGAGCGTTGATTCATGCCCGGGTTGAGCACCTGGTGTATGGCGCCCGGGATGAAAAATGGGGTGCCTGCGGGAGTCTGCTGGATATTCCCGGGTGCCAGGGCCTGAATCATCAGATGACGGTTCAAGGAGGGGTGCTGGAGGCAGAAGCGGCGAATTTGCTGCGATCGTTTTTCAAAGCCAGGCGGGTGGCGAGGGCGAGCGGATGAGTTTGTCGGCTCAAGCCCGGCAAATCGGCGAAATATTGCAGCGCCGGGGGTTGTACCTGACCGCAGCGGAGTCGTGTACCGGCGGCTGGATTTGCCAGGAAATCACATCAGTCGCGGGCAGTTCGGGCTGGTTTGAACGAGGTTTCGTGACCTACAGCAATACTGCAAAACATGAGATGCTCGGTGTTAAGATCGCGACCCTTGAAGCGCACGGGGCCGTCAGTGGCGAGGTGGTATTGGAGATGGCCCGTGGCGCATTGACGCATAGTCAGGCGCAGATTGCGGTCGCGGTCAGCGGCATTGCAGGCCCTGGAGGGGGAAGTGCGGCGAAGCCGGTGGGAACCGTCTGGATTGCCTGGGTGATGATGGATTCTGAGGGCCGTGAATGTGTGGCTGAGGCGACGTGTTGTGCCTGTAGCGGTGATCGCCAGGCGATACGCGCACAGGCGGTCGCGGAGGTTTTTTCCGGATTGTTGACCCATCTGCTTGTTTGAAGGTCGTCGTGCCTACAGATAAATGCGTCAACTGCGCAGCGCAGTAGGCAGAGTCTATGCGACAATACACATCAATTTTAGACATTAGCGATTCAAGACAGAGGATGAATTCCATGGATGACGATAAGAAACGTGCGCTGAGTGCTGCGCTCGGCCAAATTGAACGACAATTTGGCAAAGGCGCCATTATGCGTATGGGCGATGAAGCAGCGCGGCGGGATATCCAGGTGATTTCCAGTGGTTCCCTGGGTCTTGATATGGCCCTGGGTGTCGGGGGTCTGCCCTGTGGGCGGGTGGTGGAAATTTACGGGCCGGAGTCGAGCGGCAAAACCACCATGACACTCGAAGTCATCGCCCAGGCACAGAAAAAAGGCGGCACGGCAGCTTTTATTGATGCCGAGCATGCCTTGGATCCTCAGTATGCGCAAAAAATCGGTGTGAATGTGGATGAACTGCTGGTGTCGCAACCGGACACCGGTGAACAGGCGCTGGAAATTGCCGACATGATCGTACGCTCCGGGGCGGTGGATGTCGTCGTGGTGGATTCCGTTGCCGCGTTGACACCGAAAGCGGAAATTGACGGCGATATGGGCGATACCCATGTAGGTCTACAAGCCCGGTTGATGTCCCAGGCTTTGCGTAAGCTGACCGCCAACATCAAACGTTCCAATACACTGGTCATATTCATCAACCAGATCCGTATGAAAATCGGTGTCATGTTCGGTAGTCCGGAAACGACCAGTGGTGGTAATGCACTCAAATTTTATGCCTCCGTACGCCTGGATATCCGCCGTATCGGTGCGATTAAGCGTGGTGATGAAGTGGTGGGCAATGAAACCCGCGTCAAGGTGGTGAAGAACAAAGTCGCGCCGCCGTTCAAGAAAGTTGAGTTTGATATCCTCTATGGCGAAGGTGTATCCCGTGAGGGGGAGCTGATCGATTTGGGGGTGCAGAACGGCATCGTTGATAAAGCCGGTGCCTGGTACAGCTACAATGGCGATCGTATTGGCCAGGGGCGTGACAAAGTTCGCGAGCACCTTAAGCAAAACACTGAAATTGCTGAAAAAATCAATGCCGCACTACGGGCGAAATTGATGGGTACAGCAGACGCGGAAAGTGGTGCTGAGGTGGAGGAAGTAAAAGCCTGAGCAACTCACCTGCAGACGAGGTTCGCGAGCGGGCACTGAACTTGCTGGCCCGGCGGGAGCATTCCCGCCATGAACTCAGCAATAAACTGCTGCGCCGGAGCTACGATCCGTCCATTATCTCCCCGGTGTTGGATGCACTGGAAGCGGAAGGTTTGTTGCAAGACTGGCGCTTTGCCGAGGCCTATGTGGTTGCGCGTACTGCGCGAGGCTTTGGTCCGCTGAGGGTTCGCCAGGAATTAAAACAACGCGGGGTGTGCGACGAGTTGATTGATGCTTATTGTAATGGCAAAGATCCCTGCTGGAGTGAATGCGCCTTGAATGCCTGGCGCAAGCGTTTTGCAAATGTCCCTGTGGACAGTTTCAATGCCTGGGCCAAACAGGCCCGGTATTTACAGCAACGCGGATTTGATGCCTCACACATCAACACGGCGCTGGGTGATTACGAGGAATAGACAAAGGATTGAGCGGTTCCCGCCACAATGACCATGAAAAGCAGTAACGATATTCGCAATACCTTTCTGGAATACTTCGAGGAACAAGGCCACACCATTGTTCCAAGTAGTCCACTGGTGCCTGGTAACGATCCGACGTTGTTATTTACCAATGCCGGTATGGTGCAATTCAAGGATGTGTTCCTGGGCACCGATCCCCGCCCGTATAACCGTGCCACGACCTCGCAACGGTGTGTACGGGCCGGCGGCAAACACAATGATCTGGAAAATGTCGGCTATACCGCCCGGCACCATACATTTTTCGAGATGATGGGCAACTTCAGCTTTGGCGATTACTTCAAACGTGATGCCATTCGTTATTGTTGGGATTTATTGACCCGGGTCTATGGACTGCCTGCAGATCGTTTATGGGTCACTGTCTACGAAGAGGACGATGAAGCCGAAGCCATCTGGTTCGAAGATATTGGCATCGACCGTTCGCGTTTTTCCCGTTGTGGGGCGAAGGACAACTTTTGGTCGATGGGCGATACCGGGCCCTGTGGGCCGTGCTCGGAAGTGTTCTACGACCATGGGCAGGAAATACCCGGTGGACCTCCCGGGAGCCCCGACGAAGATGGTGATCGGTATATTGAAATCTGGAATCTGGTGTTCATGCAGTTTGATCGCAGTGCCGATGGCACCTTGACCCCATTACCCAAGCCCTCGGTGGATACCGGGATGGGACTCGAACGACTGGCGGCAATATTGCAGGGCGTTCACAGTAACTACGAGACGGATATGTTTGTGGCGCTAATACAAGCGACCGCTAAGTTAACGCAGACCCGGGACCTTGCCGATAAATCGCTACGAGTGATCGCTGATCACATCCGCTCGAGTGCTTTCCTGGTGGTCGATGGGGTAGTGCCGTCAAATGAAGGGCGTGGTTATGTTTTGCGGCGAATCATTCGCCGGGCAATTCGCCATGGCCATAAGCTTGGCATGGCCGAAGCATTTTTCCACAAACTGGTGGCAACGCTTGACGAACAGATGGGCGCTGCTTTTCCAGAATTGCACCAACGCCGTGCTATTGTCGAGCGGATTCTAAATCAGGAAGAAGATCGGTTCGCGGAAACCCTGGATCAAGGCATGAAAATTCTTGAACAGGAAATCAGTGCCATGCGTGGGCAACAAATTGCCGGCGAAACGGTGTTCAAGTTGTACGATACCTTTGGATTTCCGGTCGATCTGACGGCGGATGTGGCCCGGGAACGGGGCTTAAGTGTGGACATGGACGGCTTTGAGGCGGCCATGGCAACGCAACGCGAACAGGCGCGGGGTGCCAGTACATTCAAAGCCCAGGAAACCTCAGGCCTGAAGCTGGATGCCCATTCAGAATTCAAAGGCTATCGCCAGTTGAATACCACCGGCACGATCATTGAATTGTTGGTGGATGGGAAATCGGTCGCCAAGGCCGGGCCGGAAGAGCATGCCGCCATAATTTTGGACCAGACACCGTTTTATGCTGAAAGCGGCGGCCAGGTCGGTGACAGCGGAGAACTGCTATTTCGCAAAAATCGATTTGAAGTGGTTGATACCCAGCACCAGAGTGATGCGATCATTCACCTTGGTATTGTCACAGAAGGCGAGCTTAACGTTGGTGATAAAGTCAAGGCGCGGGTCGATGAGCAGCGTCGGGCCGATATCATGCGCAACCATTCCGCGACGCATCTGTTACATGCAGCCTTACGACAGGTTTTGGGTGAGCACGTTGGTCAGAAGGGCTCCCATGTCGGCCCGGATCGTCTGCGTTTTGATTTCTCCCACTTCGAAGCGATGAGCGAAAAGCAGGTGAGCGAAGTGGAGACGCTGGTCAATGGCTGGATTCTGCATAATGCGCCCAGCCGCACCCGGACCATGCCTTTGGAAGATGCGAGAAAAACCGGTGCTATGGCGTTGTTTGGTGAAAAATACACCGATCCGGTACGGGTTTTGAAAATCGGCGATTATTCGACTGAATTGTGTGGGGGCACGCATGTCAGGCGATCCGGCGATATAGGCCTGTTTAAGATCCTGTCTGAATCTGGAGTGGCAGCGGGTGTACGGCGTATTGAGGCGTTGACGGGTCTGGGGGCCGTTGGCTGGGTACAGTACGTTGATCTGCAGATCAAGAGTCTGGCCGGGAAATTGAAAACGGCCAGTACAGGTCTTGATGAGAAACTGGTGCAGGTCCTGGAACGCAATCACGACATGGAAAAAGAACTTGAGCGCCTGAAAGCCAAATTGGCATCAAGCCAGGGCGGTGATCTGGCCCAGCGTGCAGTTGCAGTGGATGGCTTCAAGGTGTTGGCGGCCAAACTCGAGGGTGCGGATCCCAAAGGCCTGCGCAGTACCATCGACCAGCTTAAGAACAAACTTGGCTCCGCGGTGATCGTCCTCGCGGCGGTAAAAGACGATAAAGTCTCGCTGGTTGCGGGTGTCACTAAAGACCTCAGCGATCAGATTGCGGCAGGACCGTTGGTTAATTTTGTTGCCGAACAGGTCGGTGGCCGTGGCGGTGGCCGTGCCGACCTGGCACAGGCAGGTGGAACAGAACCACAACATCTGGATCAGGCGATCGATTCTGTTGTGGGCTGGGTAGAAAAACAAATTCGGTCATAACGATGTCATTATTGGTTTTAAAATTTGGCGGCACTTCAGTTGGTGATATGGAGCGTATCGAACATGTCGCCGACCTGGTCAAGGCCGTTCGCGATGCAGGGCATGAGGCTGTGGTGGTGTTGTCGGCCATGTCCGGCGAAACCAACCGATTGTTAAGTCGTGCCCGGGAAATCAGCGAACGGCCCTCCACGCGCGAGGTGGACGTACTGATTTCCACCGGTGAGCAGGTCAGTATCGCTTTATTGGCACTGTGTTTACACAAGCGAGGTTGCGGGGCCCGTTCATATACCGGCACTCAAGTTCAGATCCGTACCGATAACGCCCACGGCAAGGCTCGTATCGTTGATATAGACACGGACAGAATCCGCAATGCGCTGGCGCGCCAGGAAGTGGTGATTGTGGCGGGCTTTCAGGGCGTTGATGGCGAGGGTGACATTACCACTCTTGGCCGTGGCGGCTCAGATACGACAGCGGTGGCTCTGGCGGTCGCCCTGGATGCCGATGAGTGCCGGATTTACACAGATGTCAAAGGTGTCTATACCGCGGATCCGCGTCTGGTACAGGATGCACGGCAGCTACAACGACTGACCTTCGAGGAGATGTTGGAACTGGCCAGTGTTGGCGCCAAAGTACTCCAAATCCGTGCGGTTGAATTTGCCAGTAAGTACCGCGTGCCGTTACGCGTCTTATCGAGTTTTGAAGAGGGTCCCGGGACCCTGATTACCCAGGAGGATCCAGAAATGGAACAACCTTTAATTTCCGGTATTGCGTATAACCGTGATGCAGCCAAGCTCACTATTCTTGGGGTTCCCGATAGGCCAGGTATCGCGAATCAGGTTCTCGGGCCAATCGCCGCGGCCAATATCGATGTCGATATGATCGTGCAAAACGTGTCCGAAGCCGATACCACGGATATGACCTTCACGGTTAGCCGGGACGACTATGCCCCGGCCAGGGAACTGTTAGAGTCAGCAGTTAAAGAAATGGATGCCCGGGAAGTGACGGGAGACCAACGGATTGCTAAGATTTCACTTGTTGGGGTTGGAATGCGATCCCATGCTGGAATTGCCAGTAGAATGTTTGAGGTATTGGCTCAGGAGTCGATCAATATTCAAATGATCTCTACCTCCGAGATTAAAATATCGGTGGTTGTGGACGAAAAGTATGTGGAACTTGCGGTTCGCGCGCTTCACACAGCATTTGGTCTGGATCAGGATTCTCCCAACACGCATTAGAGTGTAGAGAGTCAGATTTGAAGAGGAGTAACAATACGGCAGAGTGATTTCATGGTCCGGGTAGTGAACGCCGACAAGAGCAGGACACCCCATGGATTGGATAGTGGACTCAGGAGAGGGAAGCATGCTGATATTAACTCGCAGAGTGGGTGAATCGTTGATGATTGGCGATGAGGTGACGGTGACAGTGCTGGGTGTCAAAGGCAATCAGGTTCGGCTCGGTGTCAAAGCCCCCAGGGAAATCGCCGTACACCGTGAAGAGATATACGAACGCATACAGGCGGAAAAACTCGCCGGTGGCCAGGACAACGACGAATAGAAATTAACCTGTAATCGACGCAAAATGCCTTTGCCAGGGACCAGCGGTTTCGTTATTCTTGCGGCGCCTCGATATCCCAGCAATCGATATTGAAGCAACAACATATTGGAGAGGTGGCCGAGCGGCTGAAGGCGCTCCCCTGCTAAGGGAGTATGGGTTAAAAGCCCATCGTGGGTTCGAATCCCACCCTCTCCGCCAGAAAACAAAAAACCGCCAAAGGCGGTTTTTTTGCCCTCACTATCGGGTGGGGTTCGAACCCACGATAAATAGACAAGAGGGTTTGCTAACCGGGCAGGGACAGCCCGGTTGACGCTGCCTGAAAGGCAGCGCCCGCAGGGCGAGGGGCAGGAGCCCCGAGTCAATCCCACCCTCTCCGCCAGAAAACAAAAAACCGCCAAAGGCGGTTTTTTTTACCCTCACTATCGGGTGGGGTTCGAAGCCACGATAGATAGACAAGAGGGTTTGCTAACCGGGCAGGGACAGCCCGGTTGACGCTGCCTGAAAGGCAGCGCCCGCAGGGCGAGGGGCAGGAGCCCCGAGTCAATCCCACCCTCTCCGCCAGAAAACAAAAAACCGCCAAAGGCGGTTTTTTTTACCCTCACTATCGGGTGGGGTTCGAAGCCACGATAGATAGACAAGAGGGTTTGCTAACCGGGCAGGGATAGCCCGGTTGACGCTGCCTGAAAGGCAGCGCCCGCAGGGCGAGGGGCAGGAATATGCAGGTGGTATTGGTTTGCAGGCATTGCAGTCAATTCGATATAGGCTAGATGACCCAGTGCGTGCTCAAAACACCACACCTGTTTTTCCTGGTCCGAAAGACTTCGGGCATCAACCCCAGGGCATCGGTCCGCGGGACAGCAACGGCGCAGCTTGTGTAGATTCAGCCCCTATACTAATGAACAGTCATAAGGCTCGAACTTACTGTCATTGGTCATCATCG
>CAZAWX010000186.1:0-7941 GCA_964488985.1 uncultured Ectothiorhodospiraceae bacterium
TATTGGTTCCAGAAGACGCCGTGAATCCGTCCCTGGAGGCTTGGATGTGGCATCCATGCCACATACACTTCCTTCACCAACACCCGTCTATTCCACTGGATTGCGCTTAAGAACTAACCTATGAGCCTGCATTATTCATGAACACCCGGCTGCGGAAGCGGATCTGCCTCGCTCGTGCGTTCATGCATAATGCACGCTAAAACGCCGGCATTACCTCATCAATAAACAAGCGCAAGGATTTTTTCTTCGCCGCATGTGACATGCCACTGTCAATCCACAGACTGTACTGATCGTAGCCAAGGGACTCGTAGTACTTCAATCGGGCAATGACGGTATCCGGCGTGCCCACCACATTATTGGTTCGCATCAACTCCGGGGAGAACATTGACTGGGCCGCGATATCTTCATCACTGAACGGTTCAATAAAGCCCTTTGAGACGGGGCGCTGGTTTTTAAACCAGGCACCAAAATAGCAGTAATAACGGCTCAACGCCTGAGCACCCTGTGCAACTTGCGCTTCATTTTCTGCCACATAACTATGCCTGAGCAAGACGATTTCAGGTCGTGGCGTGTCCACGGCCTCTGCGCAGGCGGTGTTGAATTTATCCATCAAATCAGCCACTTCCGTATCAGGATTCCACAACGGCGTCACCATGACATTGCAGCCCTGGGCGAGGGCAAATTCATGGGAACTGATGTCCCGGGCTGCAACCCATAAGGGTGGATGAGGCTGTTGCAATGGCGCCGGGATACAACTGCTGGCGGGAAACGACCAGTACTTTCCTGCATGGGCATAGTCGCCGCCCCAGAGCCCTTTTATTGCCGGGACGATTTCCCGCAACATTTCACTGGCCTGCAGACCATCCATCCCATTACCGAGGCGATCGTATTCAAACTGATAGGCACCGCGTGCTATGCCAATATCCAGTCTACCCTGGGTCATGATGTCGGTGATGGCCGCTTCATCCGCCAGTTTAATGGGATGCCAGAACGGTGCCACCACAGTGCCAGTACCGAGACGGATGCGTGAAGTGTGTTGCGCCAGGTAGCTCAAATAAATGAATGGGTTGGGTGCTATGGTAAATTCCATGCCATGGTGTTCGCCGATCCAGGCGGTCTTGAAATTACCGTCTTCAGCTATCTGTACCAGTTCCACAAGATCAGCCAGGGCCTGCTGGTGGGACGTGCCAGTATCAAATCTTTCCATATGCGCAAACAGGGAAAATTTCATTTTGTTTCTCCTTCAGTACTTCCTGCCGTACTCGTATTTGCTGGTACAACCACGCCCCGCACATCACCGCTGTGTGCATCCCCCACATACAGTCCGAACGCATCATGACGGCGTTCACTGACATATCGTTTGAGCATCGTACGCATGGCGTCATCGGCCAGCGATGGCCAGTCAATTTTGTCAAAAGCAACGAACGCGCCACGCCTGCTATGGGCCGTTTCAGCATGGCCATGATAGTTAATCACCTGGAGTCCCGTGGGATCTTCATAAACGGAGTACAGGAACTCAATGCGGGTTTCCACCTCGAGTCCTGCCAGCACGCCTAACAGGCTTGAAGGGACTTGTCGCGGACCAAACCGATCTCCTGTTGGCAACCCCAGGGCACCACTTTTCTGATCGGGGATCAGTAATATTGAGCCGTGATTTTCAATAATTGCACCGATACGCGGCTTGATAGCGCTGACGGCCGCATCGATCGCCTCATAGGACATGCCGAGGGAAAAGTAACCCCGTTGCGAATAGCCAAGGGGGTTTTCCGCAGTGCTCTCAAAGGCGATGATTTGTCCGACCAGGATGATGTGGTCACCGGCATCAATACACTGGGCGCGCCGACAATCAAACCATGCACAAACTCCAGCCAGTACCGGGTGACCGGCCGGGCCATCGGTGTGTTTGATGGTCGAAAATTTATCTGCCCGTTTGGATGCAAACACACCGGAAACATCCCGCTGTGATTCACTTAAAATATTCACCGCAAAACCATCTGCCTGGGCAAAAATATCCAGACTATGCGCCGCTTTCGCTATGCAAATTAACAGCATTGGCGGATCCAGAGACACTGAGGTAAAGGCATTCGCCGTGAATCCCCGGGCAATACCCTCACTATCCCGGGTGGTCACCACAGTGACACCGGTAGGAAACTTACCGAAAGCACGCCTTAATTCCAGTTCATCAAAGGTCGTCATATCACTCTCCGCACACCGCCAGCCTCAACGCATGACAAAGGGGTTACTCATCGGCGTACTGGCGGTATTGATCCAGACCGCCTGGGTACGTGTGTAGTCGTAGAGCGTATCGATTCCTGCTTCGCGGCCATAACCGCTTTGGCCAAAGCCACCGAAGGGTGACAGTGGTGAAATCGCCCGGTAGGTATTGACCCAGACAATCCCCGAGTGAATGGCCTTCGACACACGCAGCCCCCTGGCCAGATTCTCCGTAAAGAGCCCTGCCCCTAATCCAAAACGGCTGTCATTGGCCAAAGCGACCGCTTCGTCTTCGTCGTCGAATTGCAACACTGAGCACACTGGGCCAAACAATTCTTCGCCCACACTGCGGATTTCCTGGCTCGGGCAAGCCAGGACTGTCGGTGTCCAGTAATTTCCCGCTTCCAGGCCTGGGGTACGACAGCCACCAAACAGGACACTGGCACCCTGTGCCTTGGAATCGGTGACCACTGACTTAATGTGTTCGATTTGTTCTGCAGTGGCCAGTGGCCCGACATGGGTACGTTCATCAAGGGGGTCGCCAATCACAATGTCAGCGGTGCGCTGCACCAGACGGTCAATAAAGTCCTGGTAAATTCCCTTTTGCACAAACACCCTGGAACCCGCGACGCAGCTTTGACCACTGGCACCAAAATTTCCAGCAATGACCCCATTGACTGCACCCTCCAGATCCGCGTCATCAAACACCAGGATGGGCGATTTGCCACCGAGTTCCAAAGACAGATGGGCAAAATTCTCCGCAGTATTGCGCACCACCTGGCGCGCTGTTTCTGGGCCACCGGTAAAGGCCACCCGGGCGACCAGCGGATGGCTGGTGAGGGCACGGCCACAGGGCGCACCGTAGCCTGTGAGAATATTCACGACCCCGGCCGGGAAGCCCGCCTCAGTCACGAGTTTTGCAAATTCAAACATTGGAGCCGGGGCCTGCTCCGAGGCCTTCAAGACGACTGTATTTCCAGCAGCCAGGGCCGGACCCAGCTTGGTCGCTGCCAGAAACATCTGTGCATTCCAGGGCACGATCGCCGCTACCACACCGATTGGCACACGGCGTGTGAAGACCTGCATGTCGGCCTTGTCAATGGGCAATGTAGCGCCTTGAATTTTGTCCGCCAGGCCAGCGTAGTACTGATAATAATTCCCCACATAAGCAGTCTGGCCGCGGGTTTCACTCGCCAGTTTGCCGCTATCCAGCGTCTCTATTTCGCCTAGCTGCTGGGCATGTTCAATACATAATTCGCCCAGGCGATACAGCAGTCGGCCGCGCTCGGTGGCCGTCATTACGGCCCACGGACCTTCGTGCAATGCCCGATGGGCTGCCTCGACAGCACGATTGACATCCTCTGCAGTTGCCGCCGGTGCGCTGGCCCAAACCTTCCCCGTGGCGGGATTGGCCGTATCCAGACGGGCCCCATCAGATGCCTCACACCATTGTCCGTCGATGTAATGTTGATAGATTTTCATCGTTTGGCTCCTCCACCCAGAAATTCCAGCAAGGTCTGATTGACGGCGCTCGAGGCCGTCATCGGCATCATGTGCCGCTGCCTGGCCAAGATGCATAGTTTTGCCTCGGCGGCTGTCATGGCCATCTGTTGCGCCATGGCGGGCGTGGATCCCACATCCTGTTCGCCCGTCATGATCAATGCTGGCACACCAAGCTGAGATAAATCCTCTCCCAGACACGGGTCGCCATCGGCAAAAACACGATACGCATCGAGAAACCCATCGGCATCGTTCGATTCCAGGCGTCGTCGTATCGCCTCCACCGTGTCAGGCTGGCGTTGGCGGTACTCATCGGCAAACCAGCGCTCAAGTGCAGCGTTGATAATGGTGCCTGGACCACTGTGTTCAACCTCGGCAAGACGTGCCTGAACTGAATCGCATTGCTGCATATTACGTTGGTACACACCGTTCATGATGACCAGTCGAGATACTTTGTCAGCATGGTCCCGGACAAAACCACGGGCTATCAACGCGCCCAGAGAAAAACCGATAACCGCACAACGGCGCACCCCAAGGCTTGAGAGCAGGGTATTAAATTGCTCGACAAAATCGGTGAGCGCTGGAGGCTTAGCGCTTCGTGCGCTGTTGCCATGGCCGTGCAGGTCATAGCGCAGCACTTTGAAGTGACGCTTGAGTGCTTCGGCCTGGGCGGCCCACATGTTCAGGTCAAGACCGACCCCATGAATCAGCGCCACCACAGCGCCCTGACCGTCAAGGCGGTAACAGGTGCCATTTAACATGTGCTCGGCACAGCAATGATTTGCTGTCATTTATCGGGCTCCCTGGATAGTAATGATCCGGGGCGCACACCATTTTAACTCACTGCCCGCCGACTTGAGACTGGCCAGAACAGACCAGAACGCTCAGGTTAGTACATTTAGGTGGTCTTGAAAATCCCCACACAGTTCCCCACACAGTTCAAGTGCCGGGCAACACGGGCCGATAACTAGATGGCGGTGCGAAAATCCTGTTCACACTAGCATTGCGCAGGGGGAGGGCTGATTGACAAGACCGTGAGCAGCAAGGATGCTGCGACCGAGCCTACATGGACGTACTTGCGGCGTGTCTTGTGAGTCAGTCCTTACCCTGCGCAATGCGCAAACCTGGCCTTGCCATATGTGAACCGGATTTTCACACCGCTATTTAGTCCAGCAGCAGTGGCATCGCGCAAATTTTAGGCCCTACTCCGGACAGTTAACCCGGATTCGGATACACACAACATGGAATCAGCCATTATCGACAACCCAGCATGGCTCGTGGCGTTTTGCACCGCCTTGGCGATACTGTTGCTGGCCTGGCACAACCGCAAACTGAACGCTCAGGTCAAAGAACTGACGGCCAGACTCGCCGCACAACAACGCTCCGCTGAGGATTGCCAACGCTTGGCCGCCGCTGTTGAACATGCCGCCGAGGCTATTGCGATCACTGATCGCAACGGTATTTACCAATACGTTAATCCGGCCTTTGAGACAATCACTGGCTATCCAGCGAGTGAAGCTATCGGTACAGCAGTTGTAGCGCAGGCGGGTGATGAGTCCGATACTGGCATTCAGCGGCAATGGCAAATGCTCCTGGCCGGGCTTAACTGGTCAGGACGATTGACCTTGTACCGTAAAGATGGAGCGGCTTATGAGGCGGATCAGACCCTGTCGCCAGTACGCGATCCGCACAACGGTAAAATCACCAACGCGGTCATCCTCACCCGGGATGTCACTGAGCATTCGCAACTGGAACGCCAGCTTCAACATGCCCAGAAACTTGAAGCCATCGGCCGCCTGGCTTCCGGAATTGCCCATGAAATCAATACCCCGACTCAGTACATCAGCGATAACACGGTTTTTCTTAAACGCGCGTTTACCAGCCTGGTCGGGATTGTCAGTAAAATTCCAGAAGTATTAAACCAGCTCCACACAGGCTCTTGCAGTCAGGACCTTTTGGTTGAGCTTGAATCACGCCTGGCGGCGGCGAAACTGGATTTTCTGCTGCGTGAAGTTCCGGATGCCCTGGATCAATCCCTGGATGGTTTAGAACGGGTCTCTGGGATCGTTTGTGCCATGAAAGAATTCGCTCACCCGGTCGCTGAAATGACCCCGATCGATCTCAATCACGCCATACAAAGCACCACCACTGTTGCCCGCAATGAATGGAAGTATGTCAGCGAACTGGATTTGAATCTGGATCCGGACCTGCCACCCTTAACCTGCCTGCCGGGTGATATAAACCAGGCAGTGCTCATTATTGTTGTGAACGCCGCACATGCCATTGCCGACAGTCCCCGGCACAATGAGGGTGGCAAGGGCAGGATTGAGATAACGACACGGCAGCTTGATGATCAGGTGGAACTGGTCATTGCCGATAACGGCATCGGTATGAGTGATGCGGTCAAGGCGCATATCTTCGAGGCTTTTTTTACCACCAAAGACGTTGGCAGAGGAACCGGGCAGGGCCTGAATATCACCTGGGATGTGATTGTCAACAAGCACCACGGCAGGATTGAGGTCGAATCTCAACCCGGCTGTGGCACCCGGTTCATTATGCATCTACCCCTGGCTGGAAATGCGGTGATCCCACAACAGGCAGCGGCCTGAGTTGCACGCAGAACCATTATGAAACTTTTGTTTGTTGATAATGAACCGAGCCTGTTACACGGCATAGAACGGATGATGTTCGGTCTGTCTGATGACTGGGATATGCGTTTTGCCGAAAGCGGCGAGGCCGCACTGCAATGCATTGAAAGTGAAACTGTCGATGTCCTGGTAACCGGCTTGCAGTTGCCGCAAATGGATGGCATCAGTCTGCTGAAACAGGTTCAGGGCAATTATCCGGACATGGTCCGGATTGTTCTCTCCGGACAGGCGAATCTGGAGTCCACACTTCGCACGGTGCCGGTCGCCCATCAGTATTTGAGCAAACCTTGTAAGGCCGAGCGCTTACAGGAAGTGGTCGAGCGTACCTGCTCACTGCGCCAACTTCTAAATGATCACGCTCTGCAACAGGTCGTCGGCACCATCGACTCACTGCCGCCATTGCCACGCCTCTATACCCAGCTAACCCAGGCCCTGCAGGACACGAACACTGATGTGGAAGATGTTGCCGCTATTATTTCCCAGGATACAGCCATGACCGCGAAGATATTGCAACTGGTCAATTCGGCCTTCTTCGGCACTGTAACGACGATCTCGACGGTCGAGCAGGCCGTGGTGCGGCTTGGTTTTAATATGCTTAAAAATCTTGTGTTGTGCACCGAAGTTTTCCATGAAGGCGATCAATCCCCCACGGCTGAGGGTTTTTATATGGAGGCCCTGCAAAATCATATGCTGCACACCGCTTTTACTGCAAAAAAAATGATCGCTGATCGGAAAACTGCAGAAGGCGCATTTATGGCTGGGATGTTGCATGATGTGGGTAAACTGGTGCTGGCCCGAAAGCTTCCAGAACAATTCACAGCATCCATAGCACTGGCCAAGAACAACCACATTGCAATCCACCAGGCGGAGACCGAACTGCTGGGTCTGAGTCATGCCGAAATTGGTGGCTACCTACTTGGGATCTGGGGTCTGCCGCACCCAATTGTCGAAGCCGTCAGTAATCATCACCAACCGGATCGGGTGCCACGACGCTCAGCCTTTGGGATCCTGGAAGCGGTCTATACCGCAAATTGCCTGGTCGAAGCCAGCCCCGTCAATATGGATTATCTGCAAGGCATGGATGTTGAGGATCAACTCGAACACTGGAAATCAGCCATTTAAACCAACGGGTCATTGCCCGGCAGCGAGAAGGAACCAATAGATGGGCCAAGCTACGATTTTACTCGTTGATGATGAGGAAAATATCACTCGGGCACTGAGCCGTATTCTATCTTCTGAACCCTGGCAGATCCTATGTGCAAATTCGGCGCTGCAAGGCCTGGAAATTCTTGCCTCAACCAAGGTCAATGTGGTGATTTCTGATGAACAGATGCCACACATGGACGGTCCAACATTCCTCGCCGAGGTACACCGCCTGTACCCCGGAACCATGCGCATGATCCTGACCGGGCAAAACAACCCCGAAGCTTCATTGCAGGCGCTTAAAGAAGGTCGATCCCTGCAATACCGCGCCGAAGTATTCCGGTTTTTCAACAAACCCTGCCCAGCGGATGAACTCATCGGCGGCATCCGCGACGCCCTTGCAGAACAACAACAAACGAGTGCGCAATCTAAATAG
>CAZAWX010000187.1:0-7933 GCA_964488985.1 uncultured Ectothiorhodospiraceae bacterium
CCCACCGAGGCCGTAAACTCCCGCGTGGCTTCCAGCACGTCACCAAAATCGAACCGGCGAAAAAAGGGTCAGCTTGAATAAGCTTCGGTCAACAAAGAGAAAAGGAAAAATTTCAGTCAAGCCTGCCGTGCTGTCAATGTCACATGTTCCCACATCGGCCGCTCGCTGTTGGATAGCTGGGTTGGCTCCATGAGGGTGTCTAAGCCACGGATAGTTCAAGATGGCGATGGCGTGCGCGTATCGGCACGGGTCGAGGTGAAGTCTGCAAAGACCAAACTCCCGGATGAACTCTGGTTCAGATTTCCGGAAAGCTGCAGTAAGCATGTGACCGGTCACCTCAACGGCTTTGCCGCTGCGCTGTTGCCACTGGCAATGACGCTTGGCGAGAACCTCTACATGGAGGGAATTCTCTCTCCTCACCTGCTCAAGGGGTTGGAGGATTATCAACGCATTCAATGTGCATGGAAGCCCACTTCCTTCAAGCCTGTCAGGATTGATCAGGATCAACTGCAACTTGCAGAAGCTAACCCGGCGGGGTCTGCGGTTGGATGCTCATTCTCAGGCGGCATCGACTCTCTCCATACGCTGTGGCGCCATCTTCCCCAGAACGAGCCGATCCCCGAATACCGGATATCACACTGCCTGATGATCAACGGATTCGATGCCGACTCGGACATCGAAAACACCGGGCATTTCTCGAGGATTCAAAAATCGATCGAACCGCTGATGACGAGCTACGCTCTCGAGTTGATCGTCTGTCAGACAAATTACATGTCCTTCAGTGACCCGAACATTCTCAAGGCGTCCTTTGCCGCCATGGTCACTGCCCCGGCACTCGTACTCGGACGGCTTTTTTCGTGTTTTTTCGTACCGTCCTCCTACCGCTTCGATGCGTTCTTTCGCGACGGTTCACACCTGATGTTCGATCACCTCATCAGCACGGAATCAATGCAGACAATTCACGACTCTTCACACCTGCAACGGCCCGAAAAGACGGCAATCGTCTCGAACTGGAGTGCGACGTACTCAATGCTCCGGGTCTGCTTCAACGCCACAGGATACCGGCAGGACACCGCATCCATTGTGAACTGCAGCCGATGTGAAAAATGCATCAGGACCATGAAAACCCTGGAAGTTTTGGGCAAACTGGAAAGATACACCACGTTTTCCAGAAAGCCGGGGCACCTTGCTGTGTGGCTGTGCAACTACGGATCACAAGGCGCCCGGATCCATGCGCAGGAGATTATGTCCCAGGCTTGGAAGGCACGCAAACCGGGCATCTGGATTGACTACGCTATCTCAATCGCCTTGAGCCATGTGACCAGGTGGCCGCGGAGACTTCTGCAACAAATTCATCTCCACCTTGAGGAACGCTCGGAATTCTACGCTGTTCACACCCGGCGGCTGTTTCCTCGCATGAGAAAGAGAGCCCGCTGGATCAGATAGACAGCCACGCATGCTCGTCAACCGCGGCCCACCAGGGAATCTGTGTGAGTTCAGCAGTGAAGCGCGGGATCGCATCCACCCTCGTTTCGGCAACCCGTGACATGTATCCTCGCCACCGGATTATGCCGGTGGTAAAGGTGGACAGCGGCGTTCCCACGAATCTCCATGCAAGACAGCAGCACAACATGTCCAGAACGCCGCTGAGCCTGGCGTCTCCGCCATGCCCCATCGCCCAGCAAACCGGCTCCCAGCCCCGCCCGCGACAGGCATCCAGCAACTCTTTGTCATACGCATCGCTCACGATGAGCAATGTGCCTGCGGCGTCGGCGCCATGTCTGCGCAGCGCCGCGATGATGTCTGGAATGGGGAGGCGGCGCATGGCCTTTTGCTGAAAATCACCACGCCGTACATGGGCTGCCAGGTAGCCGCCCGGCTTCAGCCCATGATCCTCCAGTAGCTTCATCGTCTTATCGAGCAGGTCCACGCGGACCCGAAACGCCCGGTTCATCAGCTTATAGTGCCCTTTGTCGCTCCCGAGCACACTGGCGAGAGTGCCAAACATGCGCGTGGTCCTGGGAAAATACCAGCTTTCGCGATCCTGCTGCCGAAGGTATGCCTCCTTTTTCAGCCTCACCGTGTTGATCGCTGCCAAACACGCCGGAACCTCCCACTCGTCCTCCATGCGCATGCCCCAGGGCAATACGGGCACTGCTGCCCTGAAGGCGACTTCATCGAAGTAATCAAACAGATGGGAATGATTTCCGGGTATGAGATACCAGCGATCGGGCGGCGGGATAAGCAGTGCACGCTCGTAACGGGCAGCCAGGCACACCAGCACCTCAAGCTGCATGCGTATATTGTTCCAACCGCCCGGATCCCATTCAAAACGGATCATCCGATCCGGACGGTGAACGGGACAGGGACCGGTAGCGGTCGGCGAACTACCCAGACCCTGTTGAAGCCAGCTACGACCCGTAATCCAGTCGACGGCATGGGGTTCATTGACGCAATTTAATGTCGCGAGGAGAGGATTGGGCTTACGGCCCTCCTGTTTCCCTTGTCGAAAATAGTGCACCAACGGGTTCAACCCCTTGTTGGCAAGCCCCGGATTCTTGTCACAGTAATAGCCCGTGTCGAAAAACGGACCAGATTTGAGTCTGTCCCGGGCGCCCTGGCGGAGGTAGTGAGCCAGGGGGTTCTGCCCTAACTGATCTACGCTCGGATTACGGTCGCGGTAATTGTCGCTATCGAACAGCGGGTTGGGGTTCTTGCCATCGAAAGCACCAAACAAAACATAGTGCAAAACCGGTGACAATCTTAAAAGGTACCTGTCAACCTTTAATTCTTTGTAGAACTGGCTCCGGTAATAGGTCACATGGAGCAATCCGGAGCGCCGGATCAATGCGGCATCTGCCAGCGCTTGAATAAAGCCGGGCTTGTTACTCATTTTGGCCCTCTGCCCAATGGCCGCTGGCTCATTTTCCCGTCCTGCCAGTCGATCAGGCGGTGTAACATCTGCAGGGTTCTATGATCCGTCAGGGTCGACACCTGGTCAGGCTGCGGGGGACGTTTCCACGGTATGCTCAAGGTTTGATGCGTGTATTTCCTTTTATCCCAGACCTCGTGCCCGTTGCGGTCTTTCATCACCTGGGTGTAGTGTGAAATAGGTGCGCCTGAATCGTCGGGGAACCCGTCGGGCCAGTTATTGCAAGTACCCAGAGCAGCGATGGTGCGGCACTCCAGTTGCGCTGTACTCATGGCCATGACAAGCCCGTACATCTCCGACTTCCAGTCCCGTGTCCGCTTAAAGATTTCTGCCGAAAAAATGCCGTACGAGGCAACAATCGCACGCATGTCGCCTATCGTTATGCAAAAGGGAAACATGATGGCGGCTTCATTCAGAGGGCACAGAACCTCATTCATGCGGCCCGCATTCTGCTGGCACCACAGTTGATCATAACCCCACCAGTATTGACCGATGACGCTGCCCTGGCGAACCATCGAAGAAGGCGGGTTCCAGGGCTTGTTGAAAACCATATCCGGATCCAGCCAAAGCAGCTTCGCATCATCGTCCAGTTCGGGATGCGACTCAAGGAAGGACTGCATGGCCAGTGCCTTGTTCAGACAATAAAAGTGAAACCTGCCGTGAATAGGCTGTTTCAGGCGCCGCTTTGACCACGACACCAAGCGCTGCAAAAACCGGTGTCCAATCTCCGCGTAAGAAGGGGTCACGAACGTGTAGCCCCGTGCAGAGGGCTTCACTTCAAAACCACGGCCCTCTTCTTCCAGGGAATACAGGCGCACAATGATTCCAGGCTGACCCACTTCATGAACACTGAAATCAAGCAGATCAGCCTGCCACTGCTGGTAAGGCGAATTACTCATGCTGTAGACGACATAAAGATCGGACTGCGAAAGGTGCCCCTGCTTTTCCTGCCATGGGTAATTCATATGACCACGCGCAAGCCGTCCCACCCGCGTTCCACCATCGGGCAATCCTCGCATGCAAGGACACGGGTATCACAAAAATCAATATCACATCGAACCTTATGCCCTTTCATTTCAAGAACGAGCCGTTCCAGCCGTTGAGTATCCCGGCCCTTGATCAGGACAGCATCACCCGCCTTGATCTCGCTGCGCAAATACCCGACAGCCTTCCTGACACTTCCCCTGGCATTGAACAATGTACTTTTTGACATCCCGGCTTCCGTCGCCCCCGTTGCATAGCGTTGAAAGTTGCCTCCTAAAAAAATGGCGTAATCCGCCGTTGCTGCAATCCGTTTTCCAATTTCCCTGTAAATGGGGCCCTGGCTTCCCGGCGGTTCGGATACCTCACCCATCACTATGCCCCGTCGTGAGGCAGGTATGTCACAAAACACGTCAAGCGCAGCGTGTACGGTCTCCAGCGAGGATTTATAATCGTCCCGCAGCAGCGTTACTCCATCGGCCAATTGCACGGCTTCGAGCCGCCCGGGTGTCGGAGACATCGATCGCAGTGAAGAAAGGCTTTGGTCCAGAGAATAACCTTCGGCGGCGGCAACGGCTATGGCCGCAAGAACCGGATAGACCATATGAGGCCCGACAAGCCTGCTGGACATGGTTCTTGTTTCCCCTTTCATGTGCAAACGAAATCGTGTGCCTCCGGGCCATGCAAGGTTTAGCTTGCTTGCTCGCACATCATTTGAGCTGCCTAAGCCAAACGTAATCACTTTGGCCCTTGTCCGTTTTGCCATCCAGCAGACATTCGGGTCATCTCCATTGAGCACCGCGAGCCCCGACTCCGGTAGTGCTCTGACCATCGCCGCTTTTTCCGCACGTGTCACTTCCAGAGACCCCAGGGATCGGTTGTGCTCGCTGCCAATGGCCGTTACAACCACAATATCCGGGCGAATCATGCTGGCATATTGCTCCATCTGGCCGGTATCACTAATTCCAACTTCGATTACTGAATGACGGTCACGTGGCCGAATACGTAATACCGCGGCTGCAACGTATGACCAACAGTTCAAAAACAGGCTTCTGTGGATCTGCCTTTGCAATGATGTTGTCACCGCTCGTGTTGTGGTGGTCTTTCCGTAGGATCCGACAACAGTGACAATTCTGGTACCGGAAACGATTCTTCTGCGATATAGGCGCGCCAGAGCACTCAGCAATGGCCACAGCCGGTAGTAGATGCCATGCCGAAACTGTATGCGCCCGAGTGGAGTCCGGATAAGATAAGGAATGTCAGTCAATTCGTAACGACTTTTTCCTTTCCGGATTCTCTTTTTTCTCTCATTCATGATTCACGCGAGCGCCCGGCAGTAGAGGAAAGGTCTGACCCTGGGTAATTTGAGGACAGCGGCATTGTTAAACTCAACGCCTTCGTTCCTGAATGCATCAACAGACTGGCTGTTCGCCTTGTCAACAAAGCAAGCGATGGATAGAAATCCTGCCCCGCGCATTTCATTACAGGCAGCATGGAATAATTGCTGAAAAATTCCTTTACGGCGATGTTCAGGAAAGACAAAAACATTGTGCATGAATGAACCCCTTGGAGGCAGTGGGGCCACATACATTCCCGTCAGGCTAATAATTTCTCGATTCACCCACAGGTAGCCCGTAATAGCGCCTGCATAGAAAGCAACATAACACGTACTGTCAAGGCTAATGTTCTGTTCGAACTCTCTGCGGGTCTCCCCCCCCATTCGGTGAATAATTCTGTTCAAGTCCTCAGGCGTGGCCGGTCGAACCTCTGTGGATAGTAGTGGCGCAACGGGCTCAGTTGGTGACAGCAGATCTTTTTCGCCAAAATAAAGATCATAAAATTGTAACCCAAAGAACCTGGCTATTCGACCCGCAAACACGTGGATGGCTGGCCTGCTCCTCAGGGGTGCTTTTTCCATCTCGTTTTCCTTATTCTTTTCATCAAATAAGTTCTGGATTAGTTGTGAATTTCTGCAAAAACAACATTTGCTATAGCCTTGCTCAGGCCGGAATTATCTTTTTCACGGGGACAATATATATATTTTACTTGAGGAATATCTGATTCATTCTGAGTAAAGCGGATTATAATTCAAAATGTTCATCTTCAAGACGCAGATCGCAGGTTCCCCAACAAACAGGAAAAGAATATGCTGGATTGGTCTGAAAAAAATGTCCTGGTAAGCGGTGGCTGCTCATTTATCGGGTCACACCTGGTGGACGCCCTGCTTGAAAGAGGTGCCAGGGTGCGCGTGGTGGACAATCTGTCCAGCGGAAAACAGGAGTATATCCAACACTGGATTGACCAGGGAGTAGTTGATTTCGTCAAGGCCGACCTGCTGGAAAAAGACAATGCCGCTCGGGTGGTTCAGGGCATCGACAATGTGTTCCACCTCGCCGCGGATCATGGTGGCAGGGGGTATATAGACCTTCACCAGGCCGCTTGCTCCACTAACCTGACCCTGGATGGATTGATGATCCGGGCAGCACACCAGGCCGGAGTGGGTCATTTTACCTTTGCCTCTTCCGGTTGCGTCTATCCCACCGACCTCCAGGCTGACCCCACACAGATCGTGTACCTGGCTGAAGACATGGCTCGACCGCCTTACCAGGCAGACGATATGTACGGCTGGGCAAAGCTCATGGGTGAATTGACCCTGAAAGCGTATTACCGGGACTATGGCTTCAAATCAGCGTCTCTGCGGTATTTTACGGTTTATGGTGAACGTTGCACCGAGTCCCATGCAGTGATCGCCATGATCGCCCGTGCTTTTGTACGACAGAATCCGTTTGAAGTCTGGGGAACGGGCGAGCAGATCAGGAACTGGACATATGTCGGAGACATCGTGGAGGGCACGATAAGCGCGGCGGAAAGAGTCGAAGACGGAACTGCGATCAATCTTGGAACCATGGAGCGAATCCGTGTGATTGAAGCAGCCAGGGCAATCATTGAAAAAGCGGGGTACGATGCCACGATCGAGACTGACCCTTCCAGGCCGACCGGGCCTTACAACAGGGTTGCAGATAATACCCTTGCCCGTGAATTGCTGGGCTGGTCCGCCCGAGTCGGCTTCTCCGAGGGCCTGGAGCGGACCATTCAGTGGTATTGTAGTAAGCATGACCCGCATGAAATCCGCTGTGAGTTGCAGCAACGACTGACGGGCCGTTGACGCATGTTCACCTGGTTCACAACAGATGAGTGACTTGCGACAACATTGGGAGACGACTGCTGAGAATTGGCAGCAGGAGCACCCACAGTTGTTGTGGCGTCAACATAGCGATGCCGTAAATCTGGGATTAGTCAGGAAATGGTGGCCGGACAGCGACGTTGAAAGCGTTCTGAAAACGGACCTGTTCGATGAAGCGTTTGGTGAGGGCTTGTATCCGTTCATACGCATGAACGCCAAATCAGTCAGCGGCATCGACATCTCAGGGGCGATCGTTTCAGCAGTCCGCAGCAGTTGTCCGGAGTTACAGTCTTCGGTTGCCGATGTAAGACGGTTGCCTTTCGGGAATACTACTTTTGATCTCATAGTTTCAAACTCGACTCTCGATCATTTCCAGGAAAAGAGCGATATCGGTATTGCTGTGGGTGAGTTGTATCGCGTTCTTCGCCCGGGCGGGCAGATTGTGCTCACCATGGACAATTTACGCAATCCGATGATTGCCCTGCGCCACATTTTGCCGTTTCGGCTACTGAATTCCCTGGGCATTGCGCCTTACCAGGCTGGCATGACCCTCGGCCCCGGGGGTCTGCGCAGACTGGTCAGTCAAGCCGGGTTCCGGGTCATCGATTCCACCTTTGTGATGCATTGTCCCAGAGTTATTGCCGTGGCTATCGCCGGGCTGATGCAACAGCGGGCAAAGCGCTCGGCACGGCAACGCTTACTGCGCTGCCTGATGGCCTTTGAGAAACTGTCTTACCTACCCATGCGTTCGTTCACTGGCCATTTCACAGCGGTAAGAATCGTCAAATAATGGCTCACAAGAGCAGAAAGAGCAGAGACACCCAAGACTTTCCCCA
>CAZAWX010000188.1:0-7873 GCA_964488985.1 uncultured Ectothiorhodospiraceae bacterium
TGAACCGCTATCCCGATCAGTTTGAGCATTTACTGGTGCATACCGGTCAGCACTATGATGAGAAGATGAGCAAATCATTCTTTGTCGACCTGGGTATGCCCAAGCCGGATATTGATTTGGGTGTGGGTTCCGGCAGCCATGCTGAGCAGACGGGTGCGGTGATGGTGAAGTTTGAGCAGGTTTGTCTTAAAGAAAAGCCGGATCTGGTGATTGTTGTGGGAGATGTTAACTCAACCATGGCCTGCACGATCACGGCCAAAAAGCTGGGTATTCGCGTTGCCCATGTCGAGGCGGGTTTGCGTTCGGGTGATATGGGGATGCCGGAGGAGATCAACCGGCTATGCACGGATGTGTTGTGTGACTACCTGCTTACGACCGAGCCAGCAGCCAATGACAACTTGCGAGCCGAAGGTATCGCCGCCGGTAAGATCATTTTCGTGGGCAACGTCATGATCGATACCTTGCTGCACCACAAACCCATGGCCGCTAAACTCATGACCGCCCGGGATATGGGCCTGCAGGAGGGCAAATACGCCACGTTGACCCTACACCGGCCGTCCAATGTGGATGACAAGGATACGCTCACCGGCATTTTCGAGGCCCTGAGCGCGCTCGGCGAGCGCTTGCCGATCGTTTTCCCGATTCACCCGCGCACACGAAAGATGATGGACGCATTCGGTATCGCACACTACCTGGAACCACGCACCGGCGGCATGGGCCTGTTGGTGACCGGGCCGCTGGGTTATCTTGAGTTTTTACACCTGAATATGCACGCGCGGATGGTGTTAACCGACAGCGGCGGCTTGCAGGAAGAGACCACCGCGCTCGGCGTGCCGTGTATTACCCTGCGGCATAACACGGAGCGCCCGATTACCGTCGAGCAGGGCACCAATGTGGTTGTCGGTAATACCAAAGACTGCATCCTGGCGGCCGCCAATGAGGTGCTGGCAGGCCGGCTTGCCGCGGGCCGTGTACCCGAGAAATGGGATGGTAAGGCGGCCGAGCGGATTGTTGAGTGGTTGATCGCCTACGCGTAGTAATGTGGGCGCCTAAAAATAGACGTTCGTCATTCCGGCGAAAGAACGTCATGACGGTACCGGATCAGGTCCCGCTTGATATGACACTACACTACTTCAATCCAGGCCGAGCGACTGGCGGAGCGCGTCGACCTCCGGATCAAATGGCTGAGGTTCCCCTCCACGTGATTCAAACTGCAGCAGCAGCGCTTCC
Organism: uncultured Ectothiorhodospiraceae bacterium; assembly: GCA_964488985.1. Classification (GTDB taxonomy): domain Bacteria; phylum Pseudomonadota; class Gammaproteobacteria; order HK1; family HK1; genus CAZAWX01. The sequence goes on from CAZAWX010000188.1 coordinate 1,231, forward strand.
AATCGTTCCCGTCCACTGCTGGTCCTGGCCGCTTCGCGCGGCGTCTGCCCCTTGAGCGCTGGGAGCGGCTTATCCGGCCAGGCTTGCCAATGCTGATTCGCTATTTCCCTGATTTTCTCCTGAACTTCAGGCAAGGCCATCAGGTCTTCGCTCTCCTGACTGGCCGACTGTTTCGAGGCGGCAGGATTGTTCCGCACCTCTTCCAGCATCTTTTCCATTGACTGGATCAGCGCATTACGGAATACCGCCCGCTTTCCCAAGCGGCGTGTGATCTTACGTTTGACACTATCAGCGCGCTGCTGGGAGTTGACATCGATGGTCAATTGCCCGCCATCAATGGTGATGTGACCCATCACGGTATTCTCCCAGCCGGCATGCTGTGTGTTCCCCTTTTTCAGCCACGGGAACTCAATGGAACTCAGTTCTCCCTGCTGGTCGAATGTGCCCTCGTGTATGAATTCATCGGCATCGGCCATGGACAGGGTCACCAGCGCATCCAGTGCCTCGCGGGGTGTGCATTTCAACGTGTAGTAGAGCTTGGTCATCTGCAAGTGGTCGTCATCGGTGTTGTGCAGTTCCGGTAAGGCCGGGTGACGAAGTTCCTCGCGAATATCGTAATAGATTTCCCGCAATTCGATGTCATAGTCGTGTAGCAGTTCGAGACCAAAATCAGGGAACCGTGCTGTCAGCGCCTCACGAAAATCGATGATCTCATTGATGTAGCTGGGTGGGATTACAATGGGTGCACAGCCCACCATGATGGAATGATCGTCCATTGTCATGATGCGGGTGTAGACGATCAATCCCTTGCGCAAGGTTGCCGATGCCTGGCGCTCGTGGACGGTTAATTCGCGTCCCAACACCAGGTCTTTGAGCGTCATCTGCTTGCCGGGCATGACCTCAGTAACCATGAAGAAGCTGTAGGGCTGCGCGCAGACCGCTTCGATGAAATGTCGCCGGAATGAATCGAGCCGTGCGCCCTGATGCTCAAGGTAATGCAGCGCCACCTGTATCTCGGGATAGTGATCTGTTTTGTCTACCTCAACGTTGTCCGGTATCCAGTTGAAAACAAACCATGGCAGAAAGATCGTATCCAGTTCGGGCTGGGAATCCGGCTCCATCGGCAGCGCTTCCCACGGCGAAAAATCCTCCCACGCCTCTGTGACAGCGTCCGGACCATAGTACCTGTCCGTATGCTTCAGCAGGGCATGGATCAGTTCCCCCTCTGTCTTGCGCATCTTCTGCCAGTTGAGATCGGCAACTGGCGTTGCCTTCTTGGCGAGACAACACTTTTTGTATTTTTTACCGCTGCCGCAAGGGCAGGGATCATTACGGCCTGGTTTTGTCATAAGTGTTCATCATCTCGTCACCACAGACGGTTGTTTCGCTACCGGTGCATAAAGCTCGTAGTCATCAATGTTGTCCGGTACTTCTTCTTTACTCACTACAGCCTCTGACACATGTTAAAATTTTCCTGACTTGCGGCAAGCATATGCGGCAGAATCAAACAGATAACCCCTACTGGTAAATTGATATGCCATGTCGAGCTCATTGTAATCTACTGATGGTAAACTGGCATCTTTTTGCACGGGATATTCGCCTCCTTCGGCGCATAGTGCGTTGAGGTATTTTACTCTATGTCTCGAAAATAACTCTTGTAGATAGTGGCTTGCACAAGGCGCTGGTTTCAGCCGGGTTGCCTCTGAGTCCTCCAATGAGTTTGATGGCCCGCCTATACCTATAAAGGTCGAGTATTCCTTCATGAGCGGTTGGCGGAGGTCCGAGTGGAGGTAGCCGGTTTTAATGGTGAACATAGAAGACTGAATTAATAACAAAATGACTGCGTATATGCTATCATATTGAAAATGAATGAAGTAATTGTAGTTGATACAAGCATCTTGATTAGCGCACTGATCGGTTCTCAGGGGCCAAGTCGTGAGGTGATGAGGAGATGTCTTCAGCGTTCATATACTCCCCTGATTAGTAAAGCTTTATTTGTAGAGTATGAAGATGTTAGTAAACGAAAACGTATATTGAATCTGTGCCCATTGAGCAACTGGGATATTGAAGAATTACTTGGTGCATTTTATGCGATTGCTCATTGGGTGCCGATTTACTATTTATGGCGGCCTAACATACTGGACGAAGGTGATAATTTCATAATTGAGCTTGCACTTGCTGGTAATGTTACGCACATAGTCACGAATAATATTCGTGATTTTCAAAATGCTGAACTACAGTTTCCGGGTCTAAGAATAGTCAGGCCCGAAGATTTTTTAGGAGGTAATTAACATGGCAACAATGACAATTCGAATTCCTGATGATAAGCACAGCCGCCTGAAGGCATTAGCGCGCTACCGGCATGTGAGTGTTAACAAGCTGGTTGAAGAGCTTTCGACTCAAGCGCTTGCAGAGTTTGATAGTGAAGTGCGATTTCGCGCCTTGGCCTCTTGTGGTGATACAACCAGGGGTCTGAAGGCACTGGATAAGTTGGATGCCCACTTTTCTGGTTGAAGATGGAATGAGCACTTTGGAAGTTGAGTTATACCCGCAAGCCCGCGATGTGAAATGCTCAGATGCTGCTATATTCGTTGATTTGCTTGATGGACGTACAATTTCTGCTCCTTTGGTTTGGTTTCCCAAGCTTTCAAAGGCAAAGAAAGAACAGCTTGAAAATTAGGAGCTACTGGGTGAGGGGGAAGGAATTCACTGGCCTGAGCTTGATGAAGATCTGAGCGTTGCCGCTTTGCTGGCCGACACCCATTAAAGCCCTCATTTGGACAGTAAACTGACGGGGGTTTAATCAATATACCGGGAAGTTGCTGAGCTTTAGTTTTAGATATCTCAGCAAACAAAAGCTTCAATACGGGATATCATGGATGCTATTCAAGATGCAAGAGCGGGCTCAATTAACAATTCAGGTTTTCGACTGATGTGTGACAGTTCGACGAGACCTGGTGTGTCAGCTAACAAATGAAGACAAAGCACAAAAAACTGACCGTATATGCATGTGAGATTTAATGGTTGCTTTTGACCTGGGCCTGCTTCCTTCAGGCCACCTTCATTGTTTCCCGTCAGACGCAGATGATGCAACTGATAAAACTATCCCTGTCGGTAAGGCGTTTTCGCGCAACACCGGGGAGGGATTGTTTACCCTGGCGGCCAGAAGAAACGGCACCGATCTTACACAGTCACTGCAATACTGGCGCAATTTTGCCCGCCAATATATGAGTGAGCGCTGCCTGATGCCGCAGGCAGTCCCTCAACAGCCTGAGCCTGTCCCGCCGTTCACCGACAGTGAGACCATACCGTTATTGATGGGTGCGCCGCCCATGCGTGGCGCCGAGTATCTCTCTGCCCCGGTGCTTCAGGAGATCCGCTCGCTACTGGATAACTGGGTGTGTGAACAGATACAAATGCTCGGTGGACTTGATGTACTGCTGACCGAAAGTGCACCGCAATGGCACCAGGTAGGCCGCGTCTGCTTCCATTTGGCAGAAAACAAGGGTGACCCGGAATATCCCTTTGCCTTTATGGCAAGCTATGCCCCCGAACTCTCGGAGCAGGGCCGCATACGTTATCAACCCCTCAGCCGTGCTCTACAAGAGTATGCAGGGGCAAGAAATAAGAAGGCGCTGATCCGCCTGCTTTCACCGGTTCAGCTCGCTGCCGAATCCAGCCCTGTGGTCAAGGACCTGGTTGATACCGGTGATATCTATCACCCCCTGGCCTGGTCACCGGCGGAAGCCTGGGAATTCCTGAAAGAAGCACCCAGTTATGAGCAAAGCGGTGTGGTGGTTCGCCTACCTGACTGGTGGAAAAAACGAAGCAGGCCGCGAGTTCAGATCACCATTGGTGATGCCAAGAAAAAGAACTTCAATGCCGATACATTGCTGGATTTTAAACTGCATATTGCATTGGGAAGTGAACCGCTCAGCAAGGCCGAGTTAAAAAAACTGATGAGTGCAAATGATGGCCTGGTGTTTATGAAGGGGCAGTGGGTTGAGGTGGATCAGGAAAAGCTGAAGCAGGCCCTGGCTCACTGGGAGGTGGTCGCGGCTGAGACGGCCGATGGCGGGATATCCTTTGCACAAGGGATGAGACTACTGGCAGGTGCACCTGCTGATCTGAAGGGCGAACCACTGGAAAATGGCCGGCAGTGGTCCTTTGTTCAAGCCGGCAAATGGCTGTCCTCAGAGCTTGAGGCCTTGCGCTCGCCTGATCAATTGAAGACCGTGGTGCCGGGCAAGTCTCTCAAAACGACCCTTCGTCCCTATCAACAGCTAGGGGTGAACTGGTTGTGGCTGCTCTCCCAATTGGGTTTAGGTGCCTGTCTGGCAGACGACATGGGTCTGGGAAAAACCATGCAGGTTATCTCACTGTTGCTGGTACTGAAAAAAAAGCGGCGCGACAAAGCCTCACTGCTGGTGTTGCCGGCATCACTGATTGGCAACTGGAAACTGGAGCTTGAACGTTTTGCCCCCTCCCTGCGCTGTCTGTTCGTACATGGCTCCCAGCTCAACAAAAAGGCACTGGATGCCATAGCTGCAGAACCTGTAGCCTTGCAGAAAACCGACCTGGTGTTAACCACCTATGGCACGCTCATGCGTCAGGCGTGGTTGCATGATGAGACATGGCAGTTGTTGATACTCGATGAGGCCCAGGCGATCAAGAATCCAGCCGCGAAACAGACCAAAGCGGTAAAAAAACTCAGGGCCAACTCCCGTATTGCCCTGACCGGCACGCCGGTGGAAAACCGACTGTCGGATCTCTGGTCGCTGTTGGATTTTCTGAACCCTGGCCTGCTTGGGTCAGCCACGCGCTTTAAGGGGTTTGTGAAATCACTTTCCGAACGGAAAACAGATCAGTATGTGCCACTACGCAACCTGGTTGCCCCCTATATTCTGCGCCGTCTGAAGACGGATCGATCCATCATCAAAGATTTGCCTGAAAAGACTGAAGTTACCGCCTATTGTGGTCTGAGCAAAGCCCAGGCAGCTTTGTACCAGCAGGCTGTCACACAGATGGCAGAGGCCATTGAAAACCTTGAAAGCATGAACCGCCGGGGTCTGGTGCTCTCCTACCTGATGCGTTTCAAACAGATCTGTAACCATCCATCGCAGCTCTTGGGGGATGATGAATACGATCCCAAAAAGAGCGGAAAATTTCAACGTCTGGCTGAATTGTGCGAAGAAATCGTCTCGCGTCAGGAGAAACTACTGGTATTCACCCAATTCCGTGCAATGACGACACCGCTGGCAAAGTTTCTGGAGCGGCAATTTGGGCAACCTGGTCTGGTACTCCACGGTGGTACCCCAGTCAGGCAGCGGCAAAAATGGGTGAGCCAGTTTCAGGATGAAGCGGGCCCGCCCTTCTTTATTCTTTCGCTCAAGGTGGGTGGAACTGGCCTCAACCTGACACAGGCCTCCCATGTCATCCACTTTGACAGGTGGTGGAATCCGGCGGTAGAAAACCAGGCCACAGACCGCGTCTTTCGCATCGGGCAAAAAAGCAATGTACTGGTACACAAATTTGTCTGCCAGGGGACGGTAGAAGAGAAGATAGATACCTTGATCCGTGAGAAAATGGGGCTCGCCAATGACCTTTTAGAAGGCGGCAGTGAGATACTGCTGACCGAGATGGATGATAAGGCACTACTTGATCTTGTCACACTTGATATAGAAAGAGCACAAACTGATGATGGGTGAATGCAATGAGCTATGGTGAATGGCCAGCTTACGTGTCGGTCGCACAGCAACGTGCCAGGGCAGTCAGGGAGATGAAAAAACTAAAAAAGCAGGGCATGAAAATTGAACCTGTTAAGGTCCAGGGGCGAAAAATTGCCCGTACATTCTGGGGTGAAGCCTGGTGCAATCATCTGGAAAAATTTAGTGATTATGTTAATCGCCTGCCAAGGGGGCGAGCCTATGTCCGCAACGGTTCAGTCTGCCACCTGGCTGTCTCTAAAGGAAAAGTTGCGGCCCTCGTCAGTGGCACAGAGCTTTATGAAATCAATCTCAGCATCACGCCACTTTCAGACAACAGATGGAAAAATGTGCGCAAACAGTGTGCCGGGCAAATCGGCTCCATGCTGGAACTCCTGCAGGGGCGTTTCTCCAATAACGTCATGCAAATAGTGACCGATCAAAAGCTGGGCTTATTTCCTGCGCCGAGCGAGATAACGCTCGCCTGCGACTGCCCGGACTGGGCTGAGATGTGTAAACACGTCGCCGCCGTCCTGTACGCTGTGGGTGCCAGATTGGATCATCAACCGGAGCTGCTTTTTCTGCTGCGCAATGTTGATCACGAAGAACTGATCTCAGCAGAGCTGGATATACAGGCAGCGAGCGCAGGAAAAGGCAAACGGCGACGGCTGACAAACGCAGACCTCTCCGAGGTGTTTGGTGTGGATATCGAAGAGCCAACAAACCCCGGATGCAAAAGGAAAGTAACAGGTAAAAAAAGTGCCAAACGTGCACCTGAACAGACCGTAAAGAAATCAAGACGCAGGAAATAGAAAACCGTTCCACGCAACGTCATTCCCATGCCCCCAACGTCACTCATGGTAGACGGATGGAGAACCCGGTGCCGGCATGATGTCTTCCGCTATTCGCAGCCCCGGTATGACGGGTGGAATATCTGT
>CAZAWX010000189.1:0-7845 GCA_964488985.1 uncultured Ectothiorhodospiraceae bacterium
TAAAGCAGGAGGGGTCCTTCCTATGTACCAGACACGCCGTGAACCCATCCCTAGGGACTCGGTCGCAGCATCCTTGCTGCTCACGGTCTGGTGCACAGGAAGGACCCCGCCTGCTTTATCTGAATTAGGAAGGACCCCGCAATTCTTTACACGCTGCATCCAACGCCTCAACCGTGTCTGTCAATTCCGTTTCTCCATGCACTGTCGAGACAAACCTGCGCACCCCCGGTAAAGCGTAAATACCCCGCTTCATCAACTCGCTATCGAGACGGCGCATCGCCACTGCATCCCCCGCCAGCATGTCCGCCTGATGGCGGGGTATTTGGTCCATAAACAGAATCTGCCATAACGATCCCGTGTGTACAGCCAGCGCTGGAAGCGAATGGCGATCCAGCACTTCCTGACAGGCGGTACAAAGTTGATCGGCAAACTCATTCAGGCGCGCATAGGTACCAGGCTTTGCCAGTTCATCGAGCATCGCCAGGGTCGCAGCCGCAGCAACGGGATTACCATGCAGCGTGCCGTTGAAATAGGTGTAGGTGTCCTCACCTTTGTGTCCCGGGTTCGCCAGATCAATGATTTCGGCACGGCCCGCAAGACACGATAATGGCCCACCGCCACCCACCACCTTGCCATAGGTCGCCAAGTCCGGTGTCACGCCATAGCGAGCCTGGGCGCCACCGTACTCGAGCCTGAATCCGGTCACCACTTCATCGAAGATCAGCACAATCTCCTGCTCATCACACAACTCTCGCAGGCCTGCGAGAAATTCCGGATCTGCGGGAATGATGCGTTGCACACATTCGGCAATAATGGCGGCCACCTCGCCGCGATGCTCGTTGAGGATCTGTCGAACTGCGTCAAGATCGTTATAGGGCGCGACCAACATCGTCGCTACCGTGGCAGCAGGCTGACCCGCCGAATCCGCAGTACCCTGAGGATAGTTGCCTGGAACCCGGGGAAAGGTTGAGACCAGCGCGTAATCATGATTACCGTGGTAGGCCCCTTCAAATTTCAGGATCTTGTCCCGGCCGGTAAAGGCTCGTGCCAGACGCATGGCGTAGGCAGTGGCTTCCGAACCGGTCGTCGCAAAGGCGATTTTTTCAGCGCAGGGAATATCGCGCACCAGGCGTTCAGCGAGCTCAATCGCCACATCGCTTAATGATCCAAACATATGCCCACCACGCGCTATCTGTGCCTGACACGCGGCCACTACGGCCGGGTGGGAATGGCCCAGGATCAAGGCCCCGGCGCCACCGACGTAATCGATATACTCACGTCCGGCGACATCGCGAAAACGCGGCCCGGAGCCTTCCGCAAACACCAGACGGATCGCTTCGTCGAGGGCGTAGCCGCCAAGGCTGGCGCCGGGCAGGCTTTTGCCGGCGCTGTCGAAACAAGCCTGATGCGCTTGCATGGAGATGTTGTTCATGGGCATTTCCTCAGGGCTCCATTCAAACCTTTAGCAAAAACGGGCGACAGCATCACCCAGTACGTCCAGATCGTGTTCTACTCCCAGGCCGGAAAGCTCCGGGGCGAAATCCTCACCTTCAATGTTTCGCGAGCCTCGTCCAGAAGCTGTATAAATACTTTGCATTCCCTGTCACAACCAGGTGCCGAGTCGTAACGGATCAAGGCCCAGCAGGTGCGGCGCCAGAGCGGCGAGTCCGGTGCGCACGCCAGGCGCGTAAGAGGCAAGGTAAAATGGACCAAGGGGGGTCGACTCACCCCAACCACTCAAGCCCGCATCGGTGTCAATTCGCACCAGAGTTGAATCGGCAATGTCCACACGTTTGCCTTTGGCAAACTGATAGCCGCCAATGATCGGCAGGTCTTTTTTATACACGCTGATAGAGGTTATTTTCATCGGCAGTCGTCGTGCTGGTTTTTGAAATGGGTGTAAAGATTAGCCAAACAAAATTTGCCATTTGCCCGGCCGTTGTCGGACTGGATCGATACCGTTCATTTCGGCGTCACCACAATATTTCCAACATGCTGTTTGGCGATAAAAGCCTGTTGCGCGGCGTGAAAATCCCGCAAGGAAAAGACCTCGGCCAACAATGGCTTGATCTCACCTCGTTCGATATAACCGAGCAGCGTCGGAAAAATCGTCACTGCCGGAATCGTCGCCCCGGTGAACGTCAGATCGTTAAGATAGAACGTGCGCAGGTCAAATTCGACCACCGCCCCAGCGATGGCCCCGGCACAGGTATAGCGCCCGCCACGCTTCAACGCATTGATCAATGCGCCGAACCGTTCGCCACCAACCACATCGGCAACGACATCGACCTGCGCAGTTCCGGTTGCCTCAAGCAGGGCGGCAGGTAGATCACGGACTGACCGGGGCAGGACCACATCAGCGCCGGCGGCACGGACCTGATCGGCTTTATCTTCTCCGCACAGGGCGATGACCGTGGCGCCGCGGCGTTTGCTGAGTTGAATGAGGGCCGAGCCAACTCCGCCTGAGGCGCCGGGGATCAACACACTGTCGGCGTTATTTACTCCGGCCCGGGTGAGCATATTTTCTGCCGTGATATAAGACGTCGCAAACGTCGCCAGTTCCGCATCCTCAAGATCACTGTTGATTGCATGCACATTGGTGATCGCGGCAGTGGCGTACTCGGCAAATCCGCCATCGCATTCCGAACCGTAAAAACCACAGCGATCCCGGTTCATCGGATCCGACCAGTCCCGCAGCCAGGTGTCGATGAGAACGCGTTTCCCCAGCCAGGTCGGCGGCACATCCGCCCCCAACGCCACCACCCGCCCGCAGACATCGGCGCCCTGAATACGTGGGAAATCAATTGCACTACCACCCCAACTACTGTCGTTTTGATCCGTTTTTTCAAACCCTGCCTCGGCTCCGGAGGCCGTCGCGCCACTCACGGCTTTGGAGTACCACGCGGTGCGGGTATTAACGTCGGTGTTGTTCAGGCCGCAGGCGCCGACTTCGATCAGCACCTCACCTGGACCTGCCGTTGGTACGGGCCAGTCGCTATGGTATTGAAGTTTGTCAAAACCGCCGTGTCCGGTCAGAACCACGGCCTGCATCTGAGTGGGGATGTTCATCTTGATGCACCCAAAGATTCGCGCAGCCAAGCATGCAGCACTGCGACAGAATGTTCAGAACGGATCCCGCCTCGAGGATCCAGCACCAGCGGCCCGGGACGGTAACCCCGGCTGCCAAGACCGCGTTGCACACAGCGCACCAGTTCCAGATCTTCGGCAAAGGTCGTAGTGCGATCCAGTTCCATCACCTTGTGCAGCGCCGTATCGGCCTGTGGATCCGCTGAGTACCAACCCCGGCATACCTCGGTAGTGGTTGCCGTCAACGGTCGCCAATGATACGTGTTGAGCATGCCACCCGGATAGATTTGCAGCGCTGCGGCCGGCCAAAGGAAAAATGAGTTGTAGCTGCTGCCCGACGTGTCATACCAGGCGCTCTGGCCGCTGGCCGCCTTCGCCGTGTGGCGTAAACAGTGTCCACTTCCGAATGGCTGGATATTATAACTGGCCGGGTCGATCACACCGCTGGCAAACGATTTATGCGCCACGGGACAGTGATAGCACTCGTTATAATTCTCAATGCCAACCAGCCAGTTGCATTGCTCTTCACAACTGTGTGCAGCAACAAACTGGCGTGTCTCGATATCTGCACAACATGCCAGCAGCGCCTCTCGTACGCCGGGATAACACACCTCCATCGCCTCGGCATCATCGGCAAGATTGACGAACACGAAACCACAAAACACCTCCAGGCGCACTTCCCGCAAGCAAATCTCGGCACGGTCAAAACCGCGGACCTGATCACTGTTTGGTGCGCCACGCAAGTGTCCGTCAAGACCATAGGTCCAGGCATGGTAGGGACAGGTGATCAGGCGCCGCTGGCCCTGGCCTTCGAGCAGGCTGTGGCCGCGGTGCTGACAGACATTGTAAAAACAGCGAATCGCGCCAGCACCATCGATACTGTCCTCGGCGCTGTCCTGATTGCGTTGCCGGATGAGGAACAAATCCTGGTCAAAAATAGAAAAACACCAGTAGTCGCCCGGATTGCGCAGTTGCGAGACATGCCCGGCAAGTTGCCAGGTTTGATAAAAGATTCGATCCCGGGCCGCAGTAAAACGCTCAGAGGCCAGGTAATAGTCCGGATCCAGGCCACGGGCAAGATCAGGGGCAACAGCGGCGCTGGATGATTCGCTCATGGTTTTCTCCAAAAGCAGGCTTGAACGGCGTCGATTCAGCCGTAATGGCACAAATGTACCAGCATCGATTCCACTTGCACAATAGCCGAATCGTTAACCGCCAGGTTCCTCCAGATAGACACCGGCATCCCAGCGTTGTTGATGAAATGCTGCAATACGCTCCGTGGCCTCCTCCCCTGCTCGCGCCACCAGTACCGCAATCAGTGTTTCCAATAAGGCCATGACGGCACTGCCGGACTGAAAAAACTGCGGCGTATGGGTTGGCGCAATCAAGGCCATGTCCACCGCTTTGATTAATGGCGAGGTCTGACTGTCGGTGACACCCAGCACCCGGGCGCCACGCTTCATGGCCTGCTCTGCGGCCTGGACTATTTCGCCCCGGTAGGGTTGGAAGGTCAGTGCGATGAGCATATCACCGCGCATCATCCGGGCCAGATCATCGCCGGGCAAGCTGCCATGGCGGGGCAACACCTGGAGGTGGTCAAAGGCCATCCGTGCCACGTACCAAAAGGAAAATGCCAATGGATAGGCGGCTCCTACCCCCAGCACAAATACCCTCTGCGCGGCGAGGATCCAATCTGCCGCCTGCTCCAGATCCGCCACCATACGACGCTGATACAGCTGCTCCAGATTCTGCATTTCAGCCACCGCCATCTGCTCCGTAATGGCGCCACTGCCACTGGCGCGTGCCTGTGACTGCAACCAGCGCGCCCGGTTCTGAAAACCGCCCAGACCGCCGCGCAGAAAATCCCGGAACCGCTCACGCAATTGCGCATAACCGGGGTAGCCCAGGTATCGCGCCAGACGCACCAGCGTGTTGGGCTGAACCCCGGCCGCCGTAGCCAGGGAGCGCATTGATTGCACTCCGGCTTCATGGGGATGATCGATGAGATAGCGGGCGGCTTTGCGAAATTGCGGCGTCAATGTGCCGAACTCATCCTGCAAGCGTTTGAGGATAGCGTCGGCACTCTCTGCAGGGATGGGTTCTGATTGCATGACAGGATCTTGCTATTGTGATGATACATTTGTACCATTTTTTAATCTCAACGGCGAATCCTGTTTCAGGATAAACCCTGTTTCAGGATAAACAATCAGCCGTAGTCAAGCGGACATAGACAACATGCGAACACAGGCCAAAATTGTCATCATCGGCGGTGGCGTTATGGGTTGCTCCCTGGCCTACCATCTGTGCAAAGCCGGTTGGACGGATTTGGTATTGCTGGAAAAGGCCGAACTGACCTCCGGTTCCACCTGGCATGCGGCAGGCCAGGTATCACACTCGGTCTCCCACCTCGGTCTCGCCCACATCAACAAGTACGCCACCGAACTCTATCCGCAACTGGAGGCTGAAACCGGGCAAAATTGCAGTTGGCACGGCTGCGGTTCTTTACGTCTGGCCTATTGCCGCGATGAAATTGACTGGCTGCAGTACACCGTTTCTGTGGGCCGTAATCTCGGCCTCAACCTGGAGGTGATCGGCCCCAGTGAGATTGCCGAATTACACCCGTTTTATAACCTCGAAGGCGTGCAGGCAGCACTCTATACACCCGACGACGGCCATGTAGATCCGGCCGGGGTCGCTTTCGCCATGGCCAAGGGCGCACGTATGCTGGGCGCCGAAATCGTCCGCTTTAACCAGGCCACCGGGATCCGGCAAAAGACCAATGGCGAGTGGCGGGTGCAGACCCAGCAAGGCGACATCGAGTGTGAAATCCTGGTCAACGCCGGCGGTACCTATGCCCGCCAGATTGGACAATGGCTGGGTCTCGAACTGCCTATTGCCAACCTGCTCCATCACTATCTGATTACTGAAGCGGTGCCGGAGTTTGAACACCTTCAGCGGGAACTGCCGGTGGTGCGCGATGACCGCCAGGTCTCGGGCTATATCCGCATGGAGCAAAAATCAGCGCTCATCGGCATTTATGAAAAGGCCAACGCCACCACCATCTGGGATCAGGGCACCCCCTGGGAAGCCGAGCATGAGTTATTCGATGCAGATTTTGATCGCATCGGGCCATGGCTGGAAAATGCCCTGCAACGTTTGCCAGTGGTCGCGGAACTGGGCATCAAACGAGTGGTTCACGGCGCCATCACCCATCCACCTGACGGCAACATGCTGCTCGGTCCGGTCGTCGGCTTGAACAATTTCTGGCTTTGTTGTGGTTCCCAGATTGGCATCGCCTGGGGGCCGGGGGCGGGCAAATATCTGGCCCAGTGGATGATGCACGGCGCTGCCGATATTTCCATGCGGCCTTTCGATCCGCGCCGTTTCGGATCCTGGATAACCGATCAGTTCCGACTGGACAAGGCCCGGGAAGATTATTTGCTACGCCATGAAACGCCTTTCCCGCATCTGGATCGCCCTGCCTGCAGGCCGTCGAAAACCTCGCCGCTGTATCAGGCGCTTAAAGACCAGGGCGCAGTATACGAAGAGGTTTTCGGCTGGGAGCGCCCCTATTGGTATGCGCCTCCAGGAACCGCCCCGGCGCACATTCATTCGTTTCACCGTTCGGCCTTACACAAGATTATCGGCGATGAATGCCGGGGCCTGCGTGAACGGGTTGGGATTGCTGATCTGAGCGCCTTTGCCAAACTTGAAATTTCCGGTCCGAAGGCCCACGCCTTCCTGGATCGCATGTGCGCCAATCGTATCCCCAGACGCCAGGGAGGGATCGCTCTGACCCACCTGTTGATTGAGAACGGACGCATTGAAGCCGAAGCGACATTGATTCGTCTCGCCGAAAATCACTATTACCTGGTGTATGCGGCGGTGCGGGAACTGGCGCTTCAAGATTGGCTGGAAAAGCATGTTCTGGGATCCGAATCGGTGTGCATTGAAAATGTCTCGCAACAGTTCGGAGTGTTGATGCTGGCAGGGCCCGATGCACGTAAGCTGCTGCGCCAGGTCACCGATGCGCCCCTCGACAACAACGCCTTTCCCTGGCTATCCATGCGGGAAATTTCAATTTGTGGCAACCCTGTGCGGGCACTCAGGGTCACTTACACGGGTGAACTGGGCTGGGAACTGCACTTGCCCATGGCGCAGATGAGTGACGTTTACGCAGCACTGGTGCAAGCGGGCAAAGACGTCTGCGTCACAATGGTCCATGTGGGCTCTGCAGCACTGAACAGTCTGCGTATGGAAAAAGCCTATCGCTCCGGCCATGAACTGACCAGCGAGGTGACCTTGTGCGAGGCCGGGTTATTGCGTTTTGCCCGTTTCGATAAAGATTACCTCGGTGCCGGGACGACCCGTGATGAATCTGCGCACCCATCTCAACGCTGGCAATTGGCACTGCTAGAGGTTGGGGAAGCGGGCGACACCGACAGTCCATGCGATCCGCTGGGTTCGGAATCGGTTTGGCACGGCGAGGAAATCGCTGGCGCCATCTCCTCAGGAGACTACGGGCACTGCGTTCACAAAGGCCTCGCCTGGGCGTACCTGAAACCTGCGTTTACGACACCGGGAACGCAACTCGACGTCCTGCTGCTGGGCCAGCGCCGTCCCGTGCAGGTCATCGCGGATCAGGCACTGTGGGATCCGGGCAATGAACGGCCACGATCCGAGCAATAAAACCAACAGCGAGCCTTGATCAGACACTACGGTGGATCAACTTCATGCACACTGCCGCAGGGATGGCTA
>CAZAWX010000190.1:0-1578 GCA_964488985.1 uncultured Ectothiorhodospiraceae bacterium
CGAAGTTGTCACCAGCAGCGACACTTGAGGCTCGTCACTGGGCTACCCGCTGGACTCAGGCAAACTGCCCCTGGTAATCAGCCACTTTTTCGCTACATCGACCAGACCACTGGAGAACTGTGTTCTTCTTACACAGGATCTGTTATCAACAGATGGCACCGGGTGTATTTCCTCTTCCCACAACAACTGGAGACCCTCGATTGTACAGTGGAAATGCCTCAACCAAGAGAGGGGGCAGTACAACGATAATTGACGCAGATCAATAACTTTCTCTATAAGTAGCATCGCTCATTCCTTGCCAGCACATCAACTGGTATGATTTGCACGAGACCCAAACGATGCTCAAGTGATTTCTCCAGGCCGAGTCATAAAATGAAAACCGCTAAAAACTCAAGAGCGTGATATGAGTTTAAAAGATATCGCCAGTTTTTTTCAATCCGAATGGATAAAGACTGACCTGCACCGTTGTCTCAATCCTAGGCACAAGCTGGCATGTTGCCATGTATGCGCCAAAGCCTGTCCGCAGGACGCGATTACTACCAATGATACCGGCGTGGAGATTGAAGCCATGCTGTGTAACAACTGCGGAATATGCGTCAGCGATTGCCCCACCGGCGTTTTTCAGCATGACTACTTTGATGCGTTCAAACTGATTGAATGGGCAAAACATGAGACCGACATCCATATTGGTTGTCAGGCTGTGACCACGAATCATGCACATATGGCAAAGATCCCCTGCCATGGCATGTTGACTGAATCCCTGTTGGCGGCGCTATATGGCAATGGCGTAGCGAATATTCACCTGCACGGACTGAACGGTTGTGCATCGTGTCCGACCCGCGTGGGGAAAAACAGAATCAATGCCGTGCAACAACACCCCCTTCGCACCATCCCCGTCATTTCCATGCATGCCAAAAACAATATTGACGATGGCACGACAGTGGCAATCAAACACGCGCAGCCCACGGATATGACCATCGAACCGATCATGGCCCGGCGAAAATTTCTTACCACACTGGGAAAAAAAAGTGCTACGTCGCTGCTGCCTACCGCTGTAAAACAGTTACTTGAGGCCGATGCAGGGCAATCTGATTTGAGTGATATCGGTAGCGATGAAGAAATACTGATGCATAAACATCTTCCCGCAAATCACCGGCTCTCCATTATGGCGTTGTTTTCCGGTCGGAAAATGCATGCGACTCAACCTTTTCGCCGCATTGAGGCCGATGATCATTGCACCGGCTGTCGGATTTGTGCTGTACGTTGCCCAACCGGGGCACTAAACTGGGATGAGAAGGAGATAGAGGAACAGGCGGAAGATAATGTCGTAGCTTTATCATTCAGGTCACTGACCTGCATTGCCTGCGGTCTGTGCATATCCATTTGTCCCTACGATGCTCTGAGCATGAAAGCCCAGCAGGATGGTGAAGCATTACGAAAAGATGAGCACAAAGTGCTGTTTCACAGCCATCAATACAGGTGTATAACCTGTCATGCACCATTTCTTGGTGATGATAGTGAAAACCATTATTGTTCGCAGTGCCAAAATGAAATTAAATTGCATCCCCAATGGTCAGG
>CAZAWX010000190.1:1678-7841 GCA_964488985.1 uncultured Ectothiorhodospiraceae bacterium
ACCATTATTGTTCGCAGTGCCAAAATGAAATTAAATTGCATCCCCAATGGTCAGGCGCACGTATTATCGGGCCGAGGAATCATGAAACTGCAACACGTTTTTAATTTTATGGAGAAGGAATATATTTCGCGCATCATTTAATGCCGAGGTAAGGCAAAAGCATATTAGTTATCAATACAATTTGGGAGTTTATTTTGTCTGAACGTGTCTATGGTTTTAATGGCGTATCCCCAAGCCTTGGAAAAAAAGGTCGAAAACGCTATGCGATGGTGGTGGATTTACGCCGCTGCACCGGTTGCAATGCCTGCACAGCAGCCTGTAAATCTGGTTACGATGTGCCGTTGGGTGATTGGCGCATGTGGGTAATGGAAGCCGAAGTTGGCGAATTTCCCAATACCAAACGGCAGGTGTTGCCTCGCTTGTGTAATCAGTGCGATCAACCATCATGCGTGCGCAACTGCCCGACCAAAGCCACATTCAAACATCCCGATGGCTATGTACTTCAACGCTATAACCGTTGTATCGGCTGTAGAACGTGCATGGTTGCATGCCCGTATAATGCTCGCCATTTGCTGACCAATCATCGCCGTGACAAACGCAATCCGCGTAATGTCGCGGACAAATGTGATTTCTGCATTGTGCGTGTGACGCGCGGACTATCTCCATTGTGCGTTTCTTCCTGTACCGGCGGTGCCATGGTATTCGGTGATCGCAATGATTCGAAAAGTGAAGTCGCCCGTCTTATTCGGGATAACAAGACTTTCACCCTGCGTCCAGAATCAGGCAATGAGCCGCAGGTATTTTATATAGGCATGGATGGCCGCATTGCCGACCCTGAATTCGCATTCCATCATCGCAGTAAACAGGCGCATATGCGCAGCAACACCTTTATTCGTGATAATGAACTGGGCGGCGAACTCGGCGGTGACATTATCGACACTGAAATGGATTTCATTGGTTTAATGAAACATATCGGCCGCAACTTCAAATCATTCTTCGGTGCTGCGCCGGAGAAATTTTTCAGGGGGCTTTTCTAACATGGACGGTCAAATTATTGCCAATGTCTATCACCACGAATATTGGGGCTTTCCCATAGCGTTGTATTTCTGGCTGGTAGGCGGCTCGGCTGGCTCTTTTGTGATCAGTTCGCTGGGCTGGGTGTTCGGTATCAAAAAATACAAGCCGATTGCATTTTTCGCATCGAATTTTGCGACATTTTTGCTGCTGATCGTGCCCATTCTGTTGATCATTGATCTGGGCAAGCCTTACCGTTTTTTCCATATCCTTATGATGACCAGCTTCAGCCACTGGTCTGCGCCCATGGTTTGGGGTTCCTTCTTTATTCTGAGTTATCCGGTCGGCATGATGGTATATAGTTACTTTGTATACAAAAAAGATCCGAAATGGGCGCGCATATTCGGCATACTCGCTGTGATTCTGGCTATCTGCACGCATTGGTACACCGGCGTGGTCATCCAACTCAATCCCTCACGTATCCCGAACCATGACTCCGCCGCACCCATCCTGTTCCTCACCGGCGCTTATGTATCGGGTATCGGACTGCTGATTGTCTGTATGTGGCTGCGCAACAAATTTGCCAGACGGGAGATCGTGCCTGAAGAACTATTGATCAGTATGTCGCGTTTGATGCTCTACGGCATTGTGTTTGATATGTTCCTGTTATTGAACGATTTCTTGCAAGCCACCTACGGCACCGGCGAAGATCATACCATGATGTACGATGTGCTGCTCGGTGTCTTTCGATGGCCCTATCTCTATCTGGAGCTGGTCTGGGGTTTGTGGATACCACTGGCCATCCTGATACTTCCGAAAATAAGAGCGAATATCTATTGGGTGGTGGCCGCATCTTTTATGTGCGCCACCGGCATTTATGGCATGCGCATTTGGTGGGTGATGGGCACAACCTATTATCAGGGGCATTTCTAAGATGAGTAACTCTAAGATGAGTAACGGATCCGGCAAAACCACACGTCGCCAGTTTTTCAAGCGTAGCGCCGCCACTGTAGTTGCTGTGGGCGTGGCCAAACAGGCTGCAGGCATGGAACTTGAACTGGGCAACCATTCCTATAACTACATCAAACGTGGAGAAGACAGAAAACGTGTTTTTTCCTGTTCGCCTGTCACCCCGCACGACAACCCGGTCGAAGCCTGGGTGGAAGATGACCCCATGACCCCCGCCAATTCGTTGACCGGAAAACATGAATCCCAAGTCGTTGAAATATCTGGCATTACTGAATCTGCGCGCAGTCGTGGCCGGGTCAGCGCCGCCGAGGCATCAGCCTGGTTGCAGTTGACCGATGGTGATCGTTTGCTCAAACCGTTAAAACGGGCGGGCAAGCGAGGTGACGGCAAGTGGCGTGAAATTTCATGGCCGCAGGCCTTGAAAGAAATCGCTATCGCCACCAACGCCAGTAAACCTGAAGCTATCGCCCTGCTGCACGGCAAGGATACCAGTGCCGGTGCATGGACGCGTTTTCTGCATACGCTGGGTTCCAATACCAGCATTGATCTGGAGGGTTCATTTACTCACAAAGCCGCATGGCAAGCGGTATGGAATGCGGCGGATAGTATTCCCGATTTGGCACATACCCACTATATTCTGAACTTTGGCAGTAATTTTCTGGTCACTTATCCGGATTATGCCGCCGATGCGATGGACGGACGCATCATGCGTCGTGCCAAAATTGTCAGCTTTGACCCGCGTTGTTCCAAGACAGCCGGTTTATCCGACGAATGGGTACCCGTAAAACCGGGTACGGACGGCATCATTGCCTTGGCTATGGTGCGCTATTTGTTGAAGAAAGGCTGGGTGAATACGGACGCCATTCAAAAATACAGCGATATCAAGCTGGCAGATTTGGAAAAAGCCGTCAGTAAATACACCCTGGAGCACGCTGAAGATGTATCCGGAGCCCCTGCTCTGAGTATTCGCCGCACCGCACGTGAGTTTTTTGAAAGCAAGCGCGGTTGCGTGGTGAGCGGAGCAGGCGTGAGTGAACACACCAATGGCTTTGATACAGTGCGCGCCCTGAGTCTGTTGCTACTGGTGACCGGCAATATCGAATCGCAGGGTGGCAATTGTCTGCCCAGAACGATTGCACTTGGCGAGCCATCACCGGCACCCGAGCTACAAAAGGTGAATCCGGTGACCCATCCTGCCAAATTCCCGTTGGATGCAGGCAAGAGTTATCCGATTCAGGTATTGTTTCATTACAACTGTAATCCGGTCTTTGATGCTGGCGGTGCCGCGTTGTGGCGTGAAACTCTGGCCGATGAAAGCCGCATTCCTTTCATTGTGTCTATCGGAACATTTAAAAATGAGACGGCGGAACTGGCGGATATTATTCTGCCGGAAGCGCACTGGCTGGAACGCAATGAGCCGGTGCAAAGCAAGGGATGTTTGTTGCCATGGGTGGGTTTGCGCCAGCAGGTGGTGAAAGCACCCGCCGAGGCCAAAGAACTGCGCATCGCCCTGCGCGATATTATCGCGGCCTTGGGCAATCCGAATATGTCCAGATTCTGGCAATTCCGCAACACCAAGGCGTGGATGGGCGCGCAACTGGAAGGCGTTACCGGCTTGAAAAAAGACGGCGGTTGGGAATTGATGGCCAAGCACAGCGGCTTCTGGCCCATTTATGGTTATCTGCATCCTGAAAAGCGACGTGTTGTGGATGAGCAGGGTGAAGAAGTAATGCCTGAATATGGTCGGGCGACAAAGCTCACGCTATCACCTTTCCCGCACTGGCAGGCAGCAGCAGACACGCAACGGGAAGAACATGAATTAACGCTGATCGTTCACGCCTCCGATTATCACGCGGATGATGCCTCAGCCAATAACAAGATTATTGCTGAAACGAGCCTGGCCAATCATCTGTTGATGAATTACGAGAAAGCACTTGAGCTGAAGTTTGTGGACGGTGACCTGATTCGTGTCACATCAAAGATCGGTTATCTGGTCACCCGCGTGCGCGTCACGCAAATGATTCGACCTGATGTGGTCGCCATGCATCGCGATGGCGGACACTGGAGTATCGGCAATGTCGCTGCGGGTTCAGCCGGGCCGAAAAATGCTGTTTTCCACGCTAATACCGATAACGATATCAATCATAACCTTTGGTGGACCGATATGGGCGTACACCCATCTGCTATCATTCCGCCATTATTTGATGCGGCTGGCGGCGGTGCATTGGCCACATCTGTCAGCATCGAAAAAGCACATGAAAATGACACATATGGCGATGTTCATGTGTCCAAATCAACATTGACGACAGCCAGTCGTTAAGCAACTCAAAGTGGTTAAATCATGACAAAGAAACGCCAGATTTTTATTGCAGGCGGCATTTTGGTCCTTGGCATCGTCCTTGTCCTGATGGCAGGCAAGATAGGCGTCATCGATGTACCGGGCGTACATTCGCTCTTCCAGAGCCCCGGAACATGCAATATCTGTCACGAAACGTGGTATGACGAAAAAAGCTATGCATTCAACCCAAAGGGCAATAAGGAAAAACCGTTTGGCGTCACCATCGGTTGCGCTGAATGTCACCCCATTCAATATGAGGAATATAAACTTTCCGCCATGGGCAGCAGCACAAATCCGCTCAAGCCGGGCTGCGTCAATTGTCATGACAACCCACATTCTGTCTTTCGCTGGTTTAAACATATGTTTCTGGCCGATCAGGGCTGGAAGGATGTTCAGATCGCGCTGCGCGACCGTAATTTTTACGATCATGTATTAACGCCACGCCTGACCAAAAAGGAACGATCCCGTTTTATAGAAACGGATAGTCGCACCTGCCGGGAATGCCACATTCGCCCTGATCATCAGCAGTATTTTAAAAATTCAATCGGCCTGTACAGCCCTGATATCCCACCGCATAAGCAAAAGAACACCGATGGTTTGACCTGCGTACAATGCCATAAGAATTTGACGCATAATCTGTCGGTTCCGGCCACATGGGGCGCCAAGCCTACCAGGGCGGAGCAGGGCGACCTGAAAGCGGGGAGCAGCAAGGCGGAGGTTTGCGCCGGTTGTCATGGCGCGGGCGGTAATAGCGAAGCGGATATGTTTCCCAGTTTGGCCGGACTTGATCCCAACTACATCTATCTACAATTAAAAGCATACAAGAGCGGCAAACGCAGGAATGGTATGATGCAGGGTATGGTGGCTGGTTTGTCCGAACAGGATATGGCTAATCTGGCAGTCTACTATAGCCACCAAAAGTCCAAACCCAGTCACCCTGTTCCGCATGTGCTGAGTTTGAAACAGCGCGCTGAACTGGAGATGGGTCAATCCCTGTATCGCGCTAATTGCGCGCGCTGTCATGGTCTGACTGGAAATGGACAGGGTATTTTTCCGGCTCTGGCCGGGCAACATCCGGAATACATTCAGGCTCAGATTGATGCATTCAAAAATGGAACCAGGAGCAGTCACTCTATCATGCGTGATGTGATTAAAGGCCTGAAGGGTGGTGACCTTGAATTGATTTCGGGCTATCTGGCCGGGGTCAAATGACTGCGAAGGTCATTCCTATCCTGAGCGATGCCGATACCGGTTCCAGGCAGGGGTTTGCACATGCTTCGCTGCGTATCTATCAGATATTCGTCAATGTGGAGGGTGTTCGGGCGCCTCTTAGACATCCGGTGCTGAATGTCATCCCCTGGCGTTTACGACCGACAAAAACATTCGGATTTTACGCCGTGTTGATGCTGGCCGCCGAAATGGACAGCCGACCGCCCATGCTGTTGTCGATGGGCATGGAAGTACTGGCGGCCGAATTTGCCGGGATGAGCAGGACTTCAGCAGATGACTGGCAAATCAAAATGGAACAGTGGCGTGAAACGGGCGTGGCACCACCGATGTTTCAGCAAACCGGATGTATTGAGGATGGTTGGGGCGCAGCCTGGTATGAACTGGGTGATGAGAAAGCCAAAGGCCAGCGTTATCGACTGGTTAAGGCCAGATTATGGAAAGGCCACCGCGCCAAACAGCGCCAACTTCATACTGCTGACAGTGTAGGTGGTTATGGCCGTAAAAATATTACCTAGTGCCCGTCCATAAACGCTAAGCAACGTATTGTCGGCGATACCTCTGAGGAGCAAATCGATCTGGTGGCGGATTACTTATCCAGATTTGTGGAGTAAG